>JAXEJQ010000137.1:0-25201 GCA_034101475.1 Candidatus Limivivens sp.
CTACCGAAGTTGGCGCAGCAGCAGCAGGCAGACTGGGTGAGCTGGTAGCGGTACATGTTATCCCGAGACCGCACAACGATGTAGAGAAAATCTTACCGACCATCTGATTATAAACAAAAAGGAAGCACAATATGAAAGCAATTGGATTGATTGAACTGCCAAATTGCACAGACGCAATCGAAGCCCTGGATGTCATGCTGAAAACGGCAGACGTAAAATTCCTGACATGGGAAAAGAAACTGGGCGGCCGATTGGTTACCATCATTGTCCAGGGCGAGGTTTCCGCTGTTACTGAGGCAGTAGAGGCGGCGAAACACAGAGCCGTAGGAAATATCGTGGCTTCCGCAGTAATTGCAAACCCTCACCAGGAGACTATGAATTTGGTAGAAGTCAGCGCACGCAAGTACGCAAAGCTTCATAAATAATGGCCGTCAGGCCGCAAATGGCAGATGCTGACAGGCATCCGCGTAAGGAGGAAATCATTATGGAATTTCAGGCATTAGGAATGGTTGAAACAAGAGGCCTTGTAGCTTCGATCGAAGCAGCAGACCAGATGTTAAAGTCAGCAAACGTTGTTCTGGTTGGTACTGAGAAAATCGGTTCCGGTCTGGTAAGCGTTATGGTTCGCGGAGACGTTGGAGCTGTGAAGTCAGCTGTTGAAGCAGGTTCCGCAGCAGCAAGCAAGCTGGGCGAGCTGATTGCAGTACATGTAATCCCGAGACCCCATTCTGACGTAGAAAAGATTCTGCCGCAGATCTAAAGAAAAAGGCGGGCGCAGCTTCTGTGCCCGCCTTGTGAAGAACCCTGTAAAGAGAGGGATAGAACATGCAGGAACAACAGTTAGTAAATGAGATCGCGAAGCTGGTGATTGAACAGCTCAAAGGCGTTGACGTTTACAATCCGGAAGATAAGGTGCCCATCGGCGTATCCGCCAGACATGTTCACCTGACCCGGGAAGATGTTGAGACGCTTTTTGGAAAAGGATATCAGCTTACGAAGAAAAAAGATCTGATGGGCGGACAGTATGCCGCTCAGGAATGCGTTACACTGATTGGCACAAAGCTGCGTGCCATTGAGAACGTACGAATTCTGGGACCCGAAAGAAGCAAATCCCAGGTTGAAGTGGCCAAGACAGATGCCATTCGTCTGGGCATTAATCCGCCGGTGCGTCTTTCCGGTGATCTGGCAGGTTCTGCTCCCATTGCGCTGGCAGGACCCAAAGGTGTTCTTTATCTGAAGGAAGGATGCATTATCGCGAAAAGACATATCCACATGGCACCTGCAGATGCGGAACGTTTCGGCGTGAAGGACAAGCAGGTGGTGAAGGTTCGGTTTGAGAGCGGACGCGGCGGTACTTTTGAAGATGTACCGATTCGTGTGGACGACAGCTTTACGCTGGAGATGCACATTGATACCGATGAAGCGAACGGTCTGGGCATCACGAAAGACATGGGAATCCTGATTAAATAGGATTCCGGGAATGAGGAGACTATGATTATTGGCAAAGTAGTAGGTACCGTAATCTGTACAAGAAAAAATCCGGATCTGGTGGGAAATAAGTTCCTGATCGTGGATCCAATGGAGAAAATGAAGGCTCATGGAACAGAGCGGATTGTCGCGGTGGATGATGTGGGCGCCGGAATCGGAGATATTGTGCTGGTAACGACGGGTAGCTCTGCAAGACTTGGCCTGACGGATCCGAATTCTCCGGTGGATGCCTGTGTTGTTGGAATTGTGGATGATCCGCAGAAAATTGTGATCGTGGAAAGCAATTAAGCGGTTTGTCAGCCGATGTTCCGTGTTTGAACGCAGTCTGCGTTCATAGGAAAGCAGAAAAACGGATTCAAAGGTCCGTTTTACACGATGCAGCCCAAAAGACAGGGTCCGGAAGGCTGCGCTGAATAGATAGGTTGGAGTAGTGAACATGGTGAATATGGTAGATTTGAAAAAAGCTTTATTTGAGGGCGGTGTAGTTGGTGCCGGCGGAGCCGGTTTCCCGACCCATGCCAAGCTTTCAGACCAGGCAGAAACCATTATCTTAAACTGTGCCGAATGTGAGCCTTTGATTAAGGTTGACCGCCAGTTGATGATTGAACATGTAAATGAGGTTCTCTCAGGAATGCAGATGCTGGTGGATGCACTTGGAGCTAACGAAGGAATAATTGCAGTTAAGAAATCCTACACAGCCTCACTTGAAGCAGTAAGAAGCAGTATTGGCGCTTATAAGAGCCTGAGGCTTCACGTACTGCCGGATATCTATCCGGCCGGTGATGAAGTCGTTCTGATTTATGAAACCACAGGAAAGATCGTCCCCCAGGGCAAGATTCCGATTCTTGTGGGTTGTGTTGTGGTGAATGTGGAGACAGTTCTGAATCTGTACCGCAAAGTTACATACGGCACAAACGTTGTTACCAAGTTTGTCACGATTGCCGGACTGGTAAATAAGCCGGTCACTGTTGAAGTGCCGGTGGGTGTTACCGTGAAGTCCCTGATTGATATGGCAGGTGGTATTACCAGAGAAGATGCGGTTCTTCTTATGGGAGGTCCCATGACCGGAAGAATCTGTTCTCTGAATGATGTGGTAACAAAAACCACGAAGGCAGTTCTGGTGCTGCCGCCTTCCTGCCCGCCCATCAGCAAGCGCAGACATTCATCCAAGCTGAATATCCGCAACGCGATGTCTGTCTGCTCTCAGTGCTCCATGTGTACAAGCTTATGTCCGAGAAATCTGCTGGGACAGTCCATTAAGCCCCATGAGTTTATGAGAGCCATTGCGAATGGCATTACGGATAACGTAGAGCCCTTCCTGAATTCCTTCTTCTGCTGCTCATGCGGACTTTGTGAAATGTATTCCTGTCATCAGGATCTGTCTCCCAGAAGCCTTCTCGATGCTTATAAAGCCGGCCTGCGCTCCAAGGGTGTTCGGATTCCGGACAAGCCCGGAAAAGGAGTGGCAAGTCCTATGCGGGAGGAGCGGAAAGTTCCCGAGCATCGTCTGCTGAACCGTCTGGGTCTGGCGCCTTATGACGTACCGGCTCCCATGGTGGGATGTCCGGAACAGATTTCGGAGGTGAAACTGATGCTTCGCCAGAACATCGGTGCTCCCTGCTTACCGTCTGTGAAGACCGGAGATACGGTAGCTGTCGGACAGCAGATTGCAGCTCCGCCGGAAGGCGCTCTGGGCTGCTGTCTCCATGCAAGTATCGCCGGAACCGTCACAGCAGTAACGGATAGTTTTGTAAGTATTAAAGCATAATGGAGATGAGAATGATGAAAGCGATTGGAATGGTAGAATATAAAACTGTTTCCACCGGTATCAAGGCAGCCGACCTGATCGTGAAAACAGCAGATGTTGAGCTGATCCAGGCTCAGACAGTATGTCCCGGTAAATTCATTATCCTCTTTACCGGCGATCTGAGTGCAATCAGAGTTTCCGTTGATGCTGCACAGAAAACTTATCCGGAAAGCCTGATTGACAGCTTTGTACTGGGTAACCCCCATGAAAGCATTTTTAAAGCGCTGACCTGCACCGCAGAAATCGACGATGTACAGGCTCTTGGTGTTGTGGAGACCTTTACCGGCGCGTCTGCGATTGTGGCGGCGGATCATGCAGCAAAAACTGCGGAAGTGACGGTATTTGAAATTCGTGTGGCACGCGGTATGTGCGGCAAGTCTTACGTCCTGCTGACAGGATCTGTAGCAGCTGTTACCGAGGCCGTAGAGTCCACAGTTGCAATGATCAAAGAAGAAGGACTGGTTCTGGATTATGCGGTAATCCCCAGCCCGTCCAAGGAGTTTGTGAAGACTTTGATTTAATGAGCGTCGATTTTGAGGTGCTGCGTCCCAGTGGGATGCGTTAAGTACCGACCGCAGCGAAGCGCAGACGCAGAGCATGAAAAAATCGATGGAAGGCCCATTTCTCGGGCAACTTATTTAATAATGAGTTAACATAAGAATCCCCTTCCTGTCTGGAGTTTCAGCCTGACAGGAAGGGGATTTTCGTTCAGGAAGCGCTTTTTCGGCTGCGGAACAGAAAAGCTGCTAACCAGGATACCAGAACGGAAAACAGCAGGAGAGACAGATAAAGTCGGTAATCCATTTGAAAAAGGGATGTTCTCCGGAGCCTGGAATACAGGCTCCCTTTACAGAAGCCCAGACATAATGCCAGAAGAGCAGCGGTCTTAAGCCCCCAGGTCAGAGTGTCCCGGCGTTTTTTCAGGCGGGGAAGAATCTGACAGGCCATCGGGACCAGAAGGCCCCAGAAAAGAAAAAGGACAAGGTGAAGTCCGTTTATGGTAAAAGAGACTGGGGTGTGATACATCCAGTATTCAAACAGCAGGCAGGGCGGAAGCAACCGGACAAAGAGCAGAAAGGCACTGCCGAAACTTTGGGGAAACAAGGCCAGACGGGGACGTTTGGGCAGAGAAAAGAGCGTACGATGATTCATGGAAAAACCCTCCGGGTTAAAAATTCATTAACAGACAGAAAAAGTATACCATTTTCAGAGAGATTTCTCAAGGAGCATTTGCCAGGATGCGGAGGAAGCTTGCAAATCGAAATGGAATCTGCTACTATGTAAAAAATACCAGAAAAAGGAAAGCGGCCAGGGCTCCATTTCTGTCCTGTGCCGCGGCGGAACAGGTGAGGTGGCCGGATTGGAGATCAGAGAAAAAAAGACATGGACACGAAAAAGTCCGTGGATCTGTTGTTTGTTTTTTGCGGTTTTTGTCTGCTGGAATTCGTTTTTCTTCGGGGCGGATGCTGCGGAGGATGTGCGGCTGGTGGCGGTGGCCCGGGGCAGCTATTCTCAGAGTTCAGGACTTGGTGAGGCGCCGGCCAATGATGCCAGAAATTTTCGAAGGGTACTGGAGTGCGCCTATGGCACGCTGACAGTAGCCAGCTGTTCCGAAACGGTCAATACAGTTGCCGGTGTTCAGGAACTGATCCGGGAAACCTTCGGAGACAGTACGGCAGATTCTAGGAATTATTTTTATTTCAGCGGGCATGGGATCTATAACGGAGGCAGCCCCGCCATTGTGGCGGATGACGGGCAGTATCTGACGGCTGCGGAGCTGGCAGAGGCATTTGAGGGGATTTTGGGAACCAATATTCTGGTAATTGATTCCTGCTACAGCGGTGGTTTGATTTCCGGCTCAGCCAGAAGTGCACAGCCGGATTTCTCCCAGGATTTTACAGACGCTTTGTCTCAGGCTCTGGAGCGGATGCCGAAAAGCCGTTCGGCACTTACCAGTTCCAGATTTTATATTCTGACGGGAACGGCAGAACGGGAGCTGGCATGGCAGGAGAACTTTTACAGCCCTTCTGATACGGCGGAGGAGATGGGGTATTTTACCAGTATGATTGCCTTTGGGTGCGGGATTCATGCGGCACTGGCAGGAGAGGAGAGCGGCTATCGGCTGGGAGAGATCCCGGCAGATTATGACCGGAACGGAGCGGTCAGTTTTGATGAACTGCGCGAGTTCCTGGAAAAGCAATGCCTGATCAGCCATGTGAGCATGTATCCGGCATACAATAATTCCACGTTTGTACCCGGATATACGGCAGCGCCGAAGGTGATTTTAAAAAAAGCGTCTGTCAGCTATGAGACAGGGGTTCCGGTGGTTACTGTTTCTTATGATGCATCAGAGAACTTCAGCCTGAGCTATTGGAGTTACGGAGATTCCAATATGGAACTGGGACGCTTTCAGGCTTTGACCGGCGGAACAAAGGAACGGATTGAGTCAGTGATCAGCAGCTGGCAGATCGAGGATAATATTCAGAGGGGGAATATCTCCTCTCTTCCGGCAGGAAGCGGCAGTTTTTCTTTCCGGCCGGAGAATCTGACCTCCATGTTTGTAGCGCTATTTCAGGTAAACGGTCAGAATTTCCGGTACAGTCTTCCCTATGCGGTGACGGCAGTGAACACCAGTGAGATGACAAAGTTTACCCTGAGCGTGGGGACGAGCTGCCTGGAGGCAAACGGAACAAAGGAAGTGCGTATCCGTGTGGATTTCGGATCGGCTTCTCAGGAGACGGCCGCTCAGCCCTATGTGACTTTGTGGATTCTGGATCAGAATGGCAGCGTGGTACGTACTCTGAGTGATCCGGAGGGAGATCTGGTTCCGGTTATTCAGAATTCGGAGAACGGGCCATACCAGTATTATCTTGATTATTACTGGAACGGATTCAATGATGCAGGCACGCTGGTTGCCTCCGGTAATTATCAGATCCAGGCATACGTGGTTTTCCGTGGGACAGGGGATTCGGTTACGAAAACACTGCAGATGATAGTGAAAAATGAAACAGAAACGGTGGATCCGGAACCAATCCAGACAGAACCGGCTCAGACGGAGACGACATCGCAGAAACCTTCGGACAAGGAAAGTGAGCAAACAAAACCAACGCAGACGGAGGCAATTCAGACAGAAACGAAGCAGACAGAAACGAAGCAGACAGAAGCAAAGCAGACAGAAACGAAACAGACAGAAACAAAACAGACAGAATCTGCTCAGACGGAGCCTGTGCCGGAAGAAACGGAGCCGGAGGCAGAGGCTCTGGAAATTCAGAGTGAGACGGGAGATGCTCCGGTCAGCACACGTCCCAGAAGCGCCAAAGTACCGGAGGCGACGGCACTGCGGCTGACAGACGGGACAAAGAAAATCACTTCATTGACCATCGGAGTAAAAGAGAGTCTGACCGTTGGAGTGCTTGTACTGCCGAAGGGAGCTTATGATCAGACAGTAACCTTCAAAAGCAGCAATTCGAAAATCCTTAAGGTTACTCAGAAAGGGAAAATCACCGGCATCAAGGCAGGAAAAGTAAAGCTTCAGGCGCAGATGGCCAATGGTGTGAAGACCACAGTGAATGTTACTGTGCGCAAAGCACCTTCCAAAATCAAGCTGACGGCCTCGGCGAAGACACTGAAAGCGGGAAAAACCTACCAGATCAGATACCGTCTGCCGGTAGGAACGGCCAGCTATCAGGTTACTTATACCAGCAGCAACAAAAAAGTGGCGACAGTTTCCGCAGCCGGCAAGGTGAAAGCACTGAAAAAAGGAGTTGCAGTAATTACGGTTCGCACTTATAATGGAAAGAAGGCAAAAATAAAGGTGACTGTGAAGTAAGGAAGAAGGAAAATGACCTGTTGGGAAATGTCAGAATGCTGCAGATAAAAAGAGGAGTCGGCGGCAGAGAGCAGAAGACACGGGGGCACACAGGTACTTCACGGGGAACAGGAGATGGGACAGATGTCAATTGAACGAGTAAAAGATTATTTCAGAAGCGTTGGGAAGGAAGGACGGATTCACGAATTTGAAGTATCCAGTGCTACGGTGGAGCTGGCTGCCAAGGCTGTGGGTGTGGAGCCGGCGCGGATTGCGAAAACTCTTTCTTTTAAAAAGGATGACCATGCGATTCTGATTGCAGCGGCAGGAGACGCCAAGGTGGATAATCGGAAATTTAAGGACATTTTCGGAATGAAGGCAAAAATGCTGACGCCGGATGAGGTGGTGGAGCTGACAGGCCACGCCATCGGCGGCGTGTGCCCCTTTGCCGTACCGGAAAGCGCGGAAATTTATCTGGATGTTTCTCTGCGGCGCTTTGATAAAATTTATCCGGCGGCCGGCAGTTCCAACAGCTGTGTGGAGCTGACCTGTCCGGAATTCGAAGAATACGCAAAAGCAAGAGCCTGGGTGGATGTCTGCAAGGGATGGCAGGACGAGGGCGCAGCAGAGCAGTGAGAGCGCTTCCGTGGGCCTTTGTATCCTGAAAAATACAAGAAAAATGTAATTTCTGTATACAAGGAAATGGACTTTTTTTTCAGAATATGTTATGATAATAACATATGACGCAAATATTAATTTTTTGTATCAAAAATCCCCTAGCCGGGATCAAACAATAAGGAGGAAATCTAAAAATGGCTAGAAAAATGAAGACCATGGATGGTAATCATGCTGCGGCTCATGCATCTTACGCTTATTCAGATGTAGCTGCAATCTATCCTATCACACCGTCATCTGTTATGGCTGAAGCTACTGATGAATGGGCTACCCAGGGCAGAAAGAACATTTTCGGACAGGAAGTTCAGGTTACTGAGATGCAGTCCGAAGCAGGTGCTGCAGGTGCAGTACATGGTTCTCTGGCAGCAGGTGCCCTGACAACTACATATACCGCTTCTCAGGGCCTTCTGCTGATGATTCCGAACTTATATAAAATTGCTGGTGAGCAGCTTCCGGGTGTATTCAACGTGTCTGCTCGTGCTCTTGCAAGCCATGCACTTTCCATTTTCGGCGATCACTCCGATGTATATGCCTGCCGTCAGACAGGATGCGCAATGCTGTGCGAGTCCAGCGTTCAGGAAGTTATGGACCTGACGCCGGTAGCTCACTGCTCAGCTATTAAAGGCAAGATTCCGTTCATCAATTTCTTCGATGGTTTCCGTACATCTCATGAAATCCAGAAGATTGAGACCTGGGATTATGAAGATCTGAAAGATATGGTGGATATGGATGCCATCGATGAGTTCCGGAAACACGCTCTGAACCCGAACCATCCGTGCCAGAGAGGTTCCGCTCAGAACCCGGATATCTTCTTCCAGGCAAGAGAAGCCTGCAACCCGTTCTATGACAAGATGCCGGAAATCGTTCAGATGTACATGGACAAAGTAAATGAGAAGATCGGCACCGATTACAAACTGTTCAACTACTATGGAGCAGCAGACGCAGAGCATGTGATCATCGCTATGGGTTCTGTATGTGATACCATCGAAGAGACCATTGACTACCTGATGGCAGCCGGCAAGAAAGTCGGTGTTGTAAAGGTACGTCTGTACAGACCGTTCAGCGCAAAAGCTCTGATCGAAGCGATTCCGGAATCTGTAAAACAGATCACCGTTCTGGACAGAACCAAAGAGCCGGGCGCTATGGGCGAGCCGCTGTACCTGGATGTTGTTGCAGCATTAAAGGGCAGCAAATTCGAAACCACTCCGGTATTCACCGGCCGTTACGGTTTAGGTTCCAAGGATACCACTCCGGCACAGATCGTTGCTGTTTACGAGAACACCACGAAGCAGAAATTCACACTGGGTATCGTAGATGATGTTACCAATCTGTCTCTGGAACTGGGCGCTCCGCTGGTAACCACTCCGGAAGGAACCATCAACTGCAAATTCTGGGGTCTGGGTGCTGACGGTACCGTTGGTGCAAACAAGAACTCCATTAAGATCATCGGTGACAACACCGATATGTATGCACAGGCATACTTTGATTATGACTCCAAGAAATCCGGCGGTGTGACCATGTCTCATCTGCGTTTCGGTAAGAAACCCATTAAGTCCACCTACCTGATTCACAAGGCAAACTTCGTAGCATGCCACAATCCGTCCTATGTACGCAAGTACAATATGGTACAGGAGCTGGTAGACGGCGGTACCTTCCTGCTGAACTGTCCGTGGGATATGGAAGGACTTGAGAAACACCTTCCGGGACAGGTAAAAGCTTTTATCGCGAACCACAACATTAAATTCTACACCATCGACGGTGTGAAGATTGGTATCGAAACAGGCATGGGCCCGACACGTATCAACACCATCCTGCAGTCCGCATTCTTCAAACTGGCAAACATCATTCCGGAGGAGAAGGCAAATGAGCTGATGAAAGCAGCTGCAAAGGCTACCTACGGAAGAAAGGGTGACGATGTTGTTCAGAAGAACTGGGCAGCCATCGATGCCGGTGCAAAACAGGTTGTAGAGGTTCAGGTTCCGGAAAGCTGGAAAGACGCAGCTGATGAAGGACTGGATGTAAAGGTTGCTTCTAAGGGAAGAAAAGAAGTTGTTGACTTCGTAAACAATATTCAGACAAAAGTAAATGCTCAGGAAGGAAATACACTGCCTGTATCCGCATTTACCGAGTATGTAGACGGTACGACCCCGTCCGGCGCTGCTGCATATGAAAAACGTGGTATCGCTGTAAATGTTCCGGTTTGGAATCCGGAAAACTGTATTCAGTGTAACAGATGTGCCTAGGTATGTCCGCACGCTGTTATCCGTCCGGTTGCTCTGACTGAAGAAGAAGCAGCAGCTGCTCCGGAGGGAATGAAGACCCTGGCTATGACCGGTATGCCGCAGTACAAATTCGCAGTCGTAATGTCTGCTTATGATTGTACCGGATGCGGTTCCTGTGCAAACGTTTGTCCGGGCAAGAAGGGCGCGAAAGCACTGGCTATGGAAAACATGGAAGCAAATGCAGGTCTGCAGAAATACTTCGACTATGCAGTGGAACTGCCTGCAAAAGCTGATGTTGTAGAGAAATTCAAAGAGAATACCGTAAAAGGTTCTCAGTTCAAACAGCCGCTCCTTGAGTTCTCAGGCGCATGCGCTGGCTGTGGTGAGACTCCTTATGCGAAACTGGTTACCCAGCTGTTCGGTGACAGAATGTACATTGCAAACGCAACCGGATGTTCCTCCATCTGGGGCAACTCTTCACCGTCCACACCGTACACCGTAAACGCAAAAGGACAGGGTCCTGCATGGGGCAACTCCCTGTTCGAAGATAACGCAGAGTTCGGTTATGGTATGCTGCTGGCTCAGAAAGCAATCCGCAACGGCCTGAAAGCCAAAGTGGAAAGCGTAATGGCAAATGAAAAAGCTTCCGAAGAAGTAAAGGCAGCCTGCCAGGAATGGCTGGATACCTTCAGCTGCGGAGCAACCAACGGCGCCGCAACCGACAAACTGGTAGCTGCTCTGGAAGGCATTGACTGCGATACCTGCAAGGATATTGTTAAGAACAAAGACTTCCTGGCTAAGAAGTCCCAGTGGATCTTCGGTGGTGACGGATGGGCTTACGATATCGGATTCGGCGGTGTTGACCACGTACTGGCAAGCGGCCAGGATATCAACATCATGGTATTCGATACGGAAGTTTACTCCAATACCGGCGGACAGTCCTCCAAGTCTACTCCGACTGGCGCTATCGCTCAGTTCGCTGCAGGCGGTAAAGAGGTTAAGAAGAAAGATATGGCATCCATCGCTATGAGCTATGGTTATGTATACGTAGCACAGATCTCCATGGGTGCAGACTTCAACCAGACTGTTAAGGCAATTGCGGAAGCAGAAGCTTATCCGGGACCGTCCCTGATCATCGCTTATGCTCCGTGTATCAACCACGGTATCAAGAAAGGTATGGCGAAAGCTCAGACCGAAGAAGAACTGGCAGTTAAATGCGGTTACTGGCATAACTTCCGCTTCAACCCGGCAGCAGAGAACAAGTTTACTCTGGATTCCAAGGCTCCGGAAGGAGATTACATGGAATTCCTGAACGGCGAAGTTCGTTACAACTCTCTGATGAGATCCAACCCGGCGAAGGCAGAGAGACTGTTTGCAAAGAACGAAGCAGAAGCAAAGGCAAGATACGAATATCTGAACAAACTGGTTACCCTTCACGGAAAACAGGATTAATTCATGATAAGCGCGGGAGCGTCCGAAAGGACGCTCCTTTTTTTGAAATCTGAGCAAAGGCGTGTACGGATTTTCCAGAAGAAAAATGATCTATAAAACCACCAAAAGCAACAAAAAACAAAAAGAAAAAACAAAACAATGCTTGTAAACCCCTGAAGCCTGTAGTATAATAAATACAGGTTAAAATGCACAGAAAAGACGCAGATAAAGGAGAAGTGATTTTAAAGAATTCTGAAAGACGGGGGTGCGGGAATGCTTGCGATTGAGAGAAAAAATGAGATCCTGTCGATTCTTCAGAAAGAACAGCGCGTACTGGTATCGGAGCTCAGCCAGCGCTACAACGTGACAGAAGAGACGATACGCCGTGATCTGGAAAAACTGGAACGGGAAGGCTTTGTAAAGAAAACCTATGGAGGAGCAGTGCTGAATAAAAATATTTCAGTGGACCTGCCTCTGAAAATCAGAGAGAAAACCAATCGAAAGGAAAAACAGGTCATTGCCCAGCGTGTGGCGGATCTGGTGGAAAATGGAGACTGTATTATGCTGGACAGTTCTTCCACCTCTCTGATGATTGCTCAGGCTTTGAAAAAAAAGGAAAAGCTGACCGTGATTACCAATTCTGTAGAAGTTCTGATCGAGCTTTCCGGATGTGAGGGGATTAAGGCAATTTCCACCGGAGGAGTGCTGCGGGATTCATCCCTTTCTCTGGTAGGGAAAACTGCTCAGGAGTTTCTGACACGCTACAATGTGGACAAAGCGATTTTATCCTGTAAGGGGATTGATATGAAAAAAGGTGTGACAGACTCTCATGAGATGGAAGCAGATGTAAAGATCTGTATGCGTTCCTGTGCAAAGACTACCATTCTTGCTGCGGACAGCAGCAAGCTTGACAGTGTTTATTTTGTCAAAGTAATGGACCTGGAGTCGGGAGATATCCTGGTGACAAACTGCCTGCCGAACAGAGAGTGGAAAGACTTTCTGGAGAAGAAGGGCGTAAAAGTGATGGAAGGTTAGCCGCGAAAGGCCGACCGAAAGGCAGACCGGACGGCCTGGGCCGTTCAAAAAGCAGAAGAAGATAGGAGAGGTGTTAACTATGGGAGAAAAAATCTACAATCTGGCTTTTGACTTCGGAGCATCCAGTGGAAGAATGATCCTCAGCAAATATGAGGACGGAAAGATTGAACTGGAAGAGCTTCACCGTTTCGCAAATGATCCGGTCCGGATCGGAAAGAATTTTTACTGGGATACCTTCCGCCTGTATCATGAGTTAAAGCAGGGCCTGAAGAAGGCAGCAGCGAAGAAAATCCCGATCCAGAGTCTGGCCATCGACACCTGGGGCGTAGATTATGCACTGATTGATAAAGACGGAAACGTGATCGGAAATCCCGTGAACTACCGGGATGACCGGACCATTGGAACCATCGAGGCCATCGGCGAGATCGTTCCGCTGAAGGAAGTATACGGTACCACCGGAATTCAGTTTATGAATTTCAATACGCTGTTCCAGCTTTACGCAGACAAGCAGATGCGTCCGGACATTTATGAAAAGGCAGCTCATCTTCTGTTTATGCCGGATCTGTTCGGCTACTTCCTCACTGGCAAGATGTATAACGAATATACCATCGCCAGCACCGGTCAGCTTCTGGACGCGAAAACCAGAGACTGGGATTACGATTTGATCAAGCGCTGCGGACTGCGCACGGATCTGTTCTGCGAACTGACGAAGCCCGGCACCGTGATCGGAGAACTCCTTCCGGAGGTCGTGGAAGAAACCGGTCTGTCCGGTGTGAAAGTGATTGCGGCAGGCAGTCATGATACTGCATCCGCTGTTGCAGGCACTCCGCTGGAGGATTCCAATGCTGCATTCTTAAGCTGCGGTACCTGGTCCTTACTTGGTATGGAACTGGATGAGCCAATCCTGAGTGAAGATTCCTTCAAATATAATTATACAAATGAAGGCGGCGTGGAAGGAAAGATTCGTTTCCTGAAGAATATCAACGGTCTGTGGATTATGCAGAACCTGCGGAAGAACTGGTGTGAATTCGAAGCACAGGTTTCCTTCCCGGATATCATCAAAGCCTCCAGAGAAGCAAAGAGACAGGATTTTGTGATCAATCCCAATGACCCGCGGTTTACGGCTCCTTACAATATGATGAAGGAAGTTATCGCATACTGTGAAGAGCATGGCCAGGGTACCCCGGAAGGCCTGGGCGAAATCGCTATGGCTATTTACAATGGCCTTACCCAGGAATACGGAACCACCATTAAGAATCTGGAGCTGATCACCGGAAAGACCATTTCCTGTATTAACATGGTGGGCGGCGGCATCCAGGATCAGCTGCTTTGCGAACTGACTGCCAAAGCCACCGGCAAGAAGGTTGTGGCAGGCCCCATTGAAGGTTCTGTACTCGGAAATATCGTTATGCAGCTGAAGGCTCTCGGAGTGATCGACACACTGGAAGAGGGCAGAAAAGTTGTAAAAGCATCCTTTGAACAGAAAGTACATATTCCGGCATAAATCAGATGAGCTGTCCGGCTGGACATAACATACCTGCAAGCACGTATTGTTATGTCATTTGTCCCTTGGCTCATAAGATTCCGGCAAGAAAAACCAACAGGGTGGAAAAGCATGAGAAGATCAAAAAGAATAGAAACGCTGGATGCGCGTCCGGTGAATAAAGACGGTTTCATCCGGGAATGGCCGGAGATGGGCTTCATTGCCATGAAGAGCCCCTATGATCCGAAGCCGTCTGTAAAGGTGGAAAACGGAAAGATCATCGAACTGGATGGGAAAAGACGGGAAGATTTCGATTTCATGGATCAGTTTATTGCGGATTACGCTGTCCGTGTGGATCGGGCTGAGGCCTCCATGGCTGTGCCGTCTCTGGAGATCGCGAAAATGATCGTGGATATCCATGTTCCCAGAAAGCAGATTCTGGAAGTGGTTTCCGGTATTACACCGGCCAAAATGTGTGAAGTCATCAACTACCTGAATGTGGTGGAGATGATGATGGGCATGCAGAAAATGCGCGCCAGAAAGGTGCCTGGCAACCAGGCACACATTACGAACCTGAAGGATGATCCGGTTCAGATCGCCGCTGATGCGGCAGAGGGCGCTCTGCGCGGATTTGCAGAAGAAGAAACGACCACAGGTATCGCCCGTTATGCACCCTTTAATGCCATTGCATTATTGATCGGATCTCAGGTGGGAAGAAAAGGAGTCCTGACTCAGTGCGCAGTAGAGGAAGCAACCGAACTGGAGCTGGGAATCCGCGGACTGACTACCTATGCAGAAACCCTTTCTGTATATGGAACAGAAAAAGTATTTATCGACGGTGATGATACACCGTATTCGAAGGCATTTTTGAATGCTGCCTATGCCTCCAGAGGGCTGAAGGTACGGTTTACCTCCGGTTCCGGTTCTGAGGTACTGATGGGCAGCAGTGAACAGAAATCCATGCTCTATCTGGAGTGCCGCTGCCTCTATGTAACAAAGGGAGCGGGAAGCCAGGGCATCCAGAACGGCTCCGTGAGCTGTATTGGCGTGACAGCCAGTGTACCCGCGGGGATCCGGGAAGTCATCGGGGAGAACCTGGTGGCAGCACTTCTGGGACTGGAATGTGCATCCTCCAACGATCAGAGCTTCTCCAATTCCGACATGCGCAGAACGGCCAGAACCATGCTGCAGTTTATGCCGGGAACGGATTTCATTTTCTCCGGCTATGCGGCAGAGCCAAACTATGACAATATGTTTGCCGGCTCGAATTTTGACGCGGAGGATTTTGACGATTACAATGTTCTCCAGAGAGATATGCAGGTGGACGGCGGTCTTCGCCCGGTGACGGAGGAAGCGGTTATCAGTGTCCGCCGGGAAGCAGGAAAGGCTGTTCAGGCAGTTTTCAAATATCTGGGACTTACGGAAGTGACGGATGAACAGGTGGAGGCCGTTACGTATGCCCATGGAAGCAGGGATACCCTGAAGCGGGATGTGGCTTCGGATCTGATGGCAGCAGACGATCTGATGAAGCGGGGCATTACCGGAGTTGATGTGGTAAAAGCTTTGGCAGAAAGCGGCTTTGAGGAGCTGGCAGAGAGTATTCTGGATATGCTGAAGCAGCGTGTGATCGGTGATTACATGCATACGGCAGCCATTCTGGATGAACATTTCCAGGTGCTATCCGGTGTCAATACACCAAACGATTACATGGGACCGGGCACCGGTTACCGGGTGGACGGAAAGCGCTGGGAAGAGATCAAGGAAATTCCGCATCTGATTGACCCGAATCATTTTTAGGAGGCAGTGTTATGGAAATGAATGAACAGTTAGTACAGGCCATAACCAGGGCTGTAATCCGGCAGCTGGAAGAGAATCAGGGAGCGGATGCACCCTGGGAATCTCTGCAGGGAAAAACCAGGATGATGCCGAAAACTTCCTACCAGGGCTGGCCTCTGGCGAAAAAAGGAACGGATCCCAAGGAAGTGGTGATCGGTGTGGGACCTGCATTTCAGCGGGAAATTAAGGAGACGATCACAGGAATTTCGCTGGACCAGGTGCTGAAGAACCTGTGCGCCGGGATTGAAGAAGAAGGAATGGTTCCGAGAGTGGTAAAGGTGCTGAAAACCTCCGATGTGGGCTTTATAGGCCTGGAAGCGGCAAAGCTGTCAGGCTCCGGCATCGGCATCGGCCTTCAGTCCAAAGGAACCGCAGTGATTCATCAGAAAGATCTTTATCCGCTGTCGAATCTGGAGCTGTTTCCCCAGGCCCCGCTGATGGACCTGGAGACCTACCGGAAAATCGGACAGAACGCGGCACGCTACGTCAAAGGGGAAAAGGTGACGCCCATTGAGTGTACCAATGATCCCATGGTACGCGCCAAGTTTCAGGTGAAGGCAGCGCTGATGCATATCATGGAAACGGAACAGGTGGATCATGAGTATCCGATCATTGAATGGGGGACAGACAAATGAGCAGATATCCCTTAGGTGAACACGAACGGGACACCATTACCTCCAGAACCGGAAAAAGGCTTTCGGAGATTACGCTGGATGAGGTAAAAAAAGGAAATATTCAGGCAGATGACATCAAGATTTCCCAGGAAATGCTCCGGCGTCAGGGACAGGTTGCCCTGGAGAACGACAATCCCTGCATGGCTGCCAACTTTGAAAGAGCAGCGGAGCTGGTGAATGTGCCCGATGATGTGATTTTAAAAATGTATAATCAGCTGCGTCCCAACCGCTCCACCAAGCTGGAGCTGGTGACCATGGCGCAGGAACTGTTGGACAAATACGGCGCTGTCAACTGTGCAAAGCTGGTGATGGAGGCCGTGGAGATTTATGAAAAGAGGGGAATTCTTCTTTGAAACTGATCGCAGGTGTTGATATCGGAAATTCTACAACAGAAGTTTGTATCGGGGATTTGCAGCCGGATGGTACCATGCGCTTTTTGTCCTCGGCTTCCCGGATGACTACGGGGACCAAGGGGACAGAGGCCAACGTGGGCGGGATCCGGTCTGCCCTGGAGGAGGCCATGGAAAAAATCGGCCGGCCGGTTTCCGATATCAGCCTTGCGCGGCTGAATGAAGCTGCACCGGTGATCGGAGATACTGCTATGGAAACCATCACCGAGACGATTATTACCGAATCCTCCATGATCGGACACAACCCTTCCACTCCGGCGGGAGCCGGGCAGGCGGTGGGGACTCTTCTGTTTCTGGAGGATCTGGATAAGGGCAGGGAGAAGGTTCCCTATCTGGTGGCGGCTTCCGCTGTCCACTCCTATGAGGAAGTGGCAGAAAAGCTGAACCGGTATCACAGAACCCTGGATATCCGGGGTGTGATTTTACAGGCGGACGAAGCGGTTCTGGTGGAAAACCGTCTGGAATTTCAGGTGCCCATTGTGGATGAAGTACGGCATATTTCCGGTATTCCGACAGGAAAGCTGGCGGCCATCGAGGTCGCTCTTCCGGGACAGTCGGTTCGTATGCTGTCCAATCCCTACGGGATCGCCACATTGCTGGGGCTGAATGCTGAGGAGACAAAAGCTGTGACGCCCATTGCGAAGAGCCTGATCGGGAAGCGCAGCGCGGTAGTGATCCGTACCCCTCATGGTAATATCCATGAGAATGTGCTTCCGGCAGGAGAGATTCATTTTTATGGTGAGAAAGCCCTCCGGGTGAACATTGATGCCGGAGCGGAGAAGATTATGGAGACTCTGGCGGAAGCCGGAGAGATTTTGGATATCGGGGGACAGGCGGATACGAATGTAGGCAATATGCTCACGGGCATTAAAAAGGGAATGGCAAAGGTGTCCGGCGAACCCGAAGAAAGTATTCAGATAACAGACATATTGGCGGTGGATACACTGGCCCCGGTGGAGATTTCCGGAGCTCTGGCAGGTGAAACCTGTATGGAGAAGGCAGTGGGGATTGCCGCGATGGTAAAGACAAAACAGCTCCCCATGGAGCGCATTGCAGAGCGCATGAAGCGGGAGCTTGGAATTTATACAAAGGTAGCGGGTGTGGAAGCCGTGATGGCATCTCTTGGTGCCCTGACCACGCCGGGAACCAGACTTCCCATTGCCATTCTGGATATGGGCGGAGGTTCCACAGATGCGGCTATTATTCATGAGGACGGCAGTGTGAAGACCACCCACCAGGCGGGAGCCGGAGAACTGGTTACCATTCTGATTCAGACGGAGCTGGGTCTTCATGCACGGGTTACTGCGGAACAGATCAAAAAATATCCCCTGGCAAAGGTGGAAAGTCTGTTCCATATGCGGCTGGAAGACGGTGCGATGCAGTTTTTCCCGGAATCCATCGATCCCAGGTATTTCGGCCATGTGGTGCTGCTGGCTCCGGGGGAGCTTCTGAAGATTGAAGAAGACATTCCCATGGAGAAGATCCGGGCAGTACGGCGGGAAGCGAAGAAAAAGGTATTTGTGTGCAATGCCCTGCGGGCTCTTCGGGAAGTGGCCCCGGAGCACGACCTGAAACAGATTCCCAATGTGGTGCTGGTGGGCGGTTCCGCGGAGGACTTTGAAGTCCCGGAGATGCTGATGGAGGAACTGGCCAATTACCGGATTGTATGCGGAAGAGGAAATATCCGAAGCTGCGAGGGTCCCAGAAACGCGGTGGCCACCGGACTTGTGCTTTCATATGTAGGAGAACAGAAATGGTAGCTCACAGACCTTCCATTTTTATTTATACATCGAAGGCAGATCCCGATTATTTGCGGGAGATCTGCGCAGGAATTGAAGAAGAGGGCGTATTTTATGAGGTCAGCGAGTATCCGGAAACGGATCTGGACACGCTGGCCTATGAGGCGGCTTCCGAGTCCATTCTGGGCTCCGGGATCGGCATGACAGGCAGGCGGGCAGCAATGCAGATGCAGCCTCTGCCCAAGGGCAGGAATGTGTTTGAGCTGAATGCTCCAACCTTTGCCCAGTGCCGCAGCCTGGGCACCAACAGCGCCAGAGCCATCAAAAAGATGCCCTTTCAGGAAATTTATTCGTAACTGTTAACCAGGTCAATTTGAGGACAGCGGAATGAAGGTTTACACCAAAAAAGGCGATACAGGCACAACCAGCCTGATAAAATCAAAAAATATTCCAAAATCGGATGACCGGATCCAGCTTGTGGGAAATATTGACGAGCTCACCAGCCAGATCGGGATGATCCGATGCCGGGTATGCCTTCCGGAAGTGATTCAGACGCTGGAGCAGATCCAGAACAATCTGATCACGGTCATGGCCGGGGTGGCGGATCCTTACAATTTCAAATACCGCTTAAAGGAAGAGGAAGTCATAAAGCTGGAGCAGGAAATCGACCGGATGGAAGGACTGTTTGTTCGAAAGCCGGGTTTTGTCCTGCCGGGTGACAATCCGCTTTCTGCTCAGATTGATGTGACCAGGACGGTGGCCCGCAGATGTGAGCGGTGGCTGTCTCTGGTGGCCATCCGTTATGGCGCGGATGGCATGACAAAGAAGTATTTAAACCGTATGGCGGACTATTTCTACATATTAGCCAGGTATACGGATTATCTGAATGCCGAGGGCAGAATTTCCGAGATCTGGAAAGAGGCAGCCAAGGCAGGAAAAACCATGGAACAGACGCCGGAGCAGACAGCGGATCCGGCGGAAATCAGACGGCTTTGGGCAGAGATGGAGAAACTGAAGAAGGAGGCTGCCCGTTTCGGGAATGCGGAAGAAAAAGGAGAAACAACAGCTATGGAAAATGTTTCAGAAAAAGTCATTCAGGAAGTGTTGAAACGAATTGGCCAGAGCGATAAGATCACCCTGGCTCAGGCAAAGCGTCTCATTGACCGTGTGGAGGCCTATGCGGAATCCGAAGGGCTGAAGGCAGTGATTGCAGTCTGCGGCCCGGATGGCAATCCCGTCGCGGTTCATGTTATGGACGGCGCCTTTCTGGTAAGCTTTGATGTGGCAGTGAAAAAGGCATACACCAGCGCATCTGTGAAAATGTCTACCATGGAGCTGTCTGATCTGATTAAACCTGGTGCTACCTTCCAGGGCCTGGATAAACTCCAGGGTGATAAAATGGTATTTTTTGGAGGAGGCGTGCCTTTAAAGGTTGGAGACAGACTGATCGGAGCCCTTGGCGTCAGCGGCGGAACCGGCGAAGAGGACGATCACATCGCGCAGTATGCGCTGAAAGTATTGCCGGAAATTCTGGCATAGGAGGAATCCATGGAAAAATATTATAGTGGAGAAATTAAAAAAAGCGACCGGATCCAGCGATTGGTTGACCGTTTGTACGATCATCTGCCGGAGATTGAGGCAGACCGGGCGGTGCTTCTGACAGAGAGTTACCGGGAGACGGAGGGGGAACCCATGATCTTACGCCGTGCCAAAGCTTTTCGGAAGATCTGTCACGAGCTCCCCATTACGATCCGGGAGGAAGAACTGATCGTCGGAAGCAATACAAAGACAGCCAGAGGCTGCCAGGTGTTCCCGGAGTATTCCTTCGAGTGGGTTGAGGCGGAGTTTGACACCATGGAGCACCGAAGCGCAGATCCCTTCTATATTTCTGAAGAGACGAAAAAGGCGCTCCATGAAGCATACAAATATTGGAAGGGCAGGACCACCAGTGAACTGGCCACTTCCTATATGGCTGATGAGACCCTTCTGGCCATGAAACACAACATTTTTACACCCGGGAATTATTTCTATAATGGAATCGGACATTTTACCGTAAAATACTGGGAGGTCCTGAATGAAGGCTATGAGGGAATCATGGCAAAGACCCGGGCAGAGCTGGAGAAATGCAAAGTCAGCGATCCGGATTATGCCGAGCGCGCAAGCTTTCTGCAGGCAGTTCTGATCAGCTGCCAGGCGGCGGTGGATTATGCTCATCGTTATGCGGCGCTGGCTCTGGAAGAAGCGCAGAAATGCCAGGATCGGCAGCGGAAGCTGGAGCTTTTGGCCATTGCGAATAACTGTGCCCGCGTTCCGGAGAAACCGGCGCGGAATTTCTATGAGGCCTGCCAGTCCTTCTGGTTTGTGCAGATGCTTCTGCAGACCGAGTCTTCCGGTCATTCCATCTCACCGGGCAGATTTGACCAGTACATGTATCCGTTCTATAAGAAGGATCTGGAAGATGGGCGCATCACCCGGGAATTTGCCCAGGAGCTGATGGACTGTATCTGGGTGAAATTAAATGATCTGAATAAAGTACGCGACGCGGCAAGCGCAGAAGGCTTTGCGGGCTACAGCCTGTTCCAGAACCTGATTGCGGGAGGACAGGACGAAGAAGGAAATGACGTGACCAACGATCTTTCCTTTATGTGCATCGAAGCCTCCATGCATGTACATCTTCCGGCGCCTTCCCTGTCTGTGCGGGTATGGAACGGTACGCCGGATGAATTCCTGATCAAAGCGGCTGCCCTGACCAGAACAGGGATCGGCCTGCCGGCTTACTATAATGACGAGGTGATTATTCCGGCCCTGATGAGTCGGGGTGTATCCTTAAAGGATGCCAGAGGCTATAACATTATCGGGTGTGTGGAGCCACAGGCACCGGGAAAGACCGACGGCTGGCACGATGCGGCCTTTTTCAACATGCTTCGTCCTCTGGAGCTGGTATTTTCCCAGGGAGAAGAGTTCGGAGAGCAGGTTGGTCTCCGGACAAAGGCCATTTCCGAAATGAAGACCTTCGACGAATTTTTCGATGCTTATAAAGAGCAGATGGAGTATTTCATCAGCCTTATGGTCAATGCGGATAACAGCATTGATGTGGCTCACGCAAAACGCTGTCCGCTTCCTTATCAGTCCTCCATGATTGATGACTGTATTGTGCGGGGAAAATCTCTCCAGGAGGGTGGTGCGGTTTATAACTTTACCGGTCCTCAGGGCTTTGGAATCGCCAATGTTTCCGATGCTCTGCTGGCAGTGAAAACCCTGGTTTTTGAAGAGAAAAAGCTGACCCTGGAAGAGTATAAGGATGCTCTGGACCACAACTTCGGAAAAGGGCTCAGCAAGGAATGGGTGGAATATCTCACTATCCAGGCGGCGGAGGAGCTGGCAAAGGCCGGCCGCCCGGTGGGGAAAAAAGAAATCGCGGCTATCGCAGAGACGATAAAGAACACGCCGGTTCCGGCAGAAAAGCAGAAAAAATATGACCAGCTTCTGGAATGGATCGATGAAGTTCCGAAGTATGGAAATGATTTGACAGACATCGATAAATTTGCAAGGGAAGTTGCCTATACCTACACCCGGCCGCTGGAAAAATTCCGGAATCCCCGGGGAGGTCAGTACCAGGCAGGTCTCTATCCCGTTTCCGCCAATGTACCGCTGGGCGCCCAGACCGGAGCGACACCGGATGGCCGTCTGGCCAATACCCCCATCGCGGACGGTGTGGGACCCGTTGCAGGCAAGGATGTGAAGGGCCCGACGGCTACTGCGAACTCAGTGGCACGGCTGGATCACTTTATCGCATCCAACGGAACCCTGTTTAATCAGAAGTTCCACCCCTCAGCCCTGAGCGGCATGGAAGGACTGCAGAAATTTACCTCCCTGATCCGGGCATATTTTGATCAGAAGGGAATGCACATGCAGTTTAATGTGGTGAGCCGGGAGACGCTGCTGGATGCCCAGGCCCATCCGGAAAACTATAAAGGACTGGTGGTACGGGTGGCTGGCTACAGCGCATTGTTTACGACTCTGTCCCGTTCCCTGCAGGATGATATCATCAACCGGACAACCCAGGGATTCTGAAAACAAAAACCGAAAACCTCCTGCGGTGCGGGCTCAGGCGCCAGTACCGCAGGATTTTTCAGATTCAGGAGTTTATCATGGAAAAAGCATATAATCAGGTAACCGGAAGAATTTTTGATATCCAGAAATTTTCCATTCACGATGGTCCGGGAATCCGCACCATTGTGTTTCTGAAGGGCTGCCCTCTGCGCTGCAAATGGTGCTGCAACCCCGAATCTCAGAGTCCCACGATCCAGAAAATGATCCGAAACGGGAAAGAAGAGACCGTGGGCCGTGATGTGACTGTGGAAGAAGTGATGGAGGAGGTTCTGAAAGATCTCCCTCATTTCCGACGCTCCGGAGGAGGACTGACCCTTTCCGGCGGGGAAGCCCTGCTTCAGCCGGATTTTGCCAGTGCGCTGCTGCAGGCTGCCAAGGATGCGGGCATCAATACGGCCATGGAATCCACAGGATTCGGAAATTTCTCCAGTATTGAGAATAAAATTCTGCCCTGGCTGGATCTCTATCTGATGGATATCAAGCATATGAGCAGCAGCAAGCATAAGCTGTTTACCTCCCAGCCGAATGAGCGGATTCTGGAAAATGCGAAAAAGATCGCGGCTTCGGGCCAGCATCTGATTATCCGTGTTCCGGTGATTCCTACCTTCAATGACACGCCGGAGGAGATTCTGGAAATTGCCCAGTTCGCCAGAAGCCTGAAAGGTGTCACAGAGCTGCATCTGCTGCCCTATCACAGACTTGGCCAGGACAAATATGCGGGCCTCGGGCGAAGCTATACACTGGCACATATTGAGCCGCCGTCCAATGAACAGATGGAGATGCTGCGGCAGGTGGCTGCGGCGACCGGGCTGAAGGTTCAGATCGGCGGCTGAGAACCTTGTATTTTAGGTTACAGTTCAGCTTTTCACTGTCCCGCCAGGTGTTGACCTGCATTTTGCAAGCCAATCCCGAGACATATGGTGTCAGGATGCATTTTTTGCACCCTGTGTGCGTGCTTTTGCTGCTATGAAGCCGGAAAGGCGGAATAGTAACCGTTTTCGTGCAGGATCTTGGTAAAAAGGTTGTACATCTTCCACGAACGTGTTAGAATAAAAACATGAGAAAAGAAGAAAGAGAGTACAACTGATGACAAAGACGGGAAGACAGAATCGTGCAGAGGAAGTTGCCGTAAGCATCCGTGAACAGATTTTTAAAGGAGAGCTGAAGGCCGGAATGCGGCTGATTGAGCAGGACATTGCCAAGGAATATGGAATGAGCAGGGGACCTGTTCGGGAAGCCTTGAAGGAACTGGAATATGAAGGCCTGGTGATTTCGGAGGTCAATAAAGGATGCACCATCGCGCATCTGTCAGGAGAGGATGCTTATGAAATATTCTTCCTGCGGGGCACTCTGGAAAAGATTGCTCTGGAGAAATGCGGCGGGAAGCTTCTGGATTCCAGTATTCTGATTATGCGTAACCTTGTGGAGGACATGAAATCCATTGGAGACCGGAAAGGACAGATGGCGACGCTGATCGAGTATGACGAACGGTTTCATGAAGAAATTTTAAAATCCAGCAAAATGCCGAGGCTTTTGCATCTGTGGAAGTACATGAGCCCCTTAAACGGCGCCATGTTTCTGAAGGTGGAAGAAAGCTATCAGATTCAGGAGGAGGAAGCTCTGGCGAATTTCCTTGTGTCGCCAAGAAAAGACAGGAAATCTGTTTGGGTGGCCCATGCGGATATACTGGAGATTCTGGAAAAAGGAAATCTGGAAGAATCTGTAAAGATGATCGAAAATCACTATTTACGCACCGGGGAAATGATCTACCGGTGGGAAAAACGAAAAGAAGGAATTTAAACAAATCAGGGAAGTCCCTCACTTCAAATGCGCAGAGCAGGAAGTGGGGGACTTGTTTGCGTCAGGAGAGGTGCAGTCCCATAGGGGAAACTGGAAAGCTGTCAGATCGCGTTCAGTACATCACAGATTTCCTGCATCTCGGCTTCTCCATAGCGCTGGTCACAGGGAACGGAGCAGACATGATCATAAATATACTGGGCATTTGGATGGCCTTTCAGATGAACCAGAGGCCCCACAGGCCAGTAGGTGGTGCAGCCGATCCCGGCATCCGCCAGAGCGCTGCGAAGCGCTTCCCGATCGGAGGCATAGAGCGTCAGGTGACTGGGAACGACGCCCTCCGGAAGAACGGGAAAGACGATTTCCCAGGCTTCGGAGGAATTCAAATGCTTCAGAAGATACTGATAATTCGCCCGGCGGCGCTCCTGAAGCTGCCGGATCGGAAAATGCTCCATGATATGAATGGATTCCGGGTCTGCTCCGTAGCTGTCGAAGATTCGGCGAAGCTGCATTTCGGATTTCCAGAAAAGTTCATCCCCCTGAGTCTGAAGCTGCTCTTTTTCTTCCGGGGAGCGCTGGTCGTAATGATCCTTCAGGGAAATGCATGCTTTCCGCCAGGTCAGATGCTCTTCGTTTGGAGGAAGGGGTTCTTCCCGGAATTTTCCCTTCTGCTTGATGGCAAA
>JAXEJQ010000138.1:0-38697 GCA_034101475.1 Candidatus Limivivens sp.
AACTAACTGACTTGCCTGTTTTTCCATCGAGCTGCGTTGACTTCAATCGACGATGCCACCGCATCGCCTCATTCAGTCGCCTTGTCGATGAAAAAACATTCTGCGTCATTAGTTTGAAAATGAACGTGCCAGTACACTAGCCATCCCTCACCCTGCCAGTTTCAGAAAGGCAAGATACAGGAGAAGAATTCCGCTGACCCAGCACAGATTCGTATGAATCTTCTCAGAAAGAATTCTGCCTGCCAGGCAGCCGCTCCATACCGCCAATGCTCCCACTGCAAAAGAAGCAGCCAGAGTCTCCCGGATATGAATTTCCATCACGCCTGCCCCGAGTCCCGCTGCAACGCTGTCCAGGGACAGGGCAGCGCTCAAAGCCAGAGCTTCCGTCGGCGACAGAATTTTATCCTGATTTCTGTCTGCTTTCTGACCTTCCCGATACCCGGGCTGGTCTGCCAGCTTCCAGATTCCCAGCCCAAACAGGATTAAAAAGCTGACTTCATCCGTCATTTTTTCCGGAATCCAGCTTCCGGCCGTATTTCCAAGTAGAAGAGCGGCGCACAGAGTCAGACTGGAAACCCCTGCAAGAATCAGCACAGACTGCCATGGCACCCGCACCTTGCTGACTCCATATGCAAATCCGGCTGTGAAGGCATCTATCGACACAGCCGTAACCAGCAGCAATATTTCAAAAAGAATCATAACACAGGATCACCTGAAAGATTCTGTCTTTACATCCTATGCAGACAAAACCGGGCCTGTGAAAGATCCCGCCGATGATGGGCAATCGAATCTTTTACAGACCCGGAAGCACTTCCAGATTCCGTCACTTCATTTCAATTCATTCTCTGTCTTACAATCTCGTATGCCAGTACACCTGCGGCCACCGACGCATTCAGAGAATCGATATCCCCCTTCATGGGAATTGAGGCAATGTAATCACATTTTTCCCGGATCAGACGGCTGACTCCATTCCCCTCATTTCCGATTACAAGGCCAATGGGTCCTTTCAGATTCAGGCGGTACATGGTTTCTCCGCCCATATCTGCACACACAAACCAGAGTCCCTCTTTTTTCAGATCCTCAATGGTATTTCCAAGATTATTCACTTTCGCCACCGGCGTATAATTCAGCGCTCCTGCGGAAGCTTTGGCAACAGTGGCAGTCAGCCCCGCTGCCCGATGCTTCGGGATGATCACGCCATGGGCCCCGGCCAGATTGGCAGTACGGATAATCGCCCCCAGATTATGAGGATCTTCGATATTGTCCAGCAGAAAGACAAAGGGCGGCTCTCCTTTTTTCTCCGCATTCTCCAGAATATCCGAAACAGACGCATATTCATAGGCTGCAGCAAAAGCAATCACTCCCTGATGCTTTCCAGTCTCCGACATCTGGTCCAGACGTTCCCGGGTGACAAAATTCAAAATCGTATCATGCTTTCTGGCCTCCCGGACGATGGAACGCACCGGCCCGTCCTGGCATCCGTCCAGCACAAAGAGCTTGTCTATGGGTTTCCCCGACCGGAACGCTTCCATCACCGGATTGCGCCCCTCAATCGTCAGTTCTTCATATCTCATGATTTTTCTCCTCTTCCTTATCCTCAGGCTCTGCAGAATCCCTGCTCATGTACGGAACCCCTGCCGCAGATTCCGGATCCACCACCGGAGCACTGACCGGCATTGTTCCACCCAATCCCAGGCGGATCAGCTCCAGCATCCGCTCCGCCTCATCCTTCAGATACAGATATCCCATTACAGCCTCAAATCCTGTAGCCATCCGATAGTCGTGCATGGTCGCGTTCTTTGCCATCGTGTAGGATTTGGCGTTCCGGCCCCGCTTATAAATCTGAGCCTCCTCCTCTGTCAGCAGCGGAAGGAGCCGCTCGATCATCTCCGCCTGGGCCTGGGCCTTCACCAGCCCGCTGGCTTTTTTATGCAGGCTGTTCGGCGGACAGTTTCCCTGTTCCACCACGATGGTCCGGATCACCAGATCATAAATCGAATCTCCGATATAGGCCAGGGTCAGCGGCGAATACGTTCTGAGATCTCTTTCCGGGAATCCGAACTTTTCCTTTATGACGGTAAGAATAGAGACTACGCCCTTTTCCATTTCACACCTTCTCTGGTATCCTCCAGAATGATTCCCTTTGCCAGAAGCTCGTCACGGATAGCATCCGCGCGTTTGAAATCTCTGGCCTTTCTGGCTGCCTGGCGTTCCTCAATCAGCTTTTCGATCTCGCCGTCCAGCATTTCTTCTTCTTTTTTCACGATCAGCCCCAGTACATCGCAGAGCTTCACAATCTGGTCGGATACCGTCTGAACAAAGGACGCCGTACTGGACTCTTCCACTCTGGTATTTGCAAAGCGCACCAGCTCAAAAACAGCCGCAATGGCATCTGCGGTATTAAAATCATCATCCATGGCTGCGTCAAATTTGGCCTCAAAGCCCTTCAGCTCCGGAAGCAGTGCTTTTTCCGCCTCTGTCATTTCGCCTGCTGCCGCCTTGCCCAGCAAATGGTCCAGATTGGAAACGGCATTGACGATCCGCTCCAGAGAATTCTTGGAGGCTTCCATCAGCTCTGCGCTGAAGTTCAGCGGACTCCGATAATGTGCGCTCAGCATAAACATTCTGAGAACCTGAAGATCATATTTCTCTCCGATCTCCCTGACGGTAAAGAAATTCCCCAGGGATTTGGACATTTTCCGGTTATCAATGTTCAGGAATGCATTGTGCAGCCAGTATTTTGCAAAAGGCTTGCCGTTGCAGCACTCACTCTGGGCAATCTCATTCTCGTGGTGCGGGAATACCAGGTCCTCACCGCCTGCATGAATGTCGATCTCCTCTCCCAGGTACTTTTTCGCCATCACGGAACACTCAATATGCCAGCCCGGACGGCCGTCGCTCCAGGGAGATCCCCAGGAGGGCTCCCCTTCCTTTTTGGGTTTCCAGAGAACGAAATCCAGCGGATCCTCCTTCTGGTCTTCTCCGGTCACCAGAAGCGAACGGTTTCCGGAACGAAGGTCGTCCAGATTCTTATGGGACAGCTTTCCGTATTCTTTAAATTTCCGGGTCCGGAAATACACCGTTCCGTTTACATCATAGGCATATCCCTTCTCAATCAGGTCTGAAATCATCTCGATCATCCCGCCGATCTCCTGCGTTGCCAGAGGATGGGTGGTGGCCGGTTTCACATTCATCCCTTCCATGTCTTTTTTGCACTCGGCAATGTAACGCTCTGAAATCTCCTGGGCGGAAACACCCTCTTCAATGGCCTTGGCGATAATTTTATCATCCACATCGGTAAAATTAGATACGTAATTGACCTCATAGCCCTTATGCTCCATGTATCTTCTGGCCGTGTCAAATACAATCATGGGACGTGCATTTCCAATATGAATAAAATTATAAACCGTGGGTCCGCACACATACATACTTACCTTCCCCGGCACCAGCGGTACAAACTCCTCTTTCTGTTTGGTCAGTGTGTTATAAACCTTCATCGTTTAATCCTCTCTTCTCTCGTAGCGCTGCCCTTTGGCTGCTTCACTTCTTCTCCTCTGCGGTATCTGTTCCGTACCTCTGCAGATACAGTCTAGTCATTTTTCGCCTGTTTGTCAACTGCTTCTCCGGCTTCCCCTTACACAACTTCGTGCAAAAATACATCCTTTGCGGAAATCAGGCGTTTTATGAGCCGCTCCGGCGTCAGCTTTTCCGGATGAACGGCCGGATCCAGTCTTTCCAGCTCTCCGCCCTCTTCCCCAATCCGGCACCGGTAGCAGCCGCTGTTGGCCGGCAGCAGCTCATCCTCCAGTTCAAAGGAAAACTCCACCGGATCCCTGGATGACAGGCTCCTGATCAGAACCGGCAGACAGACAATCCTTCCCATCAGGAACGGCATATGCTTCGTATCCGACGTCTCCAGTCCTTCCGGAAATCCATACATTTTTACGTTTTCATCATAATAAAAGCAGTCCGCCAGAGCACCCATAACCCGGTTCTCATAACCTTTTTCCACGGCCAGCTCCCGGATTTCCACAAGGGCATCCTCCGCGCTGTAAACCAGATAGCCTTTGGGATCTCTGTCTTCCGCCAAAATCACCACCTCACCCCGCTGAGCTTCCTGTTCCTCCAGCAGACGTTCATAATACGCCTGGGTTCGTCTGGTATAAATCCCATACTGCTTCCCCAGAATCCGTTCAGAAATCCAGGCCAGGTCCGGCACGTCCGCCATGGATGCCGGATAGGCCTCCAGAGCCGGAGCATCCCGATAGTCCTTCGGCGCGAACTCCCGGAAATTTCTCTCAGAAAAATATCCAAAACCAAAGGGCAGATAGATCTGCGGATCGGCAGGCATCAAAAAGGTAAAGGGCTCCTCCCGCTGATACATCTCCTCCAGAGCCTTTTTCAGAAGACTTCTCATCATTCCCTGATGACGGCATTCCTCCCTGGTCGCCACTGCCACAATATAATGAAGCCCGAATACCTGCTTCTGCAGATGAACCTCATAAGGATTCAGATGAAGCATGGCACAGATCTTCTCCTTTTCCTCAACCACATAGATTTCATTCTCATCGGCGATCTGGTCGTAATAATAATCCACAAATCTCCGGCTGTCTTCCGCAAAGACTGTCTCATACAGCTCTCTGGTACGCCCGTGCTCCCGGAGTGAAAGCTTTCTGACCTCTCTATTCTCCACAGCCGCAGCAACCTCCGCATCCCATCAACCGATCATCTCCTGCCAGGTCCAGAAGCGGGATCAGCATGCAGATGGCCTGGGCAGCCATCCCCTCACCGGATCCGGTGAAACCGAGTCCTTCCTCTGTCGTAGCCTTTAGATTCAGCTGGTTCCTGTCAATACCAAGGGCTCCGCACAGAATGCGCTCCATCTCCTCCATATAGGGCCGCAGCTTCGGCCGCTGAGCAATCACAGTAGCGTCAATATTTTCAATCACGTAATGGTGATCCTCCAACAGCCGGCCCACCTTTTTCAGAAGCTCCACACTGGAAACTCCTTCATAGGCCGGATCCGTATCCGGAAAGTGTTTTCCGATATCCCCCAGAGCCGCCGCGCCCAGAAGGGCATCCATAATTGCATGAATCAGCACATCTGCGTCCGAATGACCCAGAAGCCCTTTTTCATAAGGTATCTCTACACCTCCCAGGATCAGCTTTCGGCCTTCTACCAGACGGTGAACATCATATCCCATTCCTACCCGCATCGTTTCCTCCTGCATTTTGAAAGCATCGTCCGATTTCCATCTTTCGATTTCTGTAATTATCTCTTTTGTCCCGCTGTGCAGTCGGCGAGTTCTCCAAATTCTCTTCACCGCAAACCTCCCGTACCGGGACTCCTTTCACAGAGCAGACAGCGGAGCGGATTTCGAAGATCCGCCTGACTCAGTATAACATACTTTACTTTCTGAGAGAAGAAAAAGTTCCCCGGAATACGGGGAACTCTCTTTCGTAACCTATTTAAATTAAGCTTCGGTAGCTGCTTCTGTGGTAGCTGCTTCAGTTTCAGCTGCTTCTGTAGTAGCTGCCTCAGTCTCAGCTGCCTCCGTGGTAGCTGCTTCGGTCTCGGCTGCTTCTGTGGTAGCTGCTTCGGTCTCAGCTGCTTCTGTTGTAGCTGCCTCGGTAGCTGCTGCTTCCGTAGTCTGTGCTTCGGTTTCTTTTTCTTTCTTAGAGCATCCGGTTACTACCATTGCTGCCATTGCGCCAACCAGTACCAGTGCCATTAATTTTTTCTTCATATTCTTATCCTCCTCAATTTCAGGATATTTCTTATCCCTACCTTAATTACGGATTACATATTAACACTTTTAAATGTGGAAATCATACCATTTTGATTAAATATTATTAAGATTTCAGGTCTATTTCTTAAGTTGTTTTAATATTTTCTCTAATTTGTAAAATTCCTGTCTGTTCATTACCTTCACAGATCCGATCTGCAAACCCATGAAAATCGGCTATGCCGATGGGGTTTCCCCGGAAATCTCTGCTTGTGTACTGCAGCTTCCGGCTGGACAAAAAAAGGAAGCCTTATAAAGGCTTCCAATCAATCAGTAGCGGAAGGGAGATTTGAACTCTCGACACCACGGGTATGAACCGTGTGCTCTAGCCAACTGAGCTATTCCGCCATATTTAATTTTAAATCGATGGGGCCTATAGGGCTCGAACCTATGACCCTCTGCTTGTAAGGCAGATGCTCTCCCAGCTGAGCTAAGACCCCATATCGAGCAGCTCGTCTGTATCACTGTTTCCCTCACTGCTCCATCATTATATAACGGTCCCCGTGAAATGTCAAGAGGCATTTTCAAATTTTTTGATTTATTTCAATTTTTTCTCCATCAGGTCCAATAATCCGGAAATAACGGACTCCCCGATCCAGAAGCTGCGCTTCCTGCAAAACAAAATCCTGCAGTCGGAATTTCTCCTGTTTTGCAGACCAGAGTGCTTCCCCTGCATCCGGACAGGCCAAAGCCAGATGATCAATCTGCCCGGCGCCCCTGCGCTCCAGCTCCAGAAGGCCCAGTCCAACCATCTGAAGAACTTCGATCTGGAATCCATGGTTCTCCAGATAAAGAATCTGAATTCTTCCATCCGGCGTATCCAGATACCCGCCGCCGCATTCCCGAAAGCCCAGCTTTTCGTAAAACTCCCGGGTTCTTGTCAGATCCCGGACCTTCAGAGCCAGATGGGACCATCCCTGCAGTCCGCTCCTGCCCCCTGACGTCTCTGCGTCATCCCGGCAAAATTCCACCACTTCTCCGGAAGGACCGATAAAATTGGCTCCGTGAACTCCCTGTTCTCCCAGGTTTTCATACCAGGTAATTCCCTCCGGCGTAGAGCTGTGGAAAACCATCCCTTTCTTCTGCGCTTCAGCAACGCATTCTTCCAGGTCCGGAGCCGCAATGGCATAATGATCCCAAAAACCTGCACTCCGTTTCCGGATTTCCTCCCTTGCCCTGCCGGAAGGCTGACAAAGCTCCAGCATCAGATCCCCTTTTTTCAGAAAAGCAACCTCCAGCATCGCCGGTGCCAGGATCACCTTTTGCTGAACTTTTTGAAAGCCCAGCTTTTCTTCATACCAGGAGACCGATTCTTTTAAAACAGCCGTTGCGATTCCCAGATGGGAAACACCGGAAATCTGATCAGACAGTGCCATAGAAATCCCTCTTTTCCGCTTCTTTTCTGTTTTTCTATTCCATCGTTTTTCAACACATGATGAGCCAGGGGACAAATGGACATGAAAATCTGTGCTTGCAGGGATTTTCATGTCTATGGATCCCGCAGAACATGAGCAGGCAGCTATTTTTCGCAGAAAAATGAGCAAATTGCGAATGTTTTCGTCGATTTTGGAAGTGCGCAGCACGGAAAAATCGACGGAAGGCTCATTTGTCGGGCAACTCAGTATATGTAACTGTTCAGAAGTGTCCATAACCAGGGAGAGCTGAAATTTTCGTGTCCGCTGTTATGGGTACATTATAGATACGCCACGCCGGCGAAATGCAAAGCATTTTGGAGGTTGGCTCTGAACAGTTACCATTATATCATATTTCCGCCGCTTTGCCGAGAAAAACTTTTCTCCGTGAAAAACTGTGCCATGCACAGAAACCCGCCTGTAAAATGCAGCTAAAAACAGGCCATGCAGCATTCACTGCACAGCCTGCCTGATACATCGTATATTTCATTCTGTCCGGCAAATCATTTGAAATATGCCACACCGGATTCAAAGATCTTCAGATCCTGTTCCCCGTAAATATTCACTGCCACAGACTCTCCTCGACGCTCCACATGGGCCATCTTGCCAAGGACACGTCCATCCGGGCTGGTAATTCCCTCGATGGAATAGTAAGAACCATTTACATTGCATTCCTCATCGTTCATGCGGATCTCGCCGTCCGGGCTCACATAACGGGTGGCAACCTGGCCGTTTGCCAGCAGCTTTTCAATCCACTCCGGATTTGCCACAAAACGTCCCTCGCCGTGGGAAGCCGGTGTACAATAAGTAGCACCCAGCTCTGCCTGAGCCAGCCACGGAGATTTATTGGAAACCACCTTCGTATAAACCATTCTGGAGATATGGCGTCCGATGGTGTTATAGGTCAGAGTGGGCGAATCCTCGGTCTGTCCGACGATCTTTCCGTAAGGAACCAGTCCCAGCTTGATCAGCGCCTGGAATCCGTTGCAGATACCCAACGCCAGTCCATCCCGCTCCTCCAGCAATCTGGAAACTGCCTCTTTGATCCGGGCATTCTGGAAGGCAGTGGCAAAGAATTTCGCGGAACCGTCCGGCTCATCGCCTGCGGAGAAACCGCCCGGGAACATGATGATCTGGGCCTGATCAATGGCTTTTTCAAAGATTTCCACTGAATCACGGATATCCTCCGCCGTCAGGTTCTTAAACACCTTGACATCCACCTCTGCGCCAGCCCGCTCAAAGGCCTTTGTACTGTCGTATTCACAGTTAGTTCCCGGGAATACCGGAATAAATACCCGCGGCTTCGCAACCTTGTTTCTGCATACATAAATGCTGCCAGCCCGATAGCAGCCGTTCTCTATCACAGACTCCGCATCAGCCGGTGCCACGGAAAGCTCCTCTTCCTTCTGAGGCTCCGCACCGGAGCAGGTCTTGAATACCTTTTCCAGCGTGCCTGTCCAGGCCTTCTCTGCTTCCGCAAGTGTAATTTCCACATTGGAATATTTCAGAACCGGCTCTGCCAGAACTTCACCGACTTCCGTATAGGTAATGGACAGCTCGCCCACCTTTCCATCCGGCACTTCCGCCACAATATCACCAAAGCCGGCGGTAAACAGATCTCTCGGATCCACATTGTGCTCAATTTTAACACCCAGGCCGTTTCCGAAGGCCATCTTGCTCACTGCCGCCGCCAGACCCTTGCCGTCCAGCGCATAGGCAGAAAGAATCCTGCCTGCCTTCACATCCTGGAAGAATTTTCCATACTGATCCATTACCTGCTCATATTTTGGCAGATCGTACTCGTCCTTTTCAATGTGCAGAACCACCAGCTTGCTTCCGGGTTTCTTGAATTCCGGAGAAATAATCGTCTTCGCGCTGGCCACATCCACCGCAAAGGAAACCAGTGTCGGCGGTACATCAATCTCATTAAAGGTACCGGACATACTGTCCTTGCCGCCGATGGAGGGCAGGCCGAATCCCAGCTGCGCGTTGTAGGCGCCCAGAAGCGCCGCAAAGGGCTGGCTCCATCTTTCCGGATCCTCGGTCATCCGACGGAAATATTCCTGGAAGGTGAAGCGAATCTTACTGTAATCACCGCCGTTTGCCACAATACGGGCAACGGACTCCAGAACTGCGTAAATCGCTCCGTGATAGGGGCTCCAGCTGGACAGATAGGGATCAAAGCCGTAAGCCATCATGGTCACGGTGTCCGTCCTGCCTTCCAGAACCGGAAGCTTGGCAACCATCGCCTGGGTTTCTGTCATCTGATATTTGCCGCCATAGGGCATAAAGACGCTTCCTGCGCCGATGGATCCGTCAAACATCTCCACCAGGCCCTTCTGGGAACAGCAGTTCAGATCCTTCAGGGTATCCAGCCATTTCTCTTTCACATCCGCCACTTCTTCGCGTACAAAATATTTGTCTGTTTCGGAGGGAATATCCACAGCCACGGCAGTCTCCTGATGAGCGCCGTTGGTATCCAGAAATGCTCTGGAAATATTGACGATTTCTTTGTCTCTCCACACCAGAACCAGGCGGGGGCTTTCGGTTACCACAGCCACTTCCACTGCTTCCAGATTCTCTTCGTTGGCGTATTTCAGGAACTCAGCCACATCATCGGGAGAAACCACAACTGCCATACGTTCCTGGGATTCGGAAATGGCGATTTCCGTTCCGTCCAGACCGGCATATTTCTTCGGAACCCGATCCAGATTCACCCGAAGTCCCGGCGCCAGTTCGCCGATGGCCACGGACACGCCGCCTGCACCGAAGTCATTGCATTTTTTAATCAGTCTGCTGACCTCCGGGCGGCGGAACATACGCTGAATTTTCCGTTCCGTCGGTGCATTTCCCTTCTGTACCTCCGCACCGCAGACCTCGATGGATGCCTCGGTGTGAACCTTGGAGGAACCGGTGGCGCCGCCGATGCCGTCACGGCCGGTCCGGCCTCCCAGAAGGATAATGATATCTCCCGGATCTGAATTCTCCCGTTTTACCGCACTGCGGGGAGCTGCACCCATAACGGCGCCGATCTCCATACGCTTTGCCACATAATTGGGATGATAAATTTCTTTTACATAACCGGTAGCCAGACCAATCTGGTTTCCGTACGAGCTGTAACCGTGAGCAGCGCCGCGTACCAGCTTCTTCTGCGGCAGCTTGCCTTTCAGTGTATCCTTTACGGAAACGGTGGGATCCGCTGCGCCGGTGACACGCATCGCCTGATATACATAGGTACGGCCGGAAAGGGGATCCCGGATCGCTCCGCCAAGACAGGTGGCTGCACCACCGAAGGGCTCAATCTCCGTGGGATGGTTGTGGGTTTCATTTTTAAAGTTTACCAGCCACTCTTCTGTCTTTCCGTCGATTTCCACAGGAACGACGATACTGCAGGCATTGATTTCGTCGGACTCCTCCTGATCCTGAAGCTTTCCTTCCTTTTTCAGCTTTTTCATAGCCAGCAGAGCCAGGTCCATCAGGCAGACAAACTTATCGTCCCGGCCCTTATAAAGCTCTTTGTGATCGGCCAGATACTGATGGTAGGTATCCTCGATGGGCTTGCGGTAATAGCCTTCCCCGAAGGTCACATCGGTCAGCTCCGTGGAAAAAGTGGTATGCCGGCAGTGATCAGACCAGTACGTATCCAGAACGCGAACCTCTGTCACAGAGGGATCCCGTTTTTCTTCTTCCCGGAAATACTTCTGGATATGCAGGAAATCCTTAAAGGTCATGGCCAGATTCAGCGAATCATAAAGCTCCTTCAGCTGTGCCTCCGGCATGGCTGTAAAGCCTTCAAAATATTTCACATCCTCCGGCTCATCGAACTTCGTAATCAGCGTTTCCGGCTTCTCAAGGCCGGTTTCCCGGGAATCCACCGGGTTAATGCAGTGCGCTTTGATGGCTGCCAGCTCTTCTTCCGTGATCTCACCTTCGATTACATAGGTGGTGGCAGAACGAATCACCGGTTCTTCCTCTTCATCTAAAAATTTCACACATTGTACTGCTGAATCTGCTCTCTGATCAAACTGTCCCGGCAGATATTCCACAGAAAAGGTCCTTGCACCTTCGGCGATTTCAAAGGACTCCTCATAAAGGGTATCCACCGGAGGCTCTGAAAACACGGTTCTGCATGCTTTGGCAAATACCTCATCGGAAATATTTTCTACATCATAGCGGATCAGAACCCGCACACCTGTCACTGCCTGAATTCCCAGATAGCTGTGGATTTCATGTCTGAGTTCTTTGGCCTGAACTGCAAAAGCAGGCTTCTTCTCAACATATACTCTTCGAACGTTGCTCATGTTTTCCTCCATACTCTGTGACGAAATTTTTCTTCATCCTTTTTATTGTTCACTGCCCTTCACATACCTGACGGAATGGGAGGGACAGTTTTTTACACATTGATCTCCGCTTTCATTCCCAGAATCTCACGATTCTCTTCCAAAACCGGATTTACCACATTTTTCAGGAAGGCCTCCACCTGCTGCGGTGCTCTGCCCACGTATTTGGAGGGATCCATGGATTTTTTCAGATCCTCCAGGCTCATATTGAAGGCCGGATCGGCTGCAATGAGCTCCAGAAGGTTATTATCCTTTCCTTCCACCTTCACATTTCTGCCCGCTTCCATGGACAGGGTCCGGATCCGCTCATGAAGCTCCTGACGGTCTCCGCCTGCCTTTACAGCGTCCATCATAATATTCTCCGTCGCCATAAAGGGCAGCTCTGCCATCATATGCTTCTCGATTACCTTCGGGTAAACCACCAGTCCGTCCACCACGTTCAGATACAGATCCAGAATGCCGTCAATGGCCAGGAAAGCCTCGGGAACGGACAGTCTCTTGTTGGCAGAATCATCCAGTGTACGCTCAAACCACTGGGTGGCAGAGGTAATGGCCGGATTCAGCGCATCCACCATCACATACCGGGACAGGGAGGCGATCCGCTCACTTCTCATGGGATTGCGCTTGTAAGCCATGGCTGAGGAACCGATCTGGGTTTTCTCAAAGGGCTCTTCCACTTCCTTCAGATGCTGAAGCAGACGGATATCGTTGGAGAACTTGTGAGCGCTGGCCGCAATGCCTGCCAGCACATTCAGCACTCTGGTATCCACCTTTCTGGAATAGGTCTGCCCGGAAACCGGATAGCACTCTTTGAAACCCATTTTTTCTGCAATCATGGGATCAATCTTGTCGATGGTTTCCTGATCCCCGTCAAAAAGCTCCAGGAAGCTGGCCTGGGTTCCGGTGGTTCCCTTGGATCCCAGAAGCTTCAGCGTGGAAATCACATGATCCAGATCCTCCAGGTCAAGCATCAGCTCCTGCATCCACAGAGTAGCCCGTTTTCCCACGGTGGTAGGCTGGGCCGGCTGGAAATGCGTAAAGGCCAGCGTGGGCTGATTCTTGTACTGATCGGCAAACTTCGCCAGCTCAGCCAGCACATTGATCAGCTTTTTCTTCACCAGCTTCAGCGCCTCATTCATCACAATAATGTCTGTATTGTCACCCACGTAGCAGGAAGTAGCTCCCAGATGGATGATTCCTTTTGCCTTCGGGCACTGTACGCCGTATGCGTACACATGGGACATGACATCATGGCGCACAACCTTTTCCCGCTCTTTTGCCACGTCGTAATTGATGTCATCTGCATGAGCCTTTAATTCTTCAATCTGCTCATCGGTAATATTCAGTCCCAGCTCCTTTTCTGTTTCAGCCAGGGCAATCCACAGCTTTCTCCAGGTGCGGAATTTCATATCCGGTGAAAAAATATACTGCATTTCCTTGCTGGCATAACGTTCCGATAAGGGACTTACATATTTGTCTGTACTCATTTGTCGTACTCTCCTCTAATATCTTCTTTGGGTGGTTCCATCGGGTACTTTCCGGTAAAGCATCCTTCGCAGATCGGCAGGCCGTTTACCATTTCTCTCAGGCGCCCCAGCTCCAGATACGCCAGGCTGTCCGCTCCAATGATCTGCCGGATTTCTTCAACCGTATGATTATAGGCAATGAGCTGCTCCCGCACCGGAATATCCGTTCCGAAATAGCAGGGCCACAAAAAAGGCGGCGAGCTGACCCGCATGTGAACCTCTCTGGCCCCCGCTTCCCGCAGCATGGTGACAATCCGGTCGCTGGTGGTGCCGCGGACAATGGAGTCGTCAATCATAATCACGCGTTTTCCTTCCACGGCCTCTTTCAGGACGTTCAGTTTCACCCGGACACTGGACTCCCGGCTGCTCTGCTTGGGTTTGATAAAGGTACGCCCCACATAACCGTTCTTTACAAAGGCTGTTCCATAGGGAATGCCGGACTGAAGCGAATAGCCCAGAGCCGCCGCGTTTCCGGACTCCGGCACGCCTACCACCACATCCGCATCCACCGGGGAATCCATGGCGAGATATTTCCCGGCCATAATTCTGGAATTGTAGACCCCCACACCGTCGATCCGGCTGTCCGGCCTTGCGAAATAAATGTATTCAAAAATACATCTGGCAGCCTGCTCCCTGGGAAGGCACATGCTGGTATCGGACTGGATGCCCTCTTTGGTAATGGTCACGATCTCGCCGGGAAGCACATCCCGGATAAATTCCGCGCCAATGGTATCCAGCGCACAGGTCTCCGAAGTCAGGATGTAGGCATTATCCCGTTTTCCGATGCAAAGAGGTTTGAATCCGTAGGGATCTCTGGCGCCCATCAGCTTTCTGGGAGACATGACAACCAGGGAATAGGCACCCTTGATTTTCTTCATGGCCCGGGCCAGAGCCTCCTCCGCTGTCCTGGAGTTCACCCGCTCTCTGGCAATGTGATAGGCAATGACTTCCGAATCGATGGTCGTCTGGAAAATCGCCCCGCCATAGGCCAGCTCATCCCGGAGCTCATTGGCATTGATCAGGTTTCCATTGTGTGCCAGGGCCAGCGTTCCTTTAATATAATTCAGAACCAGGGGCTGGGCATTCTCCCGGCTGCTGGCTCCGGCGGTCGAATACCGCACATGGCCGACTCCGATATCCCCGTACATATTTGAGAGGGATTCCTCGTCAAAAACTTCATTTACCAGTCCCATGCCCTTGTAGGACTGTACCTTTCCTTTCGGTCCCTGGGTATCGCTGACCGCGATCCCGCAGCTTTCCTGCCCTCTGTGCTGAAGGGCAAACAGACCGTAGTAGATGGTGGAGGCTACATTATTCCGGTCGAAATCGTAGATTCCGAAGACTCCGCATTCCTCTCTCAGCTTGTCAAAATTTTCTGTCTGTTCGTGTAACTGATTCATCCGGCTAACCTTTCTGTTGTCACTGCTGTTCAGCCTTCTCCACTGCGCAAGGCTGAATCATAACCCGTCGCTTCTTCTTCAACACAAGACAGCCGACGATCCTTTCGCATTGTCGGCTGAATTTGTCCTATTACATCATCGATTATAGCTCATTGCTTTTTAGAAAACAAGTTTTTCCTGAAATCGTTGTGCAACTTTATTGAAATTTACCTAAAAATTCCTTCATTCGCGGATTATTTGAGTTAAAAAGCTCCTCTGGCGCTCCCTGCTCCGCGATCACCCCCTGTTCCATAAAAATAATGTGATCCGCCACATTTCGGGCAAAGTTCATCTCATGGGTAACAATCACCATGGTCATGTGTTCCGCCGCCAGATCTTTGATCACCTTCAGGATTTCCCCGGTGAGCTCCGGATCCAGCGCTGATGTTGGCTCATCGAAAAACAGCACCTTGGGATTCAGAGCCAGGGCCCGGGCAATGGACACCCGCTGCTGCTGTCCGCCGGAAAGCTGGCAGGGATAACTGTTTTCTTTGTCCGCCAGCCCCATTTTTTTCAGAAGTTCCCGGCCGGTCTCATAAGCTTCCTGCCTTGGCTTTTTCTGTACCCGGATCAGGGCATCCGTAACATTTTTCAGAACGGAATAGTGGGGAAACAGATTAAAATTCTGGAATACCAGACCGAAATTCTGCTGTATCTGCTTCAGCTGTGCGGGTTTTGCGTAGCAGGATCTCCCCTGCCCATCCATGGTCACAGCTTTCTCTCCCAGATAGGACAGCTCGCCTCCATCCATGGTTTCCAGAAAGGTGGCGCACCGCAGCAGAGTGGATTTCCCGGAACCCGAAGGACCGATAATCGCCAGAACCTCCCCTTTCTTTACCGTCAGGGAAATGTCCTTTAATACCTCCAGGCTTCCGAAGGATTTTTTCAGATGATTGATTTCCAGATAATTTGTCATAAGGGTTTCTGCCTCCTAACGGTAATAGCTCAGTTTCTTTTCCACAGCTTCCATAACCACGGCAACCAGCAGATTGAACACATAATAGAACACTGCCGCAATCAGAAAGGGCATAAAGGTGGTCTTGGACGCGGCAATCTGCTTGGCAATGGTAAACATTTCCATATAGGCCAGGGCAAAAGCCAGGGAGGTGTCCTTCACTAGGGTAATGATTTCATTGGTCACAGCCGGCAAGATCCGCTTGATGACCTGGGGAAGGATAATCCGGAAAAAGGTCTGCTGCCTGCTGTACCCCAGGAGCTTGGCTGCCTCATACTGCCCGATGGGGATAGACTCAATCCCGGAACGGTAGATTTCCGCAAAATATGCGGCATAATTCAGGGAAAATCCGATAATAATGGCCAGAAATCTCCAGGAGCCTCCGATATTCATGCCAAAGAGATAATACGGGCCGAAGAAGACCACCAGAAGCTGAAGCATCAACGGCGTCCCCCGCATCACGGAAATGTAAAATTTTACCAGAAGAGCCAGCGGCCTGTGCCTGGACATCCGCCCGAAGGAAATAATCAGGCCCAGAGGCAGGGAAAACAGCAGCGTCAGGGCAAAAATCCCGATGGTGCGTACCATGCCTGCCGACATCTGGGATAACATCATGGATAAACTCATGGGAAACTCCTTTCCTTTAAAAAAGACCCCCAGGGGCGCCGCCTCCAGCGGCCTCATCGTAGGGGGTCTTCCCATCAAAGGGTATTATTCTGCAGCTGCTTCCGTTTCTGTCTCAGCTGATTCCTCAGCGCCCAGGCAGACCATATCGCTCAGCTCATATTTCTCAGCCAGTTCTGCAAAGGTGCCGTCCTCCAGCAGCTCCATCAGAGATTCATTCACCTGATCTGCCAGCTCTGTGTTTCCTTTCTTGAAACCGATGCCGTACTGCTCTGCGTTCAGATGCTCATCCAGAATCACAAAATCCTCGCCGTTGTCACGGGATTTAATCTGATAATTGGCAACACCGATATCCATGGCAATGGCATCTACCGATCCTGCCTGCAGCTCAACGAAAGCGCTGTTATAATCAGAAAACTCCTGAAGCGCTGCAAACGTGTCTGCCAGGGCCTTCTGCTGTTCCTCATCCTGCAGAACCTGCAGAGCGGCGGAAGCGGCCTGTACGCCCACAACCTTTCCTGCCAGATCCTCCAGCTTCTCGATACCGGAAGCCTTGGAGGTAATAATCACCTGGCTGTTGTCCACATAGGGAACGGACCAGGTATAGTCATCCTCACGTCCGTTAATGGTAAAGCCGTTCCAGATACAGTCAATGGAACCGGAATCCAGCTCCATATCCTTGGAATCCCAGTTAATCGGGGTCTTCACCAGTTCCCACCCTCTCAGCTCGCAGACTGCCTGAGCCAGCTCCAGGTCAAAACCGGTATATTCGCCGTTCTCATCCATATAGCCATAAGGCGGATACTCTGCGTCAAAACCAACGGTAAAGGTCGTTCTCTCCTCTGCAAACACGGCTGCAGGAAGCATCGCTCCCACCATCGCTGCACACAATACGGCACTGATCATTTTTTTCCTCATTCTCTGTTCTCCCTTCATCGTGGCAGCCATCTGCCCTGCCATCACGTTATCATGATAAATCAATAAAGAGATCATAGCACAGGAAAGTATTCTTGTCAATCAGGAACGGGTACTTTTATGATACTGCTGCTTCAGCTCCGCCAGAGCCGCAGCCGCTCCGGCTTCCTTCAGCGCCTTTTCCCGGGCGCTGCCAGAAATCTCTTCCTTCAGCCCGCAGATTGTTTCCTGAATCTTCGCCTGCTGTACCTCCGGTACCCGCAGCTCCTCCAGCTTTTTCCGGTAATCCTCCGGACTCATGGAAAGAGCCAGCGCGCTCAGATATTTCCGGTAAACCTCATTGGAACGAACCATCCCGTAAGACTGCCACAGGCAGTCCGCCGCCTCCTCAAACAGGAACAGTCTGGCATAAGCAGCCGCCATATTGTTGAGAATGGAAGCATAAAACTGTATGCCCATATTTCCGGGGCCTCTTTTTTTCAGAATCTTATAATATTCATGAATGGCATTGGCATACATCTGATATTCCACCAGATAATCCGCTTTCATTTTTTTCCGGAGATCCTCGGGCTGGACTTCGATCTGGGCAATCTGTTCCTGAAGCTCTTTGAATTCCTCATGGGACAGGTACCCGATTTCCTTAAAAATCGGGAGAATAAAATTCCCCACGCTTCCATGCTTTTCCAGCTGCTCATAGAGCTTCCGGTAAAGGCGCACCAGCCCCAGTTCATCCCGCAGCCAGTCGCAGAGCTGCTCATTCATAATCGTCTCATCAATCAGGTAAATGTTTTTCTGCAGATAAAAACAAAGCTCTTCAATGGTAAAAATGTTTGTGCTGATACTTTCTATATAATAAGGATGTACTGCCTTCTTTACCTGACATAAATGATAACCGCTCATCCTTCGTACTCCTTTCTACAGCGCAATGACCGCTTCCCACTGCTTCCCGCTGGATGGATACAGACTGCCAAGTCCCAGATCCTCCATCCGCACCCGGCACCGGTTTTTTGCTGTAAACTCCATACGGAGCCGGATTCTGGTGGCACGGTTGGGCCTGGAGGGCAGATCCGTCAGCGTCACGGTGTGCACCATCTGCGTACCGTCCAAATGTCTGGAATAAAAGACCAGCTCCCTGGTATCATCCAGAATAAATTCGCACTCATGACGTGCCATATACCAGTTGATCCCTGCGGAGATCATGGAATAAAATTCCTGATTTCCGCGAACCAGCATCTCCATCCCGATATTATGTTCAATCATATCAGGCCCGGCATAGAGATAATCCCCCATACGCGCCATACCGCAGTGTGACATGGCCCCGTAGCAGGCTCCTTTGGTGTACAGGTTCTGCCCCATGAAAACATGACGCCTGGTACACAAGAACTGCAGAGAATTTCTGGCCCATTCCTTATCAAAACCATCTCCGATGAGATAGGCGCTGTTAAACACCTTTCCCTGAAACAGATTCTGAATCTGCTCCAAAAACAGCCGGTCCTTCTCCTCCTGCCAGTTTTTTTCATCCATCCCGCTTCTGGCCTTGGCGTCCACATAGACGTGGGACACTTCTTCCACTTTTACAAAGGCCGGCTTCGTGCGGTAATCCACCGCCAGCGTATAGGCAGTGATCCGGTCCTTCTCATATTCAAAAAGAGCCACGTAATAATTCCAGAGATCCTTCCTCTGATTCAGCATATAATAGTAAAAGCTTTCCCGGTGATCCTGCAGATAAATATTTTCCGCCGGAATCCCCAGCATTCCAAGAGCACTGAGAATGGCCTCAGCCCAGACCGTTCTCATCTTTTTCATCGTCACCATGAAAAAAATCCCATCCGGTGTCCCGGCCCCTGCCAGAAGATCCAGACATTCCCGGAAAAATCCGGACAGAAGCACTGTTCCCCTCTCAGAGCGCTGCTCCACCAGAGGAAAAAGCTCCTTCGGAGTCGGAATCTGGTACTTTTCCTCCCCCGCAGTCCTGGTAACCGTCATGGGTTCACTGTTTTTCCGGTTATAAAAGGTGATCTGCGAAAAATCGCTGCAAAGATCAAACCCGATGGCTATTTCATTCAGTTCATTAATCATGTCCGCTCCTTACATCAGCGTAAATATCTTCTCCGCCAGATTTTCCCGTTCCAGATAAGTTTCCAGAATCTCGTCGGTTTTCGCCTGATCTGTCCAGACCTCTCTGGCCAGACAGTTTATTAATCCGTACTTGCTGTCTCCATGGGAATCCGGCGTTTCTTCGAATTCAAGAACCTGCTCCTTTGTCTCCTCTGCCTTGCCGCCCAGTTCCTCCCGGAAGGTATAACTCATTTTTTCTCCTTCAAAGAGCGTTACAGCTTTGACAAAGATTCCTTCAAACAGCGGATTGACCGTCTCGCAGTATTCTCTGGAAGTTTCTCCGTTTTCCTGTTCAAACCGATAGCGGATGGTTACCGTTGCAGCCGGATTGGTCCGGTACTCTGCAAAGCTCTTGTCGAACAGCAGAAATGCCTTTTGCAGAGCCGGGCTGAATTTTTTGAAAAAGGAAAACTGCATGCCCTGATTTGCGTAGTATTCCAGAAGCTCCTGGGCATTTTCCGACTGCTTCTCCGTCAGCTTTGGCTTCCCGGAATAATAGAGAAGAAGTGCCAGACGGCATACCGTTTCCTGATCCTTTCCCTTCTCAAAGCCCCGTTCCAGCCAGGCAAATACCGGTTCCTTCACCGGCTTTTGCCGTACAAAATATTCGTAGGACATCAGAATCACATAGGCCCTCAGAATCATGGTTTTTCCGATTTCCCGCCGATAGGAATCAAAAATATCTTCTGTCCCTTCCATCCCCTGGCGGGTAAAAAGCACCATCAGAAGGATCTTCTCTTCCAGGCGGAAGGTATCCAGGCCGAAAGCATGGCCGGCGTTCCACAATTCCTTCATGTTTTCCACTGGCCCGTCGTAAAAGCTCAGAAGGTAGGCGAGAAGCGTCTCATCGTATTTTTTCTGCTCCAGGCAGCCTGCGCACAGGGCCAGAAGCATCTCGTTCTCTTCGAACTCCAGATTCAGAATCATCCGGCTGCACAGCCGTACCATTGCCGCCGTGTCCACTCCTTCCGCTCCATAAATGCTTACAATTTCAAATGCCTCCTGATACATGCCCTGAAAAATCAGCAGCTCTGTCAGTTTTTTCCGATCTGTCCGGACATAAGCCTCCAGATCCGTTGTCCGGAAGTATTCTCCTGCTTCCTCGCCGGGATTCCCATAGTAATAATCCAGGATATCCCGGCGCACCTTTATCCTGCAATCCTCCCGCACTCCGGGTATTTCCAGCATTTTCTGTAACAGGCCGACCATTTCTCCGTTTACTTCCCGACCGTTCATTCTGCCCAGGTCAAAAAGGATCAGCCCCCTGCTGTCCGGAGACAGCTCACGGCAGACTTCCAGAAGCTCCGGTTCCTCCAGAAGCTTCTCCTTTTCATAGGGAAGGGTCACCGCATATCTTCTTCCGTTTTCATCTCCGATAAAAATCTGATAATCCTGGGAATAGAGCTGGATACAGGCCTTCCCATTCACCAGCGGAACCTTTTGTTCCTGTTCCAGCTGCCGATGTCGGACAATGACAGTCCGGGCGCCGGGCGCGCTGCTGGAAACCTCATACGTAAACAGAACCTTCACCAGGGCATCCGCCAGCTTCGGTGTCAGAAGCTGCCTGTTCAGGAAGGTCCGGTAAAGAAGAGCCAGATCCCGACTGATTCTGTCGGCTCCCAGCTGATCCAGCATAAATTTCTCCATGGCCGGACGGTAGCTGTTATACGTATGGGGATCCTGTTCCCGGTTACGGATCACGTTGGCATAAACCGCCGCTTTTTTCTGATGGCTCAGCGTATTATTATAGGAAAAATAAATCCGGATAATCTGTGGAAGGGGTCCCTTCCGGTCTGCCGGCATGGACTCAATATAATATTCATACAGGCCGGTAAGCCGAATATCAGCCTCCACTCCCCGCTCAAACCATTCAAAATATTCTTTTCCGGTCCTGTGCCCCTTAATCAACAGACTGCAGATCGCCATCACCAGTCCCTTGGAGGGATATTTATCATAACATTCACACAGAATCCGATATAAAACTTCCTGGAAATCTCTGGCCCGGCCAGCCAGTTCCGTAAGCTGCATCACCAGTTCGCCGGTCATCATTTCTTCTCTGCACATAAAATGGAGCACCTGAACCTCAAAAGCTTCCAGGCGTTTCAACAGCAGAGGGGAACGTTCCAGAACCTGGGCTGCCTCCAAATACATGATCCGGCTTCTGCAGCCATACTGATACTGCCGGCGGATCGCCTCCAGCTTCTCTCCCGGATGGCGCAGCAGCTTTTCCTGAATGTAGAGAAGCACCCACTGCAGCATCCATTTTTCCGGATTTTGCTGCAGGAGCCCGCTGACCCGTTTCTCCACATAATCCACATATTCTTTTTCCTTATGGTAAAAGGTCGTCAGGTACAGATAGTACCCCAGCGCCTCCGGAGACGCCAGACGCTCCCGGTGTTGTTCCTGTGCTTCCAGTACCAGACAGCCCTCTTCGTCTTTTCCGGCGGCAAAAAACAGCTGCGCCTGAACCAGCTCCAGCATCGGGCTGTTTCCGCCTGCTTTCTTATATTTATCAATCGCTTCCCAGGATCGGCGCAGCCAGATATTCAAGTCCATTTTTCTGGTTCGAAAAGCCACATAATACTGCTCCAGGCGCACAAGCTCACGGTGCTGCCCGGGAACCCGGGAATCCGTTCCTCTTTTTTCCACAGCCTCCGCTGTAACCTCCACGGTCAGGCATTCTGCCTCTCCCCGGATAGTAATGCGCCCATAATTCTTTCCCGCGTGCATCCGACTGGTATCAATCAGATAATTCAGGGTATAGGTGCTCCCGATAAAATCATCTGCCGTCACAATGGGACGTTCAATCCAGAGGAAGGGCGCATCCGAGGATACATCCAGGCGGAAAAACCCCCAGGTATTTCTGGTCAGAATCACCTTTTCCTGAATGGGCTGGCTGACCCGTCCAAAGGACACGGATTCCTTATCTGCCTGGATGCAGATCTTCTCCTTCTGACCTGCGGCAGCCAAAAATTCTTCCAGACTCCGGTAACTCACCGACTGCGCCATTATTCCTTCGTACAGCGTCAGATTCTGCGGTGAATCCTTTTCCAACATCCGCGGAAAATCCGAAGAGACAAACAGCGCATAGGCCTTCTGAAAATCCTTTTTCGCCAGAGCCGTGAACTTCTCCATGCTCTCAATCACCTCTGCAGAGGTCCGAACCATGGGTTTCTCCACTTCAACCCGGTATGGAATCCGGTACTCTCCGATACTGGAACAGATCATAAAGACCCCTTCCAGTACTTCCCCTTCTTCCATGCCCGTGGTGTCAATTTCATAAATCACCCGTTCCGAAATGGCAGAAAAAGTCTGGGGATCAAACCCTGCCCTGGGACTGGAGGAATAGAGAAATCCCTTCATCTTCTTCTGGGTGGGATTCTCCATCGTAAAGCTTCCCCGAAAGCTCTCTCCTCTGTGAACTGTCCCATGAATGGATTTCTGGTCGATCTTCATGACCGGCATCTCATATTCAAATTTTTCATTTAATAACTGGTCAATTCTTCGCTTCAAATCTTTCACCTGCATTTTTTAGTCTGCCTAGAGTATAACACTAACCTGTGCCGCGGTGCAACCCAAACCACTTTATTTCACCAAAAATCGACATTCCAGCTTTTCCCGTACCACGTATCCAGACGGTTCCCCTTACCGGCCAATCGCCCGTTTTTGCCGAAAAAACAGCTGCCGCACAAAATCAATTCATGCAGCAGCTTCTTTTCGGAATGTTCCTGTTCCAGACATTTCCTGTTCGTATCTGTTCAGTACCTTCACAGATACAAGCCAAAATCCTTGAAAAATCACCTTCGGTGATAGGATTTTGGCTGCAGTCCCCGGGATTTCCATGCAGAAACGCATGCAAACACCTCGCGGAACAGTGGCTTCTGAACAGTTACTCCTATTCTAATATTTTTTTCAGTTCGTCCATGAAGGTATTCACGTCTTTAAACTCCCGGTATACCGATGCAAATCGCACATAGGCTACCGCTTCCAGATCCTTCAGCCGGTCCATCACAATTTCACCGATCACCTTGCTCTCAATCTCCCGCTCCTCCCGGTTAAACAGTTCATTTTCAACAGAATCAATGAGATCATTGATTTTCTGGACCGGAATCGGCCGTTTATAGCAGGCCCGGAGAACCCCTGCTTCAATCTTCGAACGGTCGTACTGCTCTCTGGTGCGGTCCTTCTTGATCACAATCAATGGAATGGTCTCCACCTTCTCATAGGTTGTAAATCGCTTTCCGCACTCATCGCACAGACGGCGGCGGCGAATCGAGGAATTGTCATCAGCCGGCCTGGAGTCCACAACTCTGGTGCTGTCCTGATTGCAGAATGGGCACTTCATCTGCATTCCCCCTTTAGCAAAACGCTTTCTTTGTCTTGAGTATAGCGAATTGACCCTTTGATGTCAACGCATAGTTTCACATTTTTTTCATATACTTCTAACAAAAAAGGCTGTTCATGCGCTTATTTGACTTAAAACAAAAAGAGGTTATCAATATCTGCACCTGCCGCAGCTTAGGCTGTGTGGCCGACGTGGATTTCGATGAAAGAAACGGCTGCATCCAGTTTCTGATCATCCCGGGGCCCGGCCGCTTCTGCAGCGTGTTCGGACGTGACACGGAATTTTTCATTCCCTGGAAATGCGTCTCCCAGATCGGAAAGGATATTATTCTGGTGGAAATCAACGAAGATGAATGCCGCCGGAAGTGCGAATAGTCCGGCTACTGCCTGTTCTTTCCGTATTCCAGCCCCGCTGATTCTCTGGCCTGCTCCAGAATCTCCATCACGCAAAGACTGTGTTCCAGCAGACGTCTGCCCTGTTCTCTGTCGCCTTCCCGAAACATCTTCTCAAAGGCCAGGAATTCTTCCCGCATCCGATGCCCCGGTCTGTTCACATTTCGATGATCCGGTTCCCCGCCGCGGATCTGAACCTGAATCTCCAGGCATTGGCTGGGAACCCCCGGAACCTTCAGATAGCCCTTTTCTCCCTGAATCATGGCAAAGCTTTCACTGGCGGAATCCTTCGCCGCACTGCAGACTGCCGTAAAATCCGGATACTGCAGGACTGCCGCACCGGAAAGGTCCACACCGTTGAATCCCAGATTCGGGCAGTAGGAGATCCGGTCCGGTTTTCCAAAAAGACCCGCCACAAAGTGAAAATTGTAAATATTCAGATCATACAGGGCTCCTCCGTAAATGGCGGGGTCAAAACAGGGCAGCACCTGTCCTGCCAGATATCGGTCGTAACGGCTGGAATACTGAGAAAAATTACACTGGATCAGCCGGATCTGTCCCAGCCTTTCCAGAAGCTCATCCCGAATCAGCCGGTAATTTGGCAGATGAAGAATCGTAATCGCCTCAAATAAAAAGAGCGCTTTCCGTTCTGCCAGTTTTGCCAGTTCCCGGGCCTCCCATGCCCTGCACGTGAAGGGCTTTTCCAGAATCACATGCTTCCCGGCCTCCAGAGCCTTCCTCGCATATTCATAATGGGCGCTGTTCACAATGCCCAGGTAAACAATCTCAACCTCCGGATCCGCTAAAAATTCCTCATAGCAGACATACAGCCCGGGAATCTGATATTCCGCAGCCAAAGCTTTCCCTTTTTCTTCACTGTGTGGCCGCACGCAGAGTGCTGTAACCTCCAGACATTTCTCTGACTGCTGCATTTTCAGCATCTCATTTACAATTTTTCCCGAACCGACTACTCCAATCTTCATATGTCCCTCCTCTGCTGCTTTGGCAGCTTCTCGCTCTGTATACCGTCAGCCTTCTCCACTGATCCGGTCCGCGCCGGATTCTCCCGACAGAAATCCCATGGTTTTTCATTCTGCGTAACTCTTCCGGGCCAGGCTCTAAAATGCTTCGCTCTGAACAGTTTCCATTCTACCATAATTATCCGGGTGCTACAAACAAAAAAAGATGCTGCATTCCGTCCTGCAGCATCTTATCTTAAAGGAGAAAGTTATGAAAAAGTTTTATAACAATAACTCTTGTTACAAATATATATTATCCGGAAAATATGACCGATATATGAAGAAAAGTTGAACACTTTATGTTCTATGTGTAAAAGTTTTTTTGGTCTTCAGCAGCTTTCCAGATCCAGAAGCCTTCGTTTCAGCTCCAGGCCTCCTCCATATCCGGTCAGGCTTCCGTCCGCGCCAATGACACGATGACAGGGCACAATAATGGACACCGGATTTCTGTGATTCGCCATTCCCACAGCCCGGCAGGCCTTCGGTTTTCCGATCTGTCCGGCAAGTTCGCCGTAGCTGCAGGTCTGCCCATATGGAATGGTGCAGAGCGCATTCCAGCACAGCTTCTGAAATTCCGTTCCTTCCAGCGACAGGGGGAGCTGAAATTCCCTGCGTTTTTTCTGAAAATACTCTTCCAGCTGTACCCTGCCCCGGAGCAAAAGCTCTGTTTCTTCTCTTTTTCCGTTTTCCAGAATGACAGCCACCGTCTGTTTCTCACTGTGTCCTGTACACCTGTCTTCTCCTGCCTGCTCCCAGGGCAAAAAGCAAAGATCGCTGATTCCGATTCCATCCTCTGCCAACAGCAGGGGGCCGAAATCCGTCTGTATAATCTGATAACACTTATTGGCCCATTTCTTCATTTACGGCTTCCTCACAGGAGCGCATTGCCTCAATGGTTTTCCCAAACAGTTCATCCAGCTCCCAGCCCAGCATTTCCGCTCCCTGGCGAATCACATCTCTGGAACAGCCGGCCGCAAAGCGCTTATCCTTAAATTTCTTTTTCAGGCTGGAAACCTCCATATCCATGACACTTTTGGAAGGGCGCATCCTGGCTGCCGCTCCAATGAGTCCGGTCAGCTCGTCCGCTGCAAACAGAACCTTTTCCATCAGATGCTCCGGCTTCACCTCTGTCACCAGACCATAACCATGGCTGCAGACCGCATGGATCAGTTCCTCCTCCGCATTAATCTCCTTTAATAGTTCCGGCGCTTTGATACAGTGCTGCTCCGGATATTTTTCAAAATCCACATCATGAAGCAGTCCCACCAGCCCCCAGAAATCCTCCTCATCGGTATATCCCAGTTCCCGGGCATACCAGCGCATGGTCCCCTCCACCGTCAGCCCGTGAAGAATGTGAAAGGGTTCCTGATTGTATTTTTTCAGCAGCTCCAGAGCTATTTCTCTCGAAATTTTCGTTTTCATTAATCCATTCACCTCAAAAGCAGCCCTGGACTGCCAGGGCTGCCTGCTCTTTTACGAATCTGCGCTCCGATGCGCAGATAAACACCGTGTTTATTTCTCTTTTGAAATCAGATGATAGGGCAGAGCAACAACCAGAACACCGCCAATCATATTTCCAATGGTCACACAAACCAGGTTGTAAATGTATCCTCCAATGCTGACGTTGGCAGTACCCGGATTCAGAAGGCCCACTGCCATGGTAGTCATATTTGCAATACTGTGCTCGAAACCGCAGATCATGAATGTGAAAATACAGCAGAAAATCATAATCAGCTTTCCGGATTCGTATTTCATCTTTGTATTGCACCAGACAGCCATACATACCAGCGTATTGCACAGGATACCTTTACAGATCAGTGCCAGCGGCCCTGTGGTCATTTTCTTTTCCGCGGCTGCCGCAAACAGCTCCGCAACTGTTCCTGTGGGAACACCGGAAAACTGGTACACTGCCACAGCCAGAAGACTTCCCACCAGGTTGCCGATATAGGTAATCACCCAGATCTTCACAATCTCGCCCCAGCTCAGCTCTTTGCGGAATCCTGCCGCTCCCAGTACGAAATTGCTTCCGGTAAACAGCTCGGCTCCGCACATCAGTACAAAGCTCAGAGCCACTGCAAAGGACGCAGAATTCATCACCTTCTGCATGGGATCACCCGCCTCATAAAACGGCGCAGAAATTCCGATACTGATAAAACCGCCGAAAGCAATAAACAGTCCGGCCATCATGGAAGATACAAAAAATCCCAGCGGATTCTTTTTTAACAGATTTGCTTTTCCTTTTGCTCCACTGCAGACGGCCTGATATGCATCATTAAACATGATCAATCCCTCCAAAAAAACGCGAATCACACGTACAGATTCTTCAAAACAGTCAAAGAATGCATGAGGCGCCATGAACGAGCTTTCCTCATGCATTCTCCGTCATTTCATCATCAACAAGGTATTCTTTTTACAGCCAGTTCCGGAGTACGGAGAACATCAGAGGATCCCCACTCTCCGTTTCAAACGGTTCACTGATTAGAACAGACCGGAAATCTTACCGGTTTCATCTACGTCGATTCTCTCGGCAGCCGGAACCTTGGGCAGACCAGGCATGGTCATAATCTCGCCGGTCAGAGCTACAATGAAACCTGCACCTGCAGAAATCTTCAGATTACGTACCGTAACCTCGAAATCCTTGGGAGCACCGAGCTTGGTCGGGTCATCGGTCAGACTGTACTGAGTCTTCGCAACGCAGATCGGGCAATTGCCATAGCCAAGAGCTTCCAGCTGAGCAGCCTGCTTCTGAGCCTGTGCAGTCAGAACAACACCCTTGCCGCCGTAAATTCTCTTAACAATGGTATCCAGCTTCTCTTCGATGGAGCCTTCCAGCTCATAGGAGAAGGAGAAATCATTGGGCTCTTCAACCAGACGAATAACTTCCTCTGCCAGAGCGATACCGCCTTCGCCGCCCTTTGCCCAAACTTCGGACAGAGCAACGTTTACGCCCAGTTCCTTACATTTTGCTTCAACCAGATCCAGTTCTGCCTTGGTATCGGTGGGGAATGCATTGATGGCAACTACGCAGGGCAGTTTGTATACATTCTTAATATTATCAACATGCTTTAACAGGTTCGGGAGACCTTTTTCCAGTGCTTCCAGGTTTTCGTTGTTCAGATCAGCCTTTGCAACGCCGCCGTTGTATTTCAGTGCACGAACGGTCGCAACGATTACAACTGCAGACGGTTTCAGGCCAGCCATACGGCACTTGATATCCAGGAACTTCTCAGCACCCAGGTCTGCACCAAAGCCTGCTTCTGTAACAGCATAATCAGCCAGCTTCAGAGCCATTCTGGTAGCGATTACAGAGTTACAGCCGTGAGCGATATTTGCGAACGGACCGCCATGTACGATCGCCGGTACATGCTCCAGAGTCTGTACCAGGTTCGGTTTCAGAGCATCCTTCAGAAGAGCTGCCATAGCGCCCTGTGCATGCAGATCACCTGCAGTTACCGGCTTCTGCTCTGAGGGTTTGCCATATGTATAACCAACAATGATTCTTGCCAGTCTGTTCTTCAGGTCTGTGATGTCACTTGCCAGACACAGAACTGCCATGATCTCGGAAGCAACAGTGATATCATATCCGTCCTCACGGGGAACACCGTTGGTTCTGCCGCCCATACCATCAAGAACGAAACGCAGCTGACGGTCATTCATATCCACACATCTTCTCCATGTGATCTTACGCGGATCGATGTTCAGTTCATTTCCCTGGAAGATGTGGTTATCCAGCATCGCTGCCAGCAGGTTGTTCGCTGCGCCGATCGCATGGAAGTCACCGGTAAAGTGAAGATTGATATCCTCCATGGGAACAACCTGTGCATATCCGCCGCCTGCTGCTCCGCCTTTTACGCCGAATACCGGCCCAAGGGACGGCTCTCTCAAAGCTACCATAACCTTTTTACCAAGCTTCTGCATACCATCAGCCAGACCTACGGTGGTCGTAGTCTTTCCTTCGCCTGCCGGAGTCGGGTTAATCGCTGTTACCAGAATCAGTTTTCCATCCGGAGCATCACTCTCTCTTAACAGATTGTAGTCGATTTTTGCCTTATAATTTCCGTACTGCTCCAGATACTTTGCATCAATACCTGCTTTTGCAGCAATCTCCGTAATTGGTGACATGGTAGTTTCCTGTGCAATTTCAATGTCTGATTTGTAACCCATGATTAAAATCTCCTTTCATAGTGAAAAAATCTAAATTCCGTGCAGATGCACTTGTTTTCTGTTTGTTTGCACATAATCATTTTTTTGCTCTCATATTGACGGTAGTGTAAAAAAGAGCAAAAAAATGCTGCGCAACAATCGTGGATAACAGATATTTGATTTCTCTGAAACTGTTCATCCAAAATCTACGCAGTAGCGGAAGCGATATTATAACGCGGCCATGCCTTCGTTCGCAGGAAGCCTTCCCATCCTGTGACACTTTACGCATAACATCTACTCTACCTCAGAAAAAAACTGATCCAATTTTCAAACGGACTATTCAGCAGCCAGGCTGAATGAATCCATGCGGTCGACCCCGTACAGTATTCTGATTCCTCTGTGACTTTCCACAGCTATCGTCAGGAATCAAAACCTTTCATACGCTGACCTTAATATACACTATTTTTCTGGCCTTGTCAATAGTTTGATAAAAATTTATCGTGTTTGTTAAAATAAAATCAAGTCTGTTTTCATTCATTCGCCAGCCCGATTCCAAGCCTTTTCTTGTCGTTTTTGGTCGGTTATGCTAAAATAAAAGTGATGTTGGGATCAAAAGATGCCATACGGATTGTTCCGTGCTTCGCACTCCCACAATCCTGCCATCATAAAAGTGACGGTAGCTGTCCTGAGCCAACCTTCAAAAATGAAATGAGTTGCAAGCAACGATTGATACACAGGAGGGATTCCATTGAATAAAAAAATATACCGCAGCATACTTTCCAGGCTTTTCCTGTCCGGAGCAGTCATGGTCCTGCCCGCTCTTTCCTGTTCTGCAGAGGTTACGGTTCATTTTCTGGATGTGGGCCAGGGACTTTCTGTTCTGATCGCATCGGACGGGCACTACGCATTATACGACGGAGGCGACCGGGATTATTCTTCCCGGGTGGTCTCTTATCTTCAGGACGCGGGCGTTCAGACTCTGGACTATGTCATCGCCTCTCATTACGACGCAGACCATATAAATGGTCTGGTCGGGGTGCTGAACAACTTCCCGGCAGAGACGGTACTGGGTCCGGATTACACCCGTGACACCTCCGTATACCGTTCCTTCCAGAATGCGGCAGCCGCTCAGGATCTGACCGTGGAGCATCCCGCTGTGGGGAGCACCTACGCCCTGGGTACCAGCACCTTCACCGTCCTGGCTCCTTCTTCCGACGATTACCGTGACAGCAATGACTTTTCCATCGTTCTTCTGCTGGAGGAAGGGGAGGATTCCTTTCTTCTCACCGGCGACGCCGGAGCGGTATCCGAAGCGGAAATCTGCAATTCCGGCATCGATCCCGCCTGCGACGTTCTCTGTGTGAGCCATCATGGAAGCGCTTCCGCCACCACCTGAGATTTTCTGGAGCAGGCCCTTCCTTCCGCAGCCGTCATTTCCTGCGGACTGGGGAATGACTACGGCCATCCACACTCAGAAACCATGGAAAAACTGGAAAGCATGGAAATATCCGTCTTCCGCACAGACCTCCAGGGAGATCTCACTGCTTATACAGAAGGAAGCTGCATCGTCTGGAACATCGATCCCTGCAATGATTATTCCTCCGGAGACGAAACAGTGGGCTCCGGCCAAAGTACAAAAGCGACGGAACCCACCTATATTCTCAATACCAATACCGGCAAATTTCATCTTCCATCCTGTTCTTTTTCGGATGAAATTCTGGAAAATAACCGTGTAGCATACACCGGCAGCCGGAAAGAGCTGATCAGCCAGGGATATGAACCCTGTAAATTCTGTGCTCCCTGAAAATGCGGATAGTGGGACTCGAACCCACACGGTTGCCCACTGGCACCTAAAACCAGCGCGTCTGCCAATTCCGCCATATCCGCCGATACTACAGCTTTTTATTATATCGGATATTATCGGATGATGTCAAGCTTTATCGTTTCTTTTTCTCTTTTTCATTCCGGTTTTCTGGAATTTTTTCAGAAATATTTACTGATAGAATGTAGTAATATTTCAATAGATAGTTTATGCTTCTTATTAAAAGAAGACAGCAGAATAAGAAGGACAGGAGATGGCCTATGTCAAGAAGAAAAGAACTAAGCTTCGAAAACAAAGACTACTACTATCAAATAGCGTTAAACATCACTTATTATCGTCGCAAAGCCGGACTCACTCAGGAGCAGCTGGCTGAGAAATCAGATATCAGCCGTTCTTTCCTAAGCGCAATCGAAGCGCCAAATATGATCAAAGTATTTTCTCTGGAAGTTCTCTTCCGGATCGCCAAGGCGCTTGACGTGGAACCGGCACAGCTTCTGGCAAGAAATCAATAATCAGCGCGGGATGCACGTTCCCCGCGCTGATTATTTCTTTTCGGACACTCTGTGACCTGCGCTGCCAACAGCGCAGAGAATTTACAGGGAATTATATGGGCCGTCCGCCAAACAAGCGGATTGTTCAGGGTTGTGCATGTTTTTCCTGTCCCATGGACACAAAAAAGTGGAAGTAACCAATCTCAGGTACTTCCACTTTCTCATTTTTAATGAGGCATCGGGGATTCGAACCCCGGACAACTTGATTAAAAGTCAAGTGCTCTACCGACTGAGCTAATACCCCATCTTCTGTATACTTCTGCGGCACGTCGGCTTTTACGGAATCCGTCATAACCAGCTCATGCCAGCTGGACTAGCTGGATTCGAACCAGCGAATGCAGGAGTCAAAGTCCTGTGCCTTACCGCTTGGCGATAGCCCAGGAAAAGGTGGATATAGGGATTCGAACCCTAGGCCTCCAGAGCCACAATCTGGCGCGCTAACCAACTGCGCTATATCCACCATATATATTTCTTGCACAAAGTGCAAACGAGCCTGAAGGGATTCGAACCCCCGACCCACGGCTTAGAAGGCCGTTGCTCTATCCAGCTGAGCTACAGACTCAAAAGCGGGTGATGGGAATCGAACCCACGTATCCAGCTTGGAAGGCTGGTGTTCTACCATTGAACTACACCCGCACGAGGTATATGAACGTCAAATCGGGGTGACAGGATTCGAACCTGCGACCTCCTGGTCCCAAACCAGGCGCTCTAGCCAAGCTGAGCCACACCCCGGCGCTCTGTCGTCCTGCTCTCTCTGACGCAAGTCATATTATATTATAAGGTTTCCCGGATGTCAACACTTTTTTCAAATTTTTCAATTTTTTTCTACAACTTCTTTTCTTCCATACAATGAACCAAGGGACAAATGGACATGAAAATCCGTGCCTGCATGGATTTTCATGTCTATGGGTCCCTTGGCTCCTACAATGATGTTGGGGTCAAAAGATGCCAGGTAAATAAGCCTGCCGCCGCTTTTCCATGCTGCGCGTCTGCGCTTCCCTGGAGCCGGTGTCCAATGCGTCCCCCATTGGGACGCGGCACCCCAAATCCCCGGCTCTGAACCATTACAGATAGTTAATCGTATAATGTGCCTCACCCAGAGAGTCGATTTCCATAATGATAAAGCTTGGTTTACGCCCCTCCTGTCTCGGATAAGACAGGCTTCCCGGATTCAAAACGGTCACTTCATCCCCGATCTCCAGATAAGGTCTGTGGGTATGGCCGAACATGACAATATCTGCTCCCCTGGAAACAGCCTGTCTGCTGATTTCCTGTGTATTCAGGGATACATAGTAATAATGTCCGTGAGTAATCAGGACTTTATACTTTCCCAGCCTGAATTCCTCCTCACGGGGAAGGTCGCAGAAAAAATCATTATTTCCGCTGACAATATGGCAGGGACATTCCGCAATCTGGCGGATGTAGTTCTCGCTGCCCTCCACATCGCCAAGATGAATCAGGCAATCGATGGGAGACACCTTTTTCAGGACAATTTCCAAATTCCGGTCATGGCGATGAGTATCACTTACAATTAAGATCTTCATGGCCTTATGCCTCCTCCAAAACAGCGCGAAGCTGCTCTTTCATTGCACGGAGCGCTTTCCCGCGGTGGCTGAGTTCGTTTTTCTTTTCCGGTGAAAGCTGTGCTGTCGTACACTGGTATTCCGGAAGCCAGAAGATGGGATCGTAGCCGAAACCATTCTCTCCCTGAATCTCATACCCGATAATTCCTTCAATGGTTCCCCGGGACATCAGAACCTGACCGTCCGGAAGCGCCGCACAGATCGCACATACGAATCTGGCTGTTCTCTTCTCATCCGGCACGCCTTCCAGCCGCCAAATCAAATGTTTGTTTTTGATATCATAGGAAGTATCTTCCCCCATATAACGCGCCGAATAAATCCCCGGTTCCCCGTTTAAATAGTCGATTTCCAGGCCCGAATCATCTGCCAGCACAATGGCCCCTGTCAGATCCCGGATCGCTTTTGCCTTTATCATGGCGTTTTCTTCAAAGCTTTTTCCATCCTCCACAATCTCAGCGTGAATAGCGGCATCCTTCAAGGACAGTACCGGCACATTCAGGTCCGCAAGAATCATGCGGATTTCTTTCATTTTTCCTTCATTTCCTGTTGCGAAGATTATTTTCTTATCCATCTTCCAAACTCTTCTCTCCCGTCTTTTTTCGGCTTGTAACGCTGCGGAGCCTGACGTCCCCGCCGAATAAGCTACTCCGATTATAGCATCAGAATCTGCGGCAGGCAATCCCTTACTTTTATTCACCCCGGCTGCCTTCCGCAGGATGTTTCTTTCCCTTCAGAGCGCATAGGCCTTCAGGCATCCCTTTTCAGGATGTATAAACCTTCAGGCATACATTGCATCCGTATCCTTCCTCGGTTCGGGACCATACATAGCCGCCCTGGCTGATGTAGCCTTCTCCGTCCTCAATGACGACATTTTTTGTATTTTCATCTGCCCGGTACTCCGCCGCAACGGGGTATTTCGAACCGGGTGTTGTAATTTTCACAATCACTGCAAAGGGCTGCCCTGCAGTCAGCTGCACCGGCTCCGGAAGCTTCACTGTATAATAGCCTGCCAGCTCAAAGCTTCCGGATACTGCCGACTCCCACAAGACCAGAGAGGACGTATCCGTAAACTGCTCCGCAACATAAATCTCATAGGAAGTATCCCGGTCCGTGGCGTAGAATCCCACTGCTTCCAGCCGCTCATCTCCTTCAGGCGTATAGACATTGGCAAAATAGCATTCCGGCAGGTCATAGCCCAGCTGCCCGACCCAGCCGCAGCGATCCGTCTGGTAAATGGTTCCGTAGTTGTCAGCGTCCTCAATTTGAGCATAGGAAACGCAGCATTCCCGAATCCGGACATCTTCATAGGACACGTAAAAAATACCGTCCTCTCCGAAATGATTTCCCCAGCTGTTCTGACAGATAAAAGCCCCGTCTTCACTGACATTGTAAGTAAAATTCGCCGCACTGTAAAAATCATTCCAGCCAATAATCAGAATATCATGGTTCGCCGGCTCGTTTCCCACATAGCAGTAGGAATTATTCAGCTGACTATAATAAACGGAATTCTCCAGGCTTCTCTGGTCATCGACATAGACCGATGCCTGAACCGCGCCCCAGCGGTAGATTTCTTCTTTGATCTCTTCCAGGCTTCCGTCCTTTATCATATGCATTTCCTGCACATGCTTCACTGCAGACAGCCCCTCGGGAGAATAGCCGTCGCCGTAAACATCGTCCTCTTCCCGCACAGGCCCCGTCCAGGATGCCAGATAGGCCATGGCCATGGTGTATGCTCCGCCGTCATTCTGATTTTTTTCATAACCGTTCTGCATGGACATGTGATCGGCGGAAAAATTCCAGATTTCTCCCGGCCTTAAATTGGCCTCCAGAGCAGAAGTCGCAGCCAGTGCCCAGCAGGTACCCAGATTTCCCTGGTTTTTCACCGCCGGCGCCTTTCCGTTCTCCCTGCAGTCGTAGACCGGCGGCAGATCTTCAGCTGGGTCTTCCTCCTGCTGAAACTCCTCCTTCGCTTCTGTCTGCCGGACACTTTTTCGCAGCTCCGCCGTCAGCTTGTGGATCTGGGGCTGATACATTCCATAAAATAAATATCCTGTGAGTACCACAATCAACACCGTCAGCACTCTTTCTAATTTCCGGATCACAAGCCCCCCTTTCTTTCAGCCTCCCCGGATGCCCGTCTCTGGCACTCCCCTTCCGTTCCCGTCTCCTTCTCACGCCTGGGCGGTTTGGGACCCGGGAACATATAAAAATACGTTTTCAGCATACCATTGTAGATCTTCCGGTTTTTCGCCGCTTTCCTGCCAATATACCGTTCCGCATCCTCATAGCTGGTAATGAGATATTCCGACCAGGAGTCCAGCCGTTCGAAGGCCTCTCCGATCTCCCGGTACAGACCGGGCAGTGCCGCCTTCTCCTCCAGCCGTTCTCCATAGGGCGGATTCGTAATCACAAAGCCATACTTTTTCGGATGGTTCAGCTGACTCACCGGACGCTGTTGAAAATGAATCAGCTCCGATACGCCCGCCATCCGGGCATTGGCTCTGGCAGCCTTGATGATTTCCCCGTCCAGGTCATAACCCTGAATATCCGTTTTTACCTGAAGATCAACCCGGTCTCTCGCCTCATCCATGGCATAATACCAGTATTTCCTGGGAATCAGATCTTTCCAGTCCTCTGCCAGGAAGGATCGGTTCATACCGGGAGCAATATTGGCCGCAATCATTGCTGCTTCAATGGGAAAGGTCCCGCTTCCGCAAAACGGATCCACCAGAATCCGGTCACCTTTCCAGGGCGTGAGCAGAATCAGTGCTGCCGCCAGCGTCTCTGTGATAGGCGCCTGGGCCGTCATCTGCCGGTAGCCCCGTTTATGCAGGGAAACACCGGAGGTGTCCAGACCGATCAACGCCTCATCTTTCATAAACGCCACTCGCAGCGGGTAGGACGCCCCTGTCTCCGGGAACCATTCCTGATGATATACTCCTTTCAGCCGCTCCACAATGGCTTTTTTCATAATCGACTGAATGTCCGAGGGACTGAACAGCTTACTTTTGATGGAATTCGCCTTGGCAACCCAGAATTTTCCGTCCCTGGGTATGTATTCCTCCCAGGGAAGCTCCCTGGTCCGTTCAAAAAGCTCATCAAAGGTCTCCGCGTGAACCTTTCCTATCTTAATAAGAATCCGTTCTGTGGTCCTCAGAAAAATATTGGCATAAGCCACAGCCTCCGCGTCTCCGTAAAGGGTCACACGCCCGTCCTCCACCTGGCTGATCTCATAACCAAGCTCCTGTATTTCCCGCTTCAATACCGCCTCCAGCCCGAAATGGCAGGGCGCAATCAGTTCCATCGTCTTCATAAAGCACTCCGTTATCTTAGAAATGTATTTCCTTTATCTGGTTTCCGTCAAAATCCCAAACAGAAAAAACTTCATTCTCCAGAATTCCGTAGGTGGGCGGATTGCCTTCCTTTGGAATCGAGACGCTTCCCGGATTCAACAGAATATAACCTTCCCGCCTCTCCGCCTTCAGCACATGTGTATGGCCATGCAGCAGCACGTCGCCTTCCTGAAGCGGAGGCAGGTTGTCCCCATTGTAGATATGGCCATGGGTCGCATAAATGACACGCCCACCCACCGGAATCAGACAGTAATCCGCCATGACCGGAAAGTCCAGCACCATCTGATCCACTTCTGCCTCACAGTTTCCGCGCACTGCGTAAATCTCCTTTTTCAGCGGATTCAGCATGGCGATCACTTCCTTTGGCGCATACTCCCGCGGGAGATCATTGCGCGGCCCGTGATAAAGAATATCCCCCAGAAGAAGCATACGCTCTGCTCCCTCTTTTTTATATGCTTCCAGCATTTTCCGGCAGTAATAAGCCGATCCATGTATATCTGACGCAATCAACAGTTTCATTGTCTGCCTCCCTTTTCTCCCTGTTCCCATAAGACACCTTTATGAGTCACCCGGCAAATGAGCCTTCCGTCGCTTTTTCCGTGCTGTGCACTTCCAAAATAGACGAAAACATTCGCAATTCGCTCATCTTTATATTAATGCCCACCGCTGCACTCTGTCAATCCTTTTTGCCGCAGCAAAAAAAAGCATCCGGCTCTGCCGCGGTCGAATTGCAGCGCTCTCCGGCCGCGGCGCCTGCAGACTACAGGAAAGATTCCATATTTCTTCCTCTGTAGGAAAGAATGCCTCCGATCACCGTTCTGACCCGGTATCCCTGATCTGCCAGCTCTCTGGCAGCAGCCATACTGGTGGCTCCGCGGTCGCAGTACAGAATCAGGATCCTGTCTTTCGGGAACATACAGCAGGTTTTCAGGCGTTCATAGGGAATATTGACCGCGCCCTTTAAGTGGCCCCGGACATATTCCTGGGGAGCACGCAGATCAATCAGGAAGGTATCCTGCCGGTCTATCCATGCATCCAGCTCTTTGGCAGGCATCATTTCAAATTTCATCTGGAAACACTCCTTCCCCTAACAGCCTATGCATCTGATCCGGGAAAGGTGCGGCCCGAATTCTGAACCTGCCAGACATGCAAAGAGCGCCGCATTATCCGTGCAGCGCCCTTTTTTCCGTATCTGCGTTTTCTCACTCTGCTCTGTTCTCTGCTTCATCATAGGCAGATCTGCAGTCCTGTACGTCCGTTTCCCAGCCGCTCTGGGCTTTGTTCTGAGATTTGCTGGTCGTCTTATTCTGAGAGCGGCTGCTTGTCTTGTTCTGGGACTGGGTGCCTGACTGATTTTTCGAAGTTGCTGCGTTGGTTGTGTTGGTTGTGTTTGATGCACTTTTTGCCATTTGAATACCTCCTGAGCTTTTCTGAAATCTTCCGCATAGTCACCATCTGAAATCCTGTGTTCCGATAGTAACCTGCAGTCCGTAGTATCTGCCGCAGCAGCTTTTTTTATTCATTTTTTTCATACGCTTCTTTTTGAAACCTTCAAAACTTTTTCCCGGTATCGCCGGTCATTCCAGAATTCTGAGATAATGATTGGATTCCCGCAGCACATGATCCGCCAGCAGCGGCAGAATCACCGAAGAAATCTCACATTCGGAAATCCCTCTGGTTCCGGCCGCTTTAAAATCCCGGTAGCGGATGGTTTCTTCCAGAATTTTTCTGGTCTGTTCATCCAGAGTCTGACTGTCCTTCTCTTTTGCTTCCTCCAGCAGCTTTTTATAATCCCCGGCAAATCCGTTTGCCGTCCGGATCAGTTCCTCTTCCGACGGATCCAGAAGTCCCCGGATAAAAAACGCATGCTCCATCATGATCCGGTTCCAGAACTGCTCCATACTCTGCAGACTCTGAGAGACAAGATTTCCCCGCCGGTTCAGCTCCTGAATCGTTGACTGATACAATTTTGCCTCCCGCAGAATATGCCGGATCAGCAGCGGGTAATTGGCTGTGAACACCCGGCAGGAATCCACTTCCCGCAGAATCTCTTCTTTGAATCGAATCAGACCTCCTGTCAGAGAAAGCGCCCGGTTATTCAGCCACCGGACCTGGCGCCCTGTCAGACCGCTGTTCCAGCCCAGACGGCCCGGCTGAAGCTTCGATTCCGCTGCTGTAATTTCGCTGTCAATGGGAATCCCGGTCAGAAAGCCTGTTTTCTGCTCCGCTTTTTCCGTATAAACGGTGACAATCTCGCCGGAGTCCAGCACTTCCTGCCGGACTCTCCCGGAAGCAAATTCCACCACGTCTCCCAAAAATTCTTCGAATTGTTTCCGGAACCAGTCCGCCCGCCTGATCAAATCCTCATTTTTTG
>JAXEJQ010000139.1:0-5304 GCA_034101475.1 Candidatus Limivivens sp.
AAAAGGATGAGAAGCGCAGTTTTTTATGGAAAGCACGATCTGCGGGTGGAGGAGCATGCGGTTCCGGCTGTGGGACCTCAGGATGTGCTGATTCAGGTCAAGGCCTGCGGGGTCTGCGGAACCGATGTCCACATTTATGAAGGGGATAAAGGAGCAGCCGAGGTAACGCCGCCCACGATTCTGGGCCATGAATTTGCCGGAGTCGTAACGGCTGTGGGAGAGGAAGTGCGGAAAGTCCGCCCGGGGGATCGGGTATGTATTGATCCCAACTGCTACTGTGGCGCATGTGATCCCTGCCGTCAGGGTCAGGTGCATTTCTGCGAGCACATGATCGGGTATGGAACCACGGTAGACGGAGGCTTCGCGGAATACTGCGCAGTTTCTGAACGCCAGGTATACCGGCTTGGCGAAAATACCAGCTTTGAACAGGGAGCCATGACAGAGCCGGTGGCCTGCTGTCTGCATGGACTGGATATGTGCGGGATTCAGCCGGGCCATCAGGTAGTGATCATCGGAGGCGGGATGATCGGTCTGCTGATGCTTCAGCTTTCCAGAATGGCAGGCGCGGCGAAAGTGGCGCTTCTGGAGCCGGTGGACAGCAAACGGGAGACCGCGAAGAAGCTGGGCGCGGATCTGTGTATCAATCCTATAGGAACCGATGTGAAGAAAGTTCTGCGCGAGGCAGGCTTTACCTGGATTCAGACAGTGATTGAATGTGTGGGCCGTCCGTCCACCATCGAACAGGCCATTGAACTGGCGGATCATAAGGCGACGGTTATGATGTTTGGCCTGACGAAGCCGGACGAGACGATTTCCGTAAAACCCTTCCGGGTTTTTCAAAAGGAGCTGGTGCTGAAGGCTTCCTACATTAACCCCTGCACCCAGCAGCGGGCGCTGGATCTCATCGACAGCGGCCGTCTGGATGTCAGCAGTATGGTATATGAGGTCTGCGGCCTGGAGCAGCTGGAGGAAATTCTGGCCAGCCCGGAACGGCGGGCCAGGGGAAAATTCCTTATTTCCCCGGAGAAGTAAAGGACGGCTTTTACCATGTATCATTTAATTATTGCGGATGATGAGGAAAAAATTTGCGAAGGAATCACTCATCTGTTTCCCTGGAAGCAGATCGGGTTTGAAGTGGTGGGCCAGTTTCACAGCGGTCAGGAGATCATTCAGTTTCTGGAGGACGGTACGGTTCCTGTGGATGTGATTTTCTGCGATATTCAGATGCCGGGCATCGACGGGCTGGAGGTCTGCAGGAGGGCGGCAGAGCTGTCCGATGCGCGGATTGTGCTGTTCAGCAGCCATCAGAATTACGAATATTTCCGGAAAGCGATTCAGTACCATGTGGTGGATTATCTGCTGAAGCCCATCGGGTATGAGGATCTGATCACCTGCTTCGGAAATATCCGGGACGCGCTGGACCGGGAAAGGGCGAAGGATCAGGAAGCGGAACTGCCGGAGGAGGAGACGGAGTGCAGCGACAGGCTGGTAAAGGAAGTGATCCGGTATCTTCAGGAGCATTACCGGGAGGCTTCCCTGGAAAAGGCAGCCGTCCACGTGGGACTGTCAGCCAGTTACCTGTCCCGGATTTTCAAGGAGCGCAGCGGCGAAAACTTTTCGGATCTTCTGCTCCAGATCCGGATGGAGAATGCCTGCAGGATGCTGGAGGATGTGCGCTGCAAAAGCTATGAGGTGGCTTATAACGTGGGCTATGACAATCCAAAGAATTTTACCAGGGCCTTTAAGGCCTATTATGGAGTGACGCCCAGTGAATACCGCAGGGAGAAGATGGAGGACAGCAGCTTATGATGCGCCGTTTCTTTATCCGACGGACTATGCAGTACGTGCTGTATCTGCTGATTCCCACGATCTGCGCCTGCGTTTTCTTCGGAGCTTTGATTGCGGGACAGGAGGAAAAGGCCCTGCATGTCCAGGGGAAAAGCTCTCTGAAGGCAGTCCAGAGCCAGCTGGATGTGGCGGTGAACAGTGTGATGGAACAGCAGGTCCGGATGGCCAATGATACAAACATGATGGTAGCGCTGAAGAAGATTCTGGTGAACAATAACAAGACCTCCTACAGCGATGCCATTTATATCCGGAGTATCAACACGATTCTGCGCAGCGTGGTTCAGTCCCACAGTTATCTGTCTTCCATTTATCTCTATTTTGACGGATATAATTCCTACTTTTCTTCGGAGCAGAAGACCATTGCGCTGACAGAAGAGGATGAAAGCTGGCTTTCCGTTTATCAGTCCATGCCGGAGGACGTGGACGGAATTTCCCGTCTGCGGCTCAGTACCGATGAATATGACTCCGAAAGAGAGCAGGTTCTGTCTGTTTACCGCCGGATGCTCATTGAGGAGGGCGTGATCGTCATCAACCTGAACCTGAAAAACCTTCAGGAAAGTCTGGACAACATGTCCGGAGATACCTTTGAGGGTCTGTATCTGTTTGATGCCGCGGGGAACCTTCTGACGGCGGATTCCAAAAGCCAGATTCAGACCGAAAATCAGGAACAGATCCGGGAATTCCTCCAGCAGAGGCCGGAGGGGGATCCGGATGGAAAATGGATGAAGATCGGGAAGGAAACGTATCTGGTGCAGACGGACTACTATGAGATGTATCAGATTTATCTGGTGTCCCTGATTCCCTGGTCCACCTGGTTTTCCGTGCTTTTGCCGCTGATCGGTATTTTCCTGCTGTTTTTCCTGCTGGACTGTGTGATTGTGGTGGTGATTTCCTATCTTACCACAAAACGCAATTTCCGGCAGATCGAGTATACCCTGGAGCTGTTTGAACAGGCGGAAAAAGGTGTTTTTCCGGAGCAGGAGGCTTCCAGGCCCAAGGATGAATACGGGGTGATCATGAACAATATTCTGCACATGTTCCTGAAAACCTCTTATCTGGATATGCAGCTTGCGGAGAAGCAGTACCGGCATCAGGTCATGGAGCTGTCCACCCTGCAGTATCAGATCAATCCCCATTTCCTGTTCAATACGCTTCAGACGGTGGAGCTTGAGGCGCTTAAGCTGAATGAGGATACTACGGCCATGACCCAGATTCTGCATGATCTGTCGGATCTTCTGAAGTATTCCCTGGCTAATCCCCTCCAGACGGTGACCCTGAAGGAGGAGCTGCGTTACCTGAAGGAATACGCGGAAATCCAGCAGTACCGGCTGGGGGACGGATTTCTCGTTTATTATGAGGTGGAAGAGGAGTGGATGGATGCCCAGATGCTGCGGCTTCTGCTGCAGCCCCTGCTGGAGAACAGCATCCTCCACGGAATCCGGGGGAGCAGCCGGAAGGGCTATATTAAAGTCCGGATTTATCCCCGAAACGGATGGATGTTTTTTTCTGTGGTGGACAATGGTGTGGGCATGACCCGGGAGGAGGTTCAGGAGCTTCAGCAGCGGCTGGCGGATGAAAACAGCCGGAATATCGGCCTGACCAATGTGAACCGGAGACTGGTGCTGCGCTACGGAAGTGCCAGCGGCCTGAAAATCCGTGCCAAGGCCGGGTGGGGAACCTGCATGATGTTCCGGATCCCGCTGGAAAATATGAAGAATACGCAAAATACACAAAATACACAGATAACCGAAGAATAAGAAGGATGCCAGAGGCAGCGATTTTGCCTTTGGCATCATTTTTTTGGATATATAGACCAATAATGACAAAAAATGATACCTTTTTCTGTTTAAAAATGATAAGAAAAGAGAAGAAATCAAAACGATGGTTCCTTAAAAAAAGGTACGGATTATGGTACAATCGGTCTATCTGAAAAATGCATGATAGCTGAGGGCTATCGAACAAAAAGGAGGAACCAGAGAATGAGAAAGTGGACACGTAATATTCTGACGGCGTTAACGGTGACTGCTATGGCAGCAGGCAGCATGACCGGCGTGTATGCAGAGGAGAGTGCTGAATATACGAAAAAGGAGTATACCGGCGATGAGGTGACTCTTCGTTTCAGCTGGTGGGGCGGCGATGAGAGACTTGCTGCAACCCTGGCTGTGATCGAAGCCTTTGAAGCAGATTATCCGAATATCCATATTGAAGCAGAATATGGCAGCAGCGACGGTTATCATGACAAACTGGCTACCCAGCTGGCCAGCGGCACTGCACCGGACCTGATTCAGATCGACCCGGAGACCATGCCGACCTATGTGGCGACAAACCCGGATTATTTTGTAAGCTATGATGAAAATGGATTTGACTTTTCCAATTATGAGGACGCATTCCTGAGAACCCAGATCAACGGATATTATGACGGACAGCAGTTCGGTATTCCCACCGGTATCGCAGGTCCGGCAATTCTGGTAAACAAAGAGCTGGCAGATGAGATCGGTATTGACTTCACTGCTGACTATTCCTGGGATGACCTGATCGAATGGGGCAAGAAGGTACGTGAATATGATGACAGCATGTATCTGATGGCTGCAAATAAATCCTACATCGCAACCTTCGTATTCTACAATTATGCAAAACAGCTTACCGGCAAAACCCTGTTTGATGTGGAGAACGGTGTTCTGAACATTACTCAGGAAGATATGGAGATCTGCTTTAATTACATTAAAGAGCTCTATGACAATGAGGTTGTTCCGCCTGCATCCTACAGCGCGGCTTACGACGGCGACAACCTGCAGTCTGACCCGAACTGGATCAACGGCAAATATGTCTGCACCTTCGCACACGTATCTACCATGAACGTTATGATGGCAGCAAATGAAAATGCCACCTGGTATGCCGGAAACCTTCCGATGCTGGCAGACGCAAAGGATCCGGGCTGGACAGCAAACTGCCCGCAGATCATTGCTGTTTCCTCCACCAGCAGCAGCGTAGAGGCAGCTATGGTATTTGCTGATTACTTCTTCAACAATCCGGATTCCATGTCTACTCTGGCCTGCACCAGATCCGTACCGGCAACTGCAAAGGCAAGAGAGATCTGCCAGCAGGACGGCACACTGGATGCTGTTATGATGGAAGCTGCAAACATCTGCTCTTCCTTCGGCGGACTGACACCTGACCGCTATGCTTCCTCTCAGGAAGGCAAAGCAATCGTTACCGATGCAATCGAAACTGTAGGATATGGTGTAAGCTCACCGGCTGACGCTGCAGCTGATACGATTTCCCAGCTTGCATCTCTGATTAAATAATTTGATGATGGGGTCAAAAGATGCCATACGGATTGTTCCGTGCTTCGCACTCCCACAATCCTGCCCAATATTCGGATATCGTGGGACATTCGTCCCACTTTTATCCTCATATTGGGGCGGGTCAATCAGTCATAAAACCACTTATGCGCAA
>JAXEJQ010000140.1:0-2715 GCA_034101475.1 Candidatus Limivivens sp.
CTGAGCCATCCGGAAATAATAAAAGTAGCTGTGTAACCCTGAACAGGGTAACAGTATTGGTGTCATGGACGCACCCTGAACATGGCCCTGTCGGGCCACGATTCAGATGCTCCGGTAATTCAATTACCGAGTAGTTCACAAATCAGATATCCCAATCACCCAAGGGAAAGGATTGACAAAAAGGAGTCCTTCCTTTAAAATAAACAAAGAATACGGCGCTGTTTATGCGGCTTAATAAGGAATCCGGTGCAAAACCGGGACAGCCCCCGCTACTGTAAAAGGGACGAAACTTCAGAGATTCACTGAGAAAACGGGAAGAAGAAGGAGTAGGGTGAACTTGAGTCAGGAGACTTGCCATATTCAGGATTGTAATCTTATCGGTGGGTTGGGCATTACAGTTTAGCAGGCGGCAGTCTGCTTTATATGAATCTGTACGACCGGAGAGAAGACCGAAAGTTTTCTCTCCTTTTTGTGCGAAGGTCCGGCTCCAGCAAAATACAGGCAAAGCCTGTTTACGGAGGAGAAGAGATGTCAGAAAAAGCGATTTTGGCAGTCAGCTTTGGCACGAGCCATGCGGATACCAGAGAAAAAACCATAGACCGGATTGAAGAGGATATCCGGAACGCATATCCGGACTATACCCTGTACCGGGCATGGACCAGCAAAATGATTTTGAAAAAGCTGATGAATCGGGACGGGATAAAGATTTTCAATGTAAAAGAAGCCATGGAGCAGATGATTGCGGATGGGGTGAAGACTCTGATTGTACAGCCTACCCATGTGATCAACGGGATTGAAAATGATTTGATGCAGGAGGATGTGAAGGAATATGCAGACTCCTTTGAGAAGATCACCTTCGGGAATCCGCTTCTGACCACGGAGGAGGACAACAGCAGGGTGATTGAGGCGGTGGCAGAGGAGCTTCATCCGGATGAGCGGGATGCGCTGGTTCTCATGGGGCACGGCACGACCCATTATGCCAATTCCATTTACGCGGCTCTGGATTACCGGTTTAAGGATATGGGATACAAAAATATTTTTCTGGGGACCGTGGAGGCCTATCCTTCCCTGGTTTCTCTGATGAAGCAGGTTCATGCGTACCGGCCCCGCAAGGTGATCCTGGCGCCTTTTATGATTGTGGCAGGAGATCACGCAAAGAACGATCTGTCCAGCGAGGATGAGGAGTCCTGGCGCAGCCAGTTTGAGAAGGAAGGCTTTGATGTGGAGTGTGTGCTGAAGGGGCTGGGAGAGTACCCGGCTGTCCGCCGCCTGTTTCTGGAGCATATCGAAGCGGCAAAAGCATGAAATCAAAAGAACGAAAGGACGAACAGAAATGGCCATTCAAATGATCGGCATTGATCATAAAAATGCAGGAATTGACGTGCGGACGGTGTTTTCTTTCACGAAGAAAAAAATTGCGGAGGCGCTGGAGATTCTCAAGGGAATCCGGGGGATTTCCGGCTGTGTCCTGCTGTCCACATGCAACCGTTTCGAGCTGTGGACCAGCACCACAGAGGAGTTTCAGGGAGATCTGTATGAGATTCTCTGCGATATCCGGGAATTGAAGGGGGAATACCGGCAGGAGTACCGGAGCTTCTTTACCGAGCGCAGGGAGCGGGAGGCAGTTTCCCACCTGTTTACCCTGGCCTGCGGACTGGAATCACGGATTCTGGGTGAGGATCAGATTATTACCCAGGTAAAGGATGCTCTGACCATGGCGCGGGAACAGTATGCCACGGACAATGTGCTGGAAATTCTGTTTCGCATCGCTGTGACGGCGGCGAAAAAAGTCAAGACAGAGGTGATTCTGACGGATGCCAATCAGTCTGTCATTCATCAGGCCCTTGCCACCCTGGGAAAGGAGGGCTATACCGTTCATGGGAAGAACTGTATGGTAATCGGAAACGGAGCCATGGGGAAGCTGGCTGCGACCGTTCTGACCCAGGCGGGGGCCGATGTGACGGTGACGGTGCGGCAGTACCGGAGCGGAATTGTGGATATTCCAAAGGGCTGTAAGCGAATTGATTACGGTGAGCGTTTGAGCCTGTTTCCGAAGTGTGATCTGGTGGTCAGCGCCACCGCCAGTCCCAATTTCACCCTGCGGGAAGAGCAGATACGGGAGCTTTCGCTGGAAAGGCCCATGATTCTTCTGGATCTGGCAGTTCCACGGGATATTGATCCGGGAATCGCCGGGCTGGAAAGGATCCGCCTGTATGATATCGATTATTTCCAGGTGGATGTCCAGAGTGAAAAGCTGAAGCAGAACATTGAAAAGGCCAGAGCAATTCTGGATGAGCAGATGGAGGAATTTTACGTCTGGTATGAGTGCAGGGACATCATTCCGCAGATCCAGGATATTAAGGAAAAGGCGGTTCATGACTGTGATCTGCGCCTTTCCAGGGTTCTCCGGGACCTTCCCATGGCGGAGGAGGAACGGGAGAAGCTGGCGAAAAGCATTGATACGGCAGTGGCGAAGGTGGTTAATAAGATGATGTTCGGACTGCGGGACAATGTCAGCAAGCAGACGCTGCGGGAATGCGTGGAAGGATTGGAGAAGGTATATGAAGAATAAAATCATCATTGGGAGTCGGGAGAGCAGGCTGGCGGTGATCCAGTCGGAGATGGTGAAGGAGTTTATCAGAGCGCATCATCCCGAAACGGAGGTATCGATTCTGACGATGAAGACCACAGGGGATAAAATTCTGGACCGAACCC
>JAXEJQ010000141.1:0-46444 GCA_034101475.1 Candidatus Limivivens sp.
GTTTTATGACTGATTGACCCGCCCCAATATGAGGATAAAAGTGGGACGAATGTCCCACGATATCCGAATATTGGGCAGGATTGTGGGAGTGCGAAGCACGGAACAATCCGTATGGCATCTTTTGACCCCAACATCATTTTATTTCTGTAAAAGCATTGACATTTTCCCTGGGATCAGACATAATAAAATAAGTTTTGCAAATCTGCTTTATAAAACTTTTTTTTCATGAAGGAGGATATTCTATGGAAGGCACAATGAAAGTCGCGATCATGACCGGCATTGGAAAAATGGATTTTACCAGACGTCCCATTCCCGTTCCTAAGGAAGACGAGGTTCTTGTCAAGGTGGAATATGTCGGTGTCTGCGGTTCAGACCTGCACTATTATGAAAACGGGCGCATCGGTGATTATATTGTGGAACCGCCGTTCGTTCTGGGACATGAGGCAGGCGGAACCGTCGTTGAGGTCGGAAAGGATGTCAGGCATCTGAAGGTGGGCGACCGCGTGGCTCTTGAGCCCGGAAAGACCTGCGGGACCTGTGAATTCTGCCGTACCGGACGCTACAATCTCTGCCCGGATGTGGTATTTTTTGCAACTCCGCCGGTGGACGGCGTATTCCAGGAATATGTTGCCCACGAAGCCAATCTCTGCTTTAAACTTCCGGAGCATGTCAGCACCCTGGAGGGCGCGCTGATCGAGCCACTGGCAGTGGGCTTCCACGCCGCGAGACAGGGCGGAGCTCAGGCCGGGCAGACTGCTGTTGTTACCGGCTCCGGCTGCATCGGCCTGGTAACCATGATGGCCTTAAAAGCCATGGGAGTATCAAAGGTCTATGTCGTCGATATTATGGATAAACGGCTGGAAAAAGCTCTGGAGCTGGGTGCAGACGGCGTGATTAACAGCCGGACTTCCGATCTGGTGGAGGAAATGAAAAAGCTGACAGACGGCAAAGGCTGCGACCTGGCCATCGATACCTCCGGCGTGGCTCTCTGCGTAAATCAGGGCATTCAGATGCTGAAAAAGGGCGGAACCCTGGTTATGGTAGGCTACAGCGCTTCCGGTGAAATGACGCTGTCCACCAGCCTGGCAACGGATAAAGAGCTGACCATCAAAACGATCTTCCGCTACCGCCACATTTATCCCATGGCAATCGATGCGGTGGCTGCAGGAAAGGTGGATCTGAAGCATCTGGCTACCCATTTCTTTGATCTGGACGATATCCAGAACGCAATGGACACCAGCGTAAAAAATAAAGCCGATATCGTAAAATCCGTCATCCGGATCTGCTGATTTTCCCACAGGGAAAGGAGCCTGAGACCGCCCTCTTCCGGCACTCTCAGGCTCCTTCCTTTTTCCCTCAGACGTCTCCATCCATCACAGGATCTCCGTCTCCTCAGACATCTCCGTTTTTCACAGGATCTCCGTCTCCTCAGATATCTCCGTCTCCCACAGGATCTCTATCTCCCGCAGGATCTCCGTCTCCTCGTATGTCTCCGTCCCCCACTTTCGCTGCGCTCAGTCGAGATGGTAAACTTCTTCCATATTGCTCCACCATTCTCCGCTGGTGGGATCCACCGGATACTGGCAGGGATCGGTTTCCTTCCACCAGCGTTTGGTAGCCTCATCCTGTCCCATCTTCACCATATCCGCCTCAAAATCCTCTCCTGTGTATTCCATGTAGGCGAACAGCCAGCCATCCTTTAAAAAGATGGAATAATTCTGGATATTGCACTCTTTAATCATGGCATTGACCTCCGGCCACGGATTGGCGTGCAGCGCCTTATACTTCTCCTCAAACTCCGGCTTCAGCCGAATAACCTGTCCAAATCTTCTCATAGGAAGTCCCCCTTTTTTCAATTGATAATCGTATCTGTTCAGTACCTTCACAGATACAGGCCAAAATCCATGAAAAATCACCTTCGGTGATAGTATTTTGGCTGCAGCCCCCGGGATTTTCATGCATAAATGCATGAAAACATCTCGCAGAATACCGGCTTCTGAACAGTTACTGATAATCTTATTATAGCACCTGAAATTCTTTTCTTATCTGTTTTTTTGCAATTTTTGTCTAAACGTTTTGATTCATTGACGTAAAATATCATTTATGCTACATTGAATGCAGGAAAACCACGTGCCGGGAACGTTTCTCTTCTCCGGCATTCACACCCCCCGGAAGGAGTACTGCAAATGGCCACCTTAAAAGATGTCGCAAAAGATGCCGGAGTCTCCGTTGCCACAGTTTCCTGCTGTCTGAGCGGAAATAAGCCGGTTAAACCGGAAACCAGAATGCGGATTATGGATTCCATCGAAAAGCTGAAATACATCCCGAATATCTCTGCCCGGAATCTGAAATCCCCTTCCACCCGGATTATCGGTATTGTGCTCACAGACATTGACAATCAGTATCATACCGAGATTTTCAAGGGCCTTTCTTCTTTTCTTCAGAGCGAAGGCTACAGTGTCAGTGTGGCCTTTTCCGGCGGGGCACCGGATATGGAATGCAGCATCATTGACAACTTCATCAGCCTGAATGTGGCCGGACTGCTGATCGCCACCTGTCAGCCCCAGAACACGGAATTTTTCCGCAGCCGGATTCTGAATTACAACATTCCTGCAGTGTTCGTGGAGCGCCAGCCCCAGGATCTGTTTGTGAATTTCGCAGGCTTCGACAACTATGAAACCACCCGCCTGCTGACAAACCTGCTGCTGGAAAAAGGCTATCAGAATATTGCTCTGGCCTGCGGTCCTTTCCATTTTTCTTCTGAACGGGAATGCATTGACGGCTACCGGGATGCCCTGCTGTCAGCGAAGCGCCTGCTTCACCGGGAACTGATCTGCAACTGCAATCTCTCCAAGGAGGATGCCTTCCGCTCCGTCCTGACCAGCATCAGCGCCCGGGAAATCGATGCCATCATCGCCACCTCGGACAATATTGCCTCCGGTGCCGTGGAGGCTCTCTCCATCTGCGGGCTGGAGATTCCCGGAAATATCACGCTGGTGACCTTCAGCGAGGAATCCTGGAATACCCGCTACCGTCTGCCGGGCGTTCTCTATACCTCCCGGGAGGCTTTCCAGCTTGGCAGCGCCGCTGCCAGGCTTCTGCTGGAAAATATCCAGGCTCCTCTGCTCTTTGAGCCGAAAACCGTGATTTTTCATGACCGGCTTTCCAAAGAACCCCCGGAGATGCCGCCAAAAACCCGACTGATACCGAAGGTTTCCAGAATCCAACCCGGCTCCCGTCGCCTGAAAGCCCTGATGGTGGATCTGGCCACAGCCCATTCCCTTCACCTGCTCTCTGATACCTTTACTGAACAGACCGGGATTCAGGTAGATATGGATTTTCTGCCCCAGAGTCAGATCCTGGAGCGGATTTCCGGCACCATTGACAGCAAGGAAACGGTCTATGATATTTACATGTACGATATTCCCTGGCTGAGCTATATGGTACAGAATTCTCTTCTGGCCGATATCACGGATTATGTGACGGGACCTTCCTTCCACCGCTCCCAGATTTTCCCGGAAAACCTGGAAAACTGTCTCTGCAATGACCGTTTCTACGGCATCCCCATTGTCGGAGGCTCCCAGATCATGTTTTACCGGAAAGACCTGTTTGAAAGGCGGGATCTTCAGAAGGATTTTAAAAAAGAATACAACCTTTCCCTGCGTCCGCCCAAAACCTGGACGGAGTTCAACGGCACCTGCCGCTTTTTTACCCGCGCATACAATCCCAAATCTCCCACGGAATTCGGCGCCTCCTTTGCCGGTATCACTGAGGAAGAACTGGCCCCGGAAATCCTCCTTCGGATCTGGGCCTACGGCGGGGCTCTGTATGATTCCTACAACCGTCCCTGCCTGAACACCACGGAGAACGCCAAGGCCTTTGAGAGCATTCTGGAAACTCTGCGCTACACCGGCTCTGACCCCTTCCAGACCTCCATCAACCAGACGGTAGAGGATTTCTCCAAGGGGAAAACGGCCATGCTGATTACCTATACCGAATATGCCTCCCAGATCAACAAGGCGATCCACAACAACATCATCGGACGGGTGGGCTACGAGATGGTTCCGGGCAGGCGTCCGGCCAGTGTCGGATGGAATATGGGCCTGAATCCGGGCTCCGCCAGTGCGGACCTGGCTTTCCGGTATTTTACCTGGCTCTGCCGCCATGACACCAGTTTTTATATGACCATTCTGGACGGCCAGTCTCCGGTTATCGCGCCCTACCACAGCCAGGAGCTGATAAAACTGTATCCCTGGATGGCCATTACGGAAAAAAGCTTCAACTACACCCAGAAGCGGGTGGGCCCCCACAAAAAAAATACGCTCATTATTCCTCAGAATAAAATTGAGCGTATTCTCTGCAATGTTTTAAAAAATGTGCTTCTGGACCATCTTTCCATCCCCGAAGCCCTGAATCAGAATCAGAAACGGATGCAGCTGCTTTTTTCTTCCTACGGCTATCCCAAACCCTTTGCCAGATAAGAACTGTCCTGACGGCTGCACGCAGATCCGGCTACTTGATCAGAAACTGCACAATCTGCATCTGCTCATTGTAACCGACTGTATACTGAAGCTTTCCGTTTTCATACTCTGCAAGGATTATCACCGCCGCGTAATTAGCCCCGGTGTCTTTATCCGTCTGCCCCACAAAGGCTGTCTTTCCAAACTTCTGAAAGGCGCCTTTGGCCCCGACGGCTTCCAGGTACTGGTCATACACTTCTTCGGTAAAGGCCGATCTGGTCAGCGGCTCCACGGTCTCCATAAAGGCCTCATAATCGCCGGATTCCGCCAGACGGATATTCTCCTGGGTCTGCGTCTCCAGCTCTTCCCTGGAAAAACAGTCTGCCAGCTTATTTCCGGAACATCCCGTCAGCATCAGACAGCAGACCGCCATCAGACAGAGTCTCCAGATTTTTTTACTCATTGCTTTCATAATTGAATCCCTTCCCTTCTTTTATCAGTCAGATACTGCAAATGTTCTTTTCCTGCGAAACGCCCACAGAAGCATCCCGGCTCCCGCTGCCAGCGCGATTCCTTCCGAAATCCAGACGCTGTTCACCAGCACGGCACAAAGATCCAGCAGCGTATGGAGCGCCACTGCCAGAAAAAGCCAGCGGATTTTTTTCTGCCGTACTCCCAAAAGCACCATCACCGAAGCGCCCACATGGAAGCTCACCGCTCCCAGACGCTCCAGCAGCGCAACTGCCAGATTCAAGGGGGATACCGCTGCCCCTGCCAGAACCTGTTTCCCGATCATCCAGAAAACCCAGAGTGCCTCCAGGCCGCCATGACCCAGTCCGAAGACAATGCCGTCCCGAAATCCCCGGTAACGCTTTCCCAGAATCCGGTAACCGATCCACCGGGCCGTTTCCTCAAACAGTCCGGCTGTCACAGCCAGAAATAATCCATAGAAAACCGGCCTTGTATAGGGCAGCATCAGAAACCAGTCAAACTGCGGCAGCACATGCTGCAGGATCGGGAGGCGCAGCAGAAGCTGGGAAACACCAAAGGCCGCCGCACCCATGCACAAAGGCGCCAGGTCGTGCCATTTCCGAAAAGCCTTTCCAGCCAGCCGCACAGCGGCCTGGTTGGCATAATATCCCATATAATTCCTCCTTTCTCCCCTCACCGGGGAAGCATCAGATTCACCTGATACTCTGTATCCGTTTTTTTAATCAGCATCGTTCCGTGGTACTGCTCCAGGGTTCGTCTGACATTTTCCAGCCCCAGTCCCATATGGCCTGCCCCGGGCTTTTCCTCTACTTTCCTGGAATTCTGGATACTGACCACCCGGAAATCCCGTATTTCATTGATTTTCAGGTTCAGGAAAGGCACCTCTGCACACTTCGCCGCCTCAATGGCATTGTCCAGCAGATTGGCAAACACTGTGGTAATGTCCAGATCCCGCAGATCCGAAAAATCTGCGTCCCCCACCTCCGCCTTCACTTCGATTCCAAGACTTCTGGCCTGATCCAGCTTATCGTTCAGAATGATATTCAGCATTTTATTGGGAGAATAATATTTCTCCCCCATGGCATTCAACATGTGATACAGATCTTTTACATATTCCTCCCCCGCCTGGGTCTCCTGATCCCGGTAAAGGCGCTCAACCGCCTGGAGATGGTTTTTCATATCGTGAATCATTTTCCGGGATTCCCGATACTTTTTTTCCAGTCCTGTATAATACCGGTACTGAATTTCGCTCTGGGTCTGAAACAGCTCCATCTCCTGTTTCATCCGATTGGCCTTCAGCAGATAACCGATGAGATAAAAAAAGAACACGTTTACCAGCAGAATCACTGCCGCATTGAGCAAAATCAGCCACATCCCGTAAAGCTGAATGTAGACATTTCCGACCTTCACCAGACTGAACAGAAAAAACAGGCTGGCAGCCGGAAGCGCCCCCAGCGCCAGAATCTGCAGCGGTTTCAGCCGCTGCTCCTTCTCCTTCTTCGTCAGGAAAAGAAACAGTCTGGTCAGCGCCATTTCCAGTACAATTTTCACAGCAATGGCAAGATTGGCACGCAGAAGGAGATTGGTTCCGTCTTTCAGATAGGAAATGCTGAAAATCAGGTTCACACAGGTATCCGCAATGCCGATGCAGAATATCAGAAGCACATCCCGCAGCAGCGCCCCGGAGCTTCTGGTAAACAGCAGCGCACCCAAAAGCAGTACCGCCAGAATATGACACGGAAAAACCAGGACCTCCGGGCTCAGCAGATTGGAGAATGCCAGAGCCAGCGTATACAGCACAAATCCCAGAAGATACCAGCCCTTTTTCCGGTAGATGGTTCTTCCGTTTCCTTTCATGAAATACCAGGTACAAAGAGAAATATTCAGCATCTCCAGCAATCCCAGAAGAATATTTACCGCTTCCGACATTCCCATTTTTCCGCTCCTTCCCGCAGACGATCTCGCTGCCGCGCCAATCGCTTTTCTCAGATCTGCTTTGCCAGATAGGCGCTCAGAGCCTCCCGGAAAGCCGCCGACTTTTTCTGGGACAACGGCACCAGACTTCCATCCATCAGCAGAATATCATAGCCCTTCAGGCTCCTGATCTGGGCCAGATTCACCACGAAGCTTTTGTGAGGCATCCGGAAATCATAGGACTCCATCCGTTCCCCCATCCGGGTAATGCTGCCCTTCATCCATACAAAGCCCGCTTTTGTTTTCATCCAGATTTTCCGGTTCAGATACTCAAAATAATAAATATCCTTCACATCCATCTCCAGCGTCCCCTCTTCTGTCTCAAAACGCAGCAGACAGGGCGGTTCTTCTGTTTTCGTGTACTCCAGCGCGTCCTTTACGATCCGCAGAATCGCTGCCTTTCTCACCGGCTTCACCAGATAACCGAAGGCATGGACGGAAAAAGCATAGTCCCGGTAATCTTCATAGGCTGTCAGATACACGATTTTCACCAGCTTATCCCGCTTCCGGATCAGCCGGGCTGTCTGAATCCCGTCAATGCCCTTCATATCCACATCCAGAAAGATTACATCATATGTTTTCCCCGAAGTCACCAGGCTTTCCCCACTGGTATACAAGTCAACCTCCTGCAGAATTCCGGAGCTTTTCAGCACCTGCGAAATCTCTCTGAGAACTTCCTTTTCATCATCACACAGCGCTATCCGCAGCATCTCTTTCCTCCCTGATCTGACCGCTGAAACAGGAGAACCGCTTTTCCCTCCTCCTGTCTGCATTATAGTTCCCCGTCTCTGCGCTTTCAAGAAAAGCTGCCTGAAAGACGGTTTTACAGCATCAAAGGATGCCCATCCATTCAATGCGCACCCTTTGTCAATTCCGGTTCTTCCGGATCATATTCAATCTTCACCAGAGTCAGTCCCTCCGGCCTGGCGGTTTCTCCGGCCATGGTCCGGTCCTTCGCTTCCAGGATTTCCTTCACATACTCCGGCGGATAAAATCCTCCGCCTACCCGGATCAGCGTTCCCGCAATAATCCGGATCATATTATACAGGAAACCATTGCCCCGCACCCGCAGAATGATTTCATCGCCCTCTTTTTCCACATCCAGGGAATAAATCGTACGAACCGTGGATTCCACATCCGGTTTGGCTGTGCAGAAGCTCTTAAAATCATGCTCCCCTACCAGATATGCGGCACCCTCCCGCATTTTCTCCACATCCAGAGGATAATAATAAAAGAAGGAATACAGACGCCTGGTGGGATCAGGAAAACGGCGGTTGAAAATCCGGTATTCATAGGTTTTCGCCGTTTTGGCAAAACGCGGATGGAAGGACAACGGCACTTCGCAGGAATCCTGAATCCGGATATCCGCCGGAAGCCTGGTATTCAGCGCATAGGAGATCTTCTCCGCAGGCATCCGGGCCTCTGTATCAAAAACTGCCACGTTTCCAAGGGCATGAACCCCCGCATCTGTCCTGCTGGCCCCGGCAATCCGGATGGGTTCATTTAAAAGGTCTGATAAATGCTTTTCCAGAACCTCCTGAATCGTGATTCCGTTTGGCTGGGTCTGCCAGCCGCTGTAATTTGTGCCGTCATAGGCCACAATCAATTTTACCCGCTTCATATTTTAACCAGTCTTCCCGTTACAATCACCACTGCCAGATAGCCAAAAAGAATGGCATAGGCGGTATAGTCCCGCTTTTTATAAATCAGTGGCTTCATTTTCGTTCTCCCGTCGCCGCCGCGGTAGCCTCTGGCCTCCATGGCCATTGCCAGATCATTGGCCCTGCGGAAGGCGGAGATAAACAGCGGTACCAGAAGCGGCACAAGGTTTTTTGCCTTCTGAATCAGGTTCCCGGATTCAAAATCCGCGCCTCTGGCCATCTGGGCCTTCATGATTTTATCCGTTTCCTCCATCAGAATCGGAATAAAGCGCAGAGCAATAGACATCATCATCGCCACCTCATGCACCGGCACATGAATCTTATTCAGCGGCCGCAGTGCCTTCTCAATACCGTCCGTCAGGTTATTCGGCGTAGTCGTCAGCGTCATAACTGTAGATCCCAGAATCAGAAATACCAGACGGATGGCCATAAAAACGGACTGCCGGATTCCTTCCTGGGTAATCTTCAGCTTCCAGATCTGCAGAACCACCGTCCCTGGCGTCAGAAACAGATTGAATACCACTGTAATCATCAGAAGGATCATGATACTTTTCAGGCCTTTAACCATGAATTTGAAAGGAACCTTTGACAGTCTGATCACTGCCGCCAGAAACAGGGCTGCAATGGCATATACCGCAAAGGAGCGAAACAAAAACAGGGAAATAATATACAAAACCGTTCCGCCCAGCTTGACCCGGGGATCCAGTCTGTGAATCACGGAATCCGCCGGATAGTATTGTCCAAGTGTAATATCTCTTATCATATGCGCTTCTCCAATGCCTCCAGAATTGCGTCCCTGGCCTCCTCCACGGTGGTGGCGTGGGTATCAATCTTCCAGCCAGCTGCCTCCAGGTCCTTCACCACGTAGGTCACCTGAGGCGCCGCCAGACCGACCTTTTCCAGCTCCTTATAGTGCTGAAATACTTCCCTGGGCGCTCCGTCATACAGAACCTTTCCTTTATTCATCACAATAATCCGTTCCACGTAGCGAGCCACATCCTCCATACTGTGAGATACCAGTACCACAGTAATCCTTCTCGTCTCATGGAGAAAGGCGATCTGATCCAGAATCTCGTCCCGCCCCTTAGGATCCAGTCCCGCCGTGGGTTCATCCAGAATCAGCACCTGAGGGTGCATGGCCAGAATCCCGGCAATCGCCACCCTTCGTTTCTGGCCGCCGGAAAGCTCGAAGGGAGATTTCTGATAAAACTCCTCAGAAAGGCCCACCTGGGTCAGTGCCTCCCTGGCCCGCTCCTCCGCTTCCTCTTTGGAAAGACCCTGATTCTTCGGTCCAAAGCAGACATCCGTAAACACATCAATTTCAAAAAGCTGATGTTCCGGATACTGGAATACCAGCCCCACCTTGCTGCGCAGGGCCCGCATATCATAGCCCTCCTGATAAATATCCTCTCCGTCGTAATAGATCGTTCCGGAGGTTCCCTTCAACAGGCCGTTCAAATGCTGAATCAGCGTGGACTTCCCGGAACCGGTGTGGCCGATAATACCGATGAACTGTCCGTCAGGAAGTTCCAGGCTGACCTCATCCAGCGCTTTCTTTTCAAAGGCGGTCCCTTCGCTGTATACATGGCTTAGTTTTTCGATTTTAACTGACATAATTTTTCCACCAATTCGTCTCTGCTTAAGATGCCGTCCGGCAGGTCCAGCCCGGCTTTTTTCAGTTCATAGGCCAAAAGAGTCACCTGGGGCACATCCAGCCTGTACTTTTTCAGCTTATCCACCTGAGAGAAAATCTCCCGGGGCGTCCCCTGCATCACTACTTTCCCCTCATCCATAACCAGTACCTTGTCCGCATAAATGACTTCTTCCATATAATGGGTAATGAGGATCACCGTCACATTTTCCACCTGATTCAGTGCCCGCACAGTCCGGATCACCTCTCTGCGTCCGGTGGGATCCAGCATGGCTGTGGGCTCGTCCAGCACAATGCATTTCGGGTGCATCGCCACCACTCCCGCAATGGCCACCCGCTGCTTCTGACCGCCGGAAAGCTTATTGGGAGACGCCTTCCGATACTCCCACATACCGACGCAGCGCAGGCTTTCTTCCACCCGTTCCCAGATTCCTTCCGTGGGAATCCCCATATTCTCCGGGCCGAATCCCACATCTTCCTCCACCACGCTGCCGATGATCTGATTATCCGGATTCTGAAAAACCATCCCGGCCGCACTGCGGACATCCCAGATATTCTCTTCCTGACTGGTATCCTTGCCGTCCACATAAAGCGCTCCCTCCGTGGGAACCAGAATGGCGTTGATATGCTTGGCCAGGGTGGATTTCCCTGAACCATTGTGTCCCAGAATGGCAATGAAATCTCCCTTCTGCACATCCAGATCCACGCCATCCACAGCCCGGATGGTGGACTCGACTTTTCCGTCGTCGTCATATTTCTTATATTCAAAAACAAGCTTTGCAGCCTCAATGATTCCCATATCCGCACTTTCCTCTGTAACCATTCACTCTCTGTTAATAAAATACCTGCAGGCAGGTACTTTCATGTCCATTTGTCCCTTGGCTCATTTTATGATATTTGCCTGCAAATGTCAACGCCCGTACCGCAGTGCCGCGGGCAAAGCTGTTGCGGACGCGCATTTCATGGTGCGGGATGCCAAAGAACAGCAGCCCAATCTGCGGAAAAGATGTCCGAATGACGATAGCGAGGCTTCCGTCGGGAGGGCTGCGCCAGCTGCCGCCACCGAGCGTCTGTCTGAGCCGGCGGCACGCAAAACAGCCGGCGTTGGAAAACAGGAGCTGCGCAGGCAGCGGGAAGTGCCGAAGGCGAGTTTGCGCGAATGGCGGCAAATCGGCGCGCGGCCCGAGCAGGAAACGCAGCGTGTCAGACGGACATATTTCTGCAGATGGGCTGCGTCCTTCTCCTCCATCTCCCCACCCTTTGAGAAGCGCGTCCGGATACCGCGTCCGCATTTTTAAAAGGAGCCGGCAGATCCCTCTGCCGGCTCCTGTCTCTCAGCTCTCTCTCAGCCTTCTCTCAGCTCTCACTCTTTTTCCCGCAGCCTTCTCACAGATTCCCCCGTAATCAGCTGCCCTTCGAACACCCTGTGCTCTCCGGCTGTTTTCTTCTTAATCAGATCAAATAAAATCCGGATCGTGGCTTCCGCCATCTCTTCCACCGGCTGCCGGATAGAGGTCAGAGCCGGAATATAATACCTGCCCATCTCCAGTCCGTCAAAACCTGCCACCGAATAATCCTCCGGAACCCGCTTTCCCGCGTCCGCAATCGCCCTGCAGGCACCGAGAGCCATGCTGTCGGCAATGGCATAAGCCGCAGTAAATTCCTTTCCGGATTCCAGCAGTTCCTTCATCAGCTGATAACCATTGGCCATGGAATAGCTTTCCATATCCGGCTTCATGGGCCGGATCAGCTCCGGGTCCAGGGGAATCCCGTATCTGGCCAGTGCCCTCTGATACCCCTCCAGGCGGAGCCTTCCGATACTCTCATCATCCTCGCAGGAAGAAAACAGCGCAATCTTCCTGTGTCCGTTCTGAATCAGATATTCCGTCATGCGAAAGCTTTCCTTCACATCATCCACCGATACGGAAGAATACTTCTGTTTATTGATATCCCCCAGCAGCCCGATGGTACTGAGTACAAAAGGAACGGAAAGCTGCTTCAGTTTCTCTTCTGAATGGGAGAAGAAACCGCCCAGAAACACGATCCCATTCAGACGCTTTTCCTTTTCCAGCTGGATGGCCACATCAATTTCATCCTGCCGGTCATCCACATGCTGAAGGACAAAGGAATATTTTTTCTTCTGAATTTCTTCTTCAAACACCTTGATCATCTTGCTGAAAAAGGGATTGCTGATTCCCTTGATCAGCACGGCAATCGCCCGTGCTTCGGAGCGTTTCAGATTACGTGCACTGTTATTCGGAACATAATTATGCTCCTTGATTACCTGCATGATCATTTCTTTTGTTTCCGGATTGATATCCGGATGGTTATTAATGGCTCTGGAAACCGTGCTGACACCTACGCCGCACAGACGTGCCACATCCTTAATCGTAATACTTTCCATCTGCCTGCCCCATTTCTGTCTTTCGTATCACTGACTGTCAAACGGAATTTTACAATGCAGATGTCATATTCTTCCGTAAATCTTGGTCAGCCTGCGGACTTTCTTCGCCAGCTCCGGAGTAAACTCTCCCTCCAGCATTCTCCATTTCCAGTTATCTCCCAGAGTGGACGGCGTATTAATCCGTGCCTCCGCCCCCAGTCCCAGATAATCCTGCACCGGAATAATGGCGGTATCCGCCACGCTGCTGAGTGCTGCGCGGATAAAGGTCATCTGAATCTCGTCCTCGCTCTTGCCTTCCAGATCCATATATTCAATGGCAAATTTCCGGTCGATATCTGACATTTCCCAATACCAGCCTTTCAGCGTCTGGTTGTCATGGGTTCCCGTGTATACCACACAGTTCCGTGTATAATTATGAGGAAGGTAGTCACTCTCTTCTCTGGAATCAAAGGCAAACTCCAGCACCTTCATGCCCGGATAGCCCGTATCCTTCACAAGCTTCAGAACCGTCGGCGTTAAAAATCCCAGATCCTCTGCAATAATCGGCAGATCCCCAAGCTTCTCCTTCAGGGTGTCAAACAGCTTGATACCCGGTCCTTTTTCCCACTTTCCGAATTCCGCGGTCTCATCCCCGTAGGGAATCGCATAATACTCGTCAAAGCCCCGGAAATGGTCCACACGCACCACATCATAAAGCTTGAAGCAATGTTCAATCCGGCGAATCCACCAGGCAAAGCCGGTCTGCTCGTGGTAGTCCCAGCGGTACAGCGGATTGCCCCATAACTGCCCGGTAGCGGAAAATCCATCAGGCGGGCATCCTGCCACGGCCACAGGCTCATTTTTCTCATTGAACTGAAACAGCTCCGGATTCGCCCAGGTATCCGCGCTGTCAAAGGCCACATAAATGGGAATATCCCCGATGATCTGAATCTGCCTTTCATTGGCATAAGCCTTCAGCTTCAGCCACTGCTTCTGGAACAGGTACTGCAGATAACTGTAAAAATCAATCTCCTGGGAAAATTCCTCCGAATACCGTTCCACGGCTTCCGGCTGTCTGACCCGGATATCCTCATCCCATTTGTTCCAGCTTACCCCGTTGAAGTGATTTTTCACCGCCATATAAAGGCCGTAATTTTTCAGCCAGCTCTGGTTCTCTTTTTTGAAATCCAGATACTCCTGACGGCTCTGGAATTTGCTCCGGTCATAGGCCTTTTTCAGCAGACCGAACCGGCTCTGATAAAGCTTTCCGTAATCAATGTATCTGGGATTGTCTCCGAAATCGCAGGCATCGCATTCTGCTTCTGTCAGAAGCCCCTCCTGGATCAGTGTTTCCAGATCAATGAAGTACGGATTTCCCGCAAAGGTTGAAAATGACTGATATGGAGAATCCCCGTAGCTGGTGGGTCCCAGCGGAAGGATCTGCCAGTATTTTTGTCCGGACTCTGCCAGCAGGTCTACAAAATCATAGGCACTTTTTGAAAAAGAGCCGATTCCGTATTTTGACGGCAGGCTTGCTACCGGAAGAAGCATTCCACTACCTCTCATGTCTTTGTCCTCCATCCTGTTTTCATTCAGGAAGTCCCTTATCTTCTGTCAGGGATCATCCCTTTACCGCTCCTGCTACAACACCTTCGATAATGTGCTTCTGGCATGCCATGTAGAAAATAATAATCGGAATCATGGCCAGCACCAGAACACCCATCATGGCGCCCATATCAATGGAACCATAACCGCCTCTTAAATACTGAATCGCCATGGGAAGGGTCTTCCATTTTTTCATATCCAGAACCAGATACGGCAGCAGGTAGTCATTCCAGATCCACATGGCATCCAGAATCGCTACGGTAATACAAGTGGGTTTCATAATCGGAAGCACCACCTGGAAATAGGTCTGAATCGGCGTACATCCGTCGATCATAGCTGCCTCTTCAATCTCCAGCGGTATGGATTTCACAAAACCGCAGAACATAAAGACGGCCAGGCCGGCTCCGAATCCCACATACACAACAATAATACCAACTGGATTCGTTAAATGCAACATATTTGCGATTTTTGAAAGTGAAAACATGACCATCTGGAAGGGAACAATCATGGAAAACAGGCACATGTAGTAAATTCCGTTGGTAAGCGCGTTCTTTACCCGGCTGATATACCATGCGCACATGGAGGTCAGCAGAACGATAGCCAGCACGGAGAATACCGTGATAAACAGGGAAGTACAGAAGGAAGCCACAAAGTTCGTGGTATCAATACCCTTGGCATAGTTGTCCAGCCCAACAAACATTTTCCCGGTGGGGATGGCAAAAGGCTTTTTGCTGATGTAAGCCTTTTTCTTAAAGGAATTCAGCAGAACCAGCGCAATGGGGAACATATAAAAAATGGAAATAATTGTAAAAATAACCGTCAGCAGAGTACCATGCTTTGCTTTTCTTGCCATTACTGCTGCACCTCCTTTGATCTGGTAAGGTAGTTCTGAATCATGGCAATGGCCGCAACCATCAGGAAGAATACCACAGCCTTTGCCTGGCCTACGCCTTCATATCCCGTTCTGCCGTAGAACGTATTGGTAATATTCAGAGCAAGCATTTCTGACATATTGGAAGGTTCGCCGTTGGTCAGCGCCAGGTTCTGGTCGTACAGCTTGAAGGAGTTGGTCAGTGTCAGGAAGGTACAGATGGTAATCGAAGGCATCACCATGGGGATCGTAACATGCCGAAGCACCTGCTTGGAGGTCGCCCCGTCGATCTTGGCTGCCTCAACGAGCTCACCCGGAATGTTCTGAATTCCGGCAATATAGATAATCATCATGTATCCGATCTGCTGCCAGCAGGTCAGGATCACCAGGCCCCAGAAACCGTATACAGAGGAGTAGGTCAGGGTTCTGTTGAACTGAAGCAGAATACCGTTTAACAACAGCTGCCAGATATAACCAAGGATAATACCGCCGATCAGATTCGGCATAAAGAATACGGTACGGAAAATATTGGTACCGCGGATTTTTTTCGTGAGTAAAAGCGCCACCGCAAAGGCCAGCACATTGATCAGAAGAACCGTTACAATGGTAAACGCTGCGGTATACCACAGTGCATGATTAAAAGTAGGATCCGTAAAGATCTTTGTATAGTTTGAGAATCCGACGAATGTAGCATCCGTAATGGTGGTAAATTTACAAAATGAGAGATAAACTCCTACCACAAATGGCGCGATAAAGCCAAGGGTAAATGCCAGTAATGTGGGAAGCACAAAAACCGGAAAATATCGTTTAATCGCTTTGTCCATACTTCTCTTCCTTTCCGCCAGAGCCGTCCGGAGACTGCCCTGCTTCAGTATTGCCGTGTCTTTCTAAAGAAATGGGTGAGCGTTTTGCGCTCACCCTTTCTGTAAATTTCTAGCCGGTCAGCTTATTGTGAGTAACCGTGATTCCTGTTGGAAAAGTCCCGCATCGGCTTAATTATTTGCTGCTGCGTATTCTGTGGCCCATCCGTCAACAAAGGCACTTACAACGCCGTCCCATTCGCCGGTACCCTGTGCGTACTCAAGGAGTGCGCTTCCTACGCCGTTCTTCCACTGCTCAGAAGGCATGGTTGTGAAGCACCATGCAACTGCCGTATGACCTGCGGCAATGTCTTCATTGGCTGCCTGGATCAGCGGGTTCTCCGGTGTATATTCATCAGTAAAGCTTGCAAACGGAGTTACAAAGCCCATTTCATTTGCCAGAGCATTCATACCGGTTTCGCTGGTGGTTACCCAGTTCAGGAAGTCCAGAGTAGCCTGAATATCTGCTTCGGAAGCCTGGCTGTTTACACACCAGTAGTTCTCAGAACCGGTGCACAGACCCTGATTTTCTTCGCCTTCAACACCAATGTAGATCGGCATCATTCCGATATCTTCATCTGCTACTTCATTGTCCTTAATGTCATTGTAAGCCCAGGTACCGTTCTGATAGAAAACGGTTTCGCCCAGTGCGAACTCGGAAACAGCGTCCTCACCGGTCTTGCTGGAAAGCAGGGTCGGGCTGCAGGTAGAATCGGTGATGTACAGATCCCAGATCTGTTTGTAGTTATCCAGGTAGGTACCCTTGATAGCGTCTGTGGAGCCGATACCGTCTGCCTGATACTCATAATAAATCGGCAGGTTTGCCAGATGAGTCTTGAATCTCCAGTCGGAGGAAGCGTCCATACCTGCGGAAGAGAATGCTCCTTCAATACCCAGCTCATCCTTCTTTGCCTGGATATCATCGGCAACAGCCTTCAGAGTCTCGAAGTTGTTGATTTCCTCTGCGGAGGAGATCACAGCGCCCTCTGTCTCACAGTACTGCTGAAGAAGCGCCTTGTTATAAATGAGACCGTAGGTCTCGATTACGTATGCGATACCGTAAACCTCGCCGTTATCACCAAGCAGTGCGAAATCATCGCTCTTCAGGTTCTTGTACAGATCACTGTCCTTCAGGTCATAGCAGTAATCCTTCCAGGAAGCCAGGCCTACCGGGCCGTTTACCTGGAACAGGGTCGGTGCTTCGTTCTTCGCCATCTCAGATTTCAGAGTGGACTCATAGGTGCCGGATGCCGCAGTAACAACCGTCACTTCTACACCTGTCTCTTTGGAATAAGCATCTGCCAGATCAACCCACTGCTCTGCCTGCTCCGGTTTGAAGTTCAGATAATAAACCTTTCCAGTTTCCTCTGCCATAGCGCCAACGCCGGGAATCATGGTTGCTGCCATCGCTGCACTCAGTCCAAGTGCTGTCAGTTTTTTGAACTTTTTCATGTTTTCGTCCTTCTTTCTTTTCATGATAGGTTTTTGGTTTCTTATGGAAACGTTATCAGTAACGCTCCCGGTAACGTTTCCAATTTCTGATTGTATAGTAACACGTTTTCAGCAACTTGGCAAGAGCGAATTTTCTTTTTTTGCCCGATTTGTGAAACCCCGCTAATTTTTATATCTGTTTTTATACATTATGCACAGACCCCGATTTTTCTTTTTTCGATTTCCTTTTCCATTTTTGTCCTTTTTTCCCACACCATAATCCCGTTTTGACTCATTGAAAGGAATCAGAGATCTGCCGCGAAAAAACGGCAGAAATCGCGCAGAAAAGCCGTATCCGAAAGGATACGGCTTTCTTTTTCTCTTTTTCCTTACCAGATCTTCTCGTAGAGCTCCATGATGTCGTCCTTGGTGGGAACACGGGGATTCGTCGGTGTGCAGGCATCTGCCATGGCGGCCTCTGCCATATCCGGAATCGCCGCGAAATACTCACTCCGGCTGCATTTTCCCGTCTGGGAAATCGTCAGCGGAATGTCCATTTCCTTCAGCATGAACTGCACCCAGGCAATCAGCGCACGGATGGTGGTAATGGTGTTGAAGTTCTGAACGCCCAGTGTTCTTGCAATAGTTTCATACTTCTGAACCTGTCTGGGATATTCCTTCTGGCTGCGGCTGTTTTTATTGATAAAACTGTTGTACTCAATAATATACGGAAGCAGGATCGCATTCGCCCGGCCATGGGGAATGTGAAAATGTGCTCCCAGCTGATGGGCCATGCTGTGGTTAATGCCCAGGGAGGCGGCATTAAATGCCAGGCCTGCCAGGCAGGAAGCGATATGCATCTTCTTTCTGGCATGGGTATCATTGCCGTCCAGATATGCCCGCAGCAGGAATGCGCCGCAGATCTCAATGGCCTTTTCAGACAGGGCTGCGGAAAATTCTGTGCTGTTTGTGCTGACATATGCCTCCAGCGCATGGGTAAACACATCCATACCGGTATCCGCCGTAATGGCAGGCGGAACGCTCCTGGTCAGCTCTGCATCCAGAATCGCTTCCGTGGGAAGCAGATCGTCCGAAACCAGCGGATATTTCCGCTGTTCCTGGGGATCGGAAATCACAGAGAAAGAAGTCACCTCTGAACCAGTGCCGCTGGTAGTGGGTACCGCAATCAGCGCCACCTGGCCGATGTTTCCGGTCTTCCCCGCAAATTCGCGGATGGCCTTGGCCGAATCAATGGCGGAACCGCCGCCTACTGCCACGATGGCCTCAGGACCATACTCCAGCAGTGCCTTCACCCCAGCCGCCACCTTCTCAATGGGCGGATCCGGCACAACATCCTTAAAAATGGAATATTCCTTCTTCCCCTCATCCAGCCTTGAAGTAATCATCATAATCATGCCGCTCTGAACCACATAGGGATCCGTGATAATCAGGATCTTCTGATAGGGAATCTCTTTGAGGCGGTCCAGCGCGTTATCGCCATAATAGATCTTTGTACGTATATCAAAACTATGCATATCTCTGCCCCTTCATCCATAAATTTTTCGATGGTATTCTACAGCATCCAGACCGGAAGATCACTGTGAATACCGCCTCTGCGCCTGGGCGCTTCCTCCTGCTTCGGAGTCTCCAAAGCAGCTTCTCCGGCAGCCGCGCTCTTCCTGGGCGCTCTGGTCTTCTTTTCCGCAGCAGCTTTTCTGGTTCTGGGTTTTCTCGGCTTTTTCTTCGGCTCTTCTGCCGCCGTTCCTTCCGGCGCAGCTGCTTCCTTTTCCACAGTGCCCACTGCCTGAACGGCAGCCGCCTCTTCTTTGCTTTCCGAAGCGTTCTCAGCCTGAACGGCGGAAGCCTCTTCCTGAACTTCTGCTGCTTTTTCTTCTTTTACATCACTCATAAACTTCACCTGCATCTCCTCCGGGTTTACCGGTGTGACCACCGCACTGTTGACTTTTCCTGCATTCACTGCTCGTAAAATACTGCCTTTACCGACTGCCAAGCTTCATTACCTCCTCCGCAAGAGCCGTGTACTCTTTGGCACTTCTGCTGTTCTTTTTGTACATCACCACCGGGGCGCTGTTGTCCTGGGACCACTCAATGGAGCTGTCCACCCGGACATAGGACTCAAACAGATGAATGTCCTGCATCTCCCGAAGGGTTTCCATGGTCTGTTTAAAATAATTCTTCCGGGTGTCCACCTTGGTCACCGCAATCCCCATAACCTGAAGATCCGGCGCAATCTGACGCACCTCGTTCAGGAACTCAAACATGTTCGCCAGTCCGAACATCCCCCAGGGACTGGCTTCCACCGGAATCACCACCCGATCCGAGGCACACAGAATGTTCATCACCCAGCCGCCCAGCGTAGGAGGCGCGTCAATCAGAATATAATCATAGACACCGGACGCCTTAATGCCGGACAGGCATTTCTGCAGAATCATCTCCCTCTGCCATTTCGTAAAAAGCTCATATTCAATGGAGCTCATCAGCGTAGAAGAGGGAATCAGATCCAGGTTTTCATAGGGTGTCTGGATGATATAATCCGTCAGATCCTTCTGGTTCCGAATCGCCTGATACAGGTTTTTCTCTCCTGCAGCCATCTCCAGCACCTTATCCTCTGAAAAAAAAGAAAGGGAAAGGTTCAGCTGCATATCACCGTCAATCAGGAGTACCTTTTTCCCCTGCTGGGCCATGGCAGCACCGATATTGGAGCAGGTAGTGGACTTCCCGCTGCCTCCTTTGTTGTTTGCAAAACAGATCGTCATCGTCTGCATAGGCTGTTACCTCGCTTTTGTACTTTCCATGTAACAGTTCCGATGCCGACCCTGTTACCTTTCCCTTCTATTATACGTTCTTTCCCCGGCCTTTTCAATAAAAACTTGAGGGATCCGCAGGTTTTCTCCCACCGTTTCTCACACCAGAACCACCCGTATTTTCCCGGGAAATGAAGCGTCCAGATGATCTGCCACCTTTCTGGAAGCCAGATTCTCCTTCCGGATAAAAATAAAAAGCTCCGGCACCTCCGCCACCTCAAAGGCATACCACGCCGCCGCTTCTGCCGCTTCGGTGCCGTATCCCTGGTTCTGCCAGGGTTTTCCGATCAGATAGCCCAGCTCCAGTACAGCCTCCCCGGTCTGGGGGTTTGCGGAATTTTCCAGGCCCACTCTGCCCACAACCCTTCCGCTGGACCGTTCCAGTACGGTCCACAGTCCGTAATTATAGAAGCGATACATATTCTTAATATAGCATTCCAGCTCCCGCTTCTCCTCCTGTCTGTCCGCGGACAGGCCCGGAATATAGTCCGTAACGCCCTCACCACTGTAAACACTGTAAAAATCCTCCAGATCCTCCATCACGCTTTCCCGGAGAATCAGCCGTCTGGTCACCGCAATGGTCCAGGGAATGCCCCTGTGGCGCTGCCATACCAGCTTCAAAAATTCCCCGTTTAACTCATTCAGGTCTTCCGCAATCATATCAACTCCATAGAAATGAAAGGGATTTTCCCTGGGTTCACAGGCCAGACAGGCCAGATTCCGTTTTTTTGCATACTCAGCCCCTTCAATGGAATCCGTAACCACCAGACAGGGACTCTTCCCCGCCTCGGACTCCTGGAACGAATCATAGTCCTCAAGAAAGGTCCAGCCTTCCTGAGAAAGCTTTTCCCACAGCCCCGCAGCTGCTGATTCATTGCGCATTCTCCGGATTACTGCTTTCATTTTCCTGCCCCTTTCGATATTGAACGGGTGTTGTCCCGTATTTCTTTCTGAAAAGACGGTTGAAATAAGAAATATTGTCAAAGCCTGTGTCCGCAGCGATTTCGCTCACCGGGCAGTCCGTTGTCAGAAGAAGCCGGGCAGCCATGGTTAACCGGTAACTGTTCAGATACGCCGTAAAGGCCATACCCATATGATTTCGGAAAAACTTCATAAAATGAGACTCACTGTAATAACAAAGACCGGCCATCTGAGAAATCGTTATTTTTTCCTGATAATGATTTTCCAGGTATTTCAGGATAAGCTTCAGCTTTTCCCTGGATTTATCCTGCTTTCTTTCATGAATGATTCCCAGATACCGAAAATAAAGATAAAAAAAACGATACAGGCAGCTCTTTACCGCAAGCTGCCAGGCAGGTGCCTTTTCCTGACACACCTGATCAATCTGGCAGATACACTCCCAGAATTCCTCATACCCCGGACTCCTGGCGGTAATCACCCCCGACCAGAGGGATTTTTCCTGAAGAAACGGTGCAAAATAATCAATATTACAGACATCCGCCTGCTCCGCCATCAGCATGGATACCTGAAAAATAATATTTTCGTACTCCATGCGCTGCCCCGGAACCCGTTCTATCCCATGGAGCTGCCCCGGCAGGATCACCGCCAGTTCTCCGGCATGGACCTTCACCGGTTCCATATCCACACGGATGATCCCGCAGCCCTTTTTTACAGAAATCAGCTCCATCTCATCATGCCAGTGCAAAGGAACGGAAGAAAAATCCACCGGTATACAGCATGGATAAATATTACACGGAAACAATGCGTCCGCATGAGATTTCGTTTCATGATAATTCTCGTATTCGGGAATGTTCATCGGCAAACCTCCTTGCTTATGATCGTATTGTATTATATTTGCTCCCTATTTTGCAAGATTTTTCTGCTCTGTGGGATTACAATGAGCCAGGAGGCAAAACAAGAATTACCCGAAAAATGATTCCTCCAACATTGATTATCAGGAAAGGACTGTATGAATATGAACCATTTTGAAGAATTAGTAGCCCAAAACTGTCCTGCCGGTCTTGCCGGGAGCACTGACCGGGATGTCTACTGCGCGCTGCTGAAAGCTGTTCAGACCCTTGCGCAGGAACGGGAAACCAAAAACGGCCGGAAAAAGCTTTATTATATTTCCGCAGAATTTCTCATTGGAAAGCTGCTCTCCAACAACCTGATCAACCTGGGGCTTTATGAGGAGGCCAGAGAGCTTCTCGCCAGAAACGGAAAATCCTTAAGTGCCATTGAGGAACTGGAACCGGAACCCTCCCTTGGCAACGGCGGTCTGGGACGTCTGGCCGCCTGCTTTCTGGATTCCATTGCCACTCTGGGCTTAAACGGCGACGGCTGCGGCCTGAACTATCATTTCGGCCTGTTCCGTCAGTCCTTTACCGACAACAAGCAGCAGGAGCTGCCCAATCCCTGGATCGAGGATACCCGCTGGCTCATTGACACAGGAATTTCCTATCAGGTTCCTTTCAAAGGCTTTACCCTGACCTCAAAGCTTTATGATATTGCCGTGACCGGCTATGAAAACCGCACCAACCGCCTCCATCTCTTTGATGTGGAGGGCATCGACGAATCCCTGGTGGAGGATGGTATTTCTTTTGACAAAGAAGCCATTGCCAGAAATCTGACGCTCTTCCTGTATCCCGATGACAGTGATGAGCAGGGACATCTTCTCCGGATTTATCAGCAGTACTTCATGGTCAGCAATTCCGCTCAGTACATTCTGGAGGAATGTGAAGCCAAAGGCTGTACCCTCCATGATCTGCCGGACTATGCGGTTATTCAGATCAACGACACCCATCCCACCATGATCATCCCGGAACTGATCCGTCTGCTGACCCAAAAAGGGCTGGACATGGATGAAGCCATTGACGTGGTTTCCAGAACCTGCGCCTACACCAACCACACCATTCTGGCGGAAGCCCTGGAAAAATGGCCCATTGCCTATCTGAAAAAGGCAGTTCCCCATCTGGTTCCGATCATTGAAGTGCTGGATGACAGAGTACGCCGGAAATTCAAAAAGCCTTCCGTAACCATCATTGATGACCAGGAACGGGTTCATATGGCCCACATTGACATTCACTATGGTTTCAGCGTCAACGGCGTTGCATCCCTGCATACAGACATTCTGAAGGAAACGGAGCTTCATGACTTCTATGAGCTCTATCCGGAAAAATTCAATAACAAAACCAATGGCATTACCTTCCGCCGCTGGCTTCTGCACTGCAATCACCGGCTGACAGACCTGATCGCCTCTCTCATCGGGGACGACTTTAAAAAGGATGCCTCCAGGCTTCAGGAGCTGAAAAAATACGCCGATGATCCCAAGGTACTGAAGGCTCTTCTGGAAATCAAACAGGATTCCAAGCTGCTTCTCAGGAATTACCTGAGAGAAACCCGGGGGATCGAAATTGATGAAAATTCCATCTATGATATCCAGATCAAACGCCTTCACGAATACAAGCGTCAGCAGCTGAACGCGCTTTACGTGATCCACAAATATCTGGAGATTAAGAGCGGAAAGCTTCCGAAAACACCGATTACGGTCATCTTCGGTGCCAAAGCTGCTCCTGCCTACACCATTGCCAAGGACATTATCCATCTGATCCTCTGCCTTCAGGAACTGACACAGAAGGATCCGTGTGTCAGCCCTTATCTGAAAGTCGTGATGGTAGAAAACTACAATGTCACCCTGGCGGAAAAGCTGATTCCGGCCTGCGATATTTCTGAACAGATTTCTCTGGCCTCCAAGGAAGCCAGCGGAACCGGAAATATGAAATTCATGCTGAACGGCGCGGTTACTCTGGGCACAGAGGACGGCGCAAACGTGGAAATCCATGACCTGGTGGGAGATGAAAATATTTACATTTTCGGTGACTCCAGCGAAACCGTTATCAAACGCTACCAGGACGGCGATTATTCCGCCAGAAGCTTCTATGAAACCAATCCGTCCATCAAAGAAGCGGTGGACTTCATTCTTGGAGAAGAAATGCTGTCCGTTGGCTGCAGAGAAAACCTGGAACGCCTTTCCGAAGAACTGCTGAATAAGGACTGGTTCATGACCTTCCCGGACTTTGACGCTTACTGCGCCGCCAGGGAACAGGCCTTCGAAGACTATACAGACCGCATGGCCTGGGCACGGAAAATGCTGATGAACATCAGCAGCGCCGGCTATTTCTCCTCCGACCGGACCATAGAGGAATACAACCGGGATATCTGGAAGCTCTCCTGATTCCGGTTCTGCTCTTCCTCCGGTAATGCGGGACAGCCGGTAAAAGCTTCCGCCCTTTTACGCTTTGGCAAATCGGCAGGCTTCCACGGTTTTACACTCTTGCCAGAAAGCATCCGGCAGAGTATAATGAAACCCGACAGGGAACGCACTCCGCCCCCGGGACGTGGAGGGGCTCCGGACGGGTTTCCTGTATCTATGCAAAAGCGATGAAAGAAAGGAAAATGACAATGGCACAGAATCCAGTTTTAACGATTACCATGGCAAACGGCGATATCATAAAGGCTGAGCTCTATCCGGAAATCGCCCCCAACACAGTAAACAATTTTATCAGTCTTGTCCGTAAAAATTTCTATGACAACCTGATTTTCCACAGAGTCATTGAAGGCTTTATGATCCAGGGCGGCTGCCCGGAAGGAACCGGTATGGGCGGTCCGGGTTACTCCATCAGGGGTGAATTTGCCCAGAATGGATTCCCCAATGCCCTGAAACACACCCCCGGCGTTCTTTCCATGGCCAGAGCCATGCATCCCAACTCCGCCGGCTCTCAGTTCTTCATCATGCATCAGGCAGCTCCCCATCTGGACGGTGCCTATGCAGCCTTCGGAAAGGTGACAGAAGGAATGGACGTGGTAAATAAAATCGCGGAAACCGCCACCGATTACAGTGACCGTCCTCTGGAGCCCCAGGTAATCCGTTCCATGACTGTGGAAACCTTCGGAACCGAATATCCGGAACCGGAAAAATGCTGATTTTCCCCGTATATCAAATGCCGGAAAGAGCTCCCCTTCCAGGGGGACTTCTTTCCGGCATTTTTCAGATTCGTTTTTCCGCCGCCTTCCGGACTTTTTTTATTTATTTCTTTACCGGTTTACCAGTTTCGGGTGCATTTTTCCAGCAATGCAGCCAGCTCCCGGATCTCCTGATCAGAAAGCGCCGAAAGCAGCTTTTTGCTGTCCTCTCCTTCTCCGGCACTGTGATGCAGAAAATGTCCGCATTTTCGCATCAGCCTTATCACTGCCTCCGCTTATTGTTTCAGGGTTTTATAGGTATACGCAATCACCACTGCTGAAATCAAAAAGGTCAGCACATCAGACACCGGCATGGAATACAATACGCCGTCCAGCCCGAAAAATATTGGCAGCAAAAGAGAGAAGCCGACGCCGAATACCACTTCCCGGATCATGGAAAGAGCCGTGGAAATCAGTGCTTTTCCCAGCGACTGCAGATAAATAAAGGTCGCCTTATTCACCGTAGCAAGAACCATCATACACAGATAGGTCCGGAAGCATTTCACTGCAAAATCCGTATAATAAGCACTTTCATTCGCCGCACCGAAGATTCCGATGAGCTGATGCGGAAATACTTCCACGATAATCAGGGCAACCGCTCCCACCAGCGCTTCGGAAATCAGCAGACGGGTAAACAGTCCTCTGGCCCGGTCCTTGCATCCTGCTCCGATATTATATCCGACAATGGGAATACATCCTGCCGACATACCAACCGCAATGGAAATGACGATCTGGAAGAATTTCATAACGATTCCAAGGACGGCCATGGGGATCTGCGCATATTCCTCCTGACCGAAAATCGGATCCATGGCGCCATATTTCATGGTCATATTCTGGATAGCTGCCATCGCTGCAACCAGAGAAATCTGAGACAGAAAGCTGCAGATACCCAGGGGCAGATATTTGCCCGCCAGTCTTCCGTGAATGCGGAAACTGCTTTTCTGCAGCTTCACTGCCTTCATATGAAACAGATACCAGACAGACAGGATTGCCGTCAGAATCTGACCCATAATCGTGGCAATTGCCGCACCCATCATGCCCCACTTGAACACGAAAATGAAAATCGGATCCAGAACAATATTGACAAAAGCGCCGGCCAGTGTGGAAATCATGGCAAATTTGGGACTTCCGTCCGAACGGATAATCGGATTCATTGCCTGACCGAACATATAGAAAGGCACACCCACCGTAATCCAGAAGAAATACTCCTTTGCATGATGGAATGTATCCTCATTGACCCGTCCGCCGAAAGCGGTCAGGATCTGCTTCTGGAAAATCAGGTACACCGCCGTCAGAATTACACTCAGTACTACGCAGAGAATAACCGCACTTCCGATACTCTTATGGGCATCCTCCTTTTTATTAGCTCCCAGGCAGATACTCACGAAAGCACAGCATCCGTCACCGATCATCACAGCAATGGACAGCGCCACCACTGTCAGCGGAAATACAACCGTATTCGCTGCATTTCCGTAGGATCCCAGATACGTGGCATTTGCGATAAAAATCTGATCCACAATATTGTATAAAGCTGCTACCAGCAGGGAAATGATACAGGGAACCGCATATTTCTTCATCAGCTTCCCAAGTGCTTCCGTTTCCAGAAACGTGTTTGTTTTTTGAGTCTCCATCGGACTTTACCTCCATAAAAATAAGAAATTCTGAAATTCTGTGCCGTTCTGAAAAAACTGCAAAGAAAAACAGCGCATAGCAGACAACCGGATTTACGCAGTTCTGCTACACGCTGTACTTGCATTATACTCTTTTTTTTGTTAAAAAGTCAACGATTTTTTTCCGCTTCCGGTATCTGCCATCTATCGTGAAGATATCCTTCACTCTGTTCTGTCAATCGGTAAAGCAACTGTTCCCTTTTTCTTCCAAAAGGTGTATGATTATGCATATAATCATGTAAAATGATGTTGGGGTCAAAAGATGCCGACGAATTCGTCGGCATCTGCCCTATTCTGCTTCACATAGTTCTCTCTGGATTCTCTGAACGGCTGCTTCCACCGCCGATACATCTCCCAGGATCCCCAGACAGGTCAAGTGCTGGGGGCAGCTTCCCGGAATTTCAAAAACTTCCACACTGGCTGTTTTCTGTGCCAGGTCACTGGCATAAATCATATCACAGACGTCCCCGTGGACCAGTGCCAGTGCCGAATGCTGTTTAAAAAATGTTCCAAGTTCCGACTTTCGTACTCTGCCGAGGAGAATCTCCCTGGTTCCGCTTGATACGGTTTTCATCACTCTGATTTTCATTTCATGCGCTGCCATCATGTACCTCCTTTTCAGAAATCTAACTACGCTGAGGATTTTACACCTGTGCTGTCGGGAAAGCAGGCCAGCAAAACATAAGGTTATTTTGTGTGGATTATCCTCACTTTCTGCACTGCCTGTATATAAAAAAGCAGTGTTTATCAACTGGACTTACGTGATAAACACTACTCGTTATTCAAAGCTTATTCTGTTTTCTTTTCGTTAGATGTGCTTCAGTCAAAGGCTTTTCCGTCGCATCCGCAGACCTTCATTCTGCCCTTTACCAGTTCAGTCACAGCTGCCATGCCAACCTTTCCCAGAGCCTTGGGATCAAAGGTCTCCGGCTTTTCTGCCAGAAGCTTCTTGCCTGCGCCGGTGTAGGCTGCCCGCAGCTCAGTGGCAAAATTCACCTTGCAGATTCCGCGTTTTACACAGTCGCTGACATCTTCATCCGTCAGACCGGATGCCCCGTGCAGTACCAGCGGAATATCCACCACCTCACGAATCTCAGACAAACGCTCTTTATCCAGAACCGGAGTCCCGATATAAAAGCCATGGGCCGTTCCAATGGCAACCGCCAGAGAAGTAATACCGGTACGCTCTACAAACTCCTTCGCTTCCTGCGGATCCGTATTCGTATCTGCCTCTGCCTCGTGGTCGTCTTCTTTTCCGCCCACCTTGCCAAGCTCCGCTTCTACCGGAATCCCTGCTGCCAGGCCAACATCCGCAACCCGTTTGCTGACTGCCACGTTTCCTTCAAAGTCTTCCTTGGATCCGTCAATCATCACAGACGTATAGCCTGCGCGGATCGCCTGCACAGCCAGTTCAAAGCTGCTGCCGTGGTCCAGATGTAAGCAAACCGGTACGCTTGCTTTCTTCGCTTCTGCGGCTACAATAGCTGCATAGGTTTCCAGGGTGCCGTATTTTACAGTGGATGGAGTGGTCTGCAGCATTACCGGAGCTTTCAGCTCTTCTGCAGCCGCAATGACAGCTTTGACCATTTCCATATTTTCCACATTGAATGCACCTACGGCATAACCGCCTTTCTGGGCTTTTTCCAGCATTTCTTTTGAAGTTACTAACGGCATAATCTCATCCTCCTGTTTTCTTTTCAACTGATCATCTAATCCTGTTCCCGGGCACAGCGCCCCTCCGCCTTTGCTGGCGTCTGATAGCTGTATTATACGACAGAATTCTGATTTTGTCTATACAAAATGAAGCGGTTCGCTCTCAAATCTTTTCCCAATTGCAGCCCTATTTCAAATCGGGAATCCTTCGGGAGACCATATCGAGACACTCTTCTCATCCATTCTTTTCGGAGGACCATATCGGAACACTCTTCTCATCCATTCTCTTCGGAGAACCATATCGGAACACTCCTCTCATCCGTTCTCTTCAGCGGCCTGCCGCAAAACTGCGATCTCCTGTGCCCATCCAGCGTCATCATTTGGCGTTTCCAGAATAAAGGGAAGACCCTGGAGTGCCGGATGACGCGCCACTGCTTTCAGCGCTTCCAGGCCAATACAGCCTTCTCCGATTTTCGCATGGCGGTCTTTGTGCGCGCCGAGACCATTCATGCTGTCATTGATATGAATCGCTTTCAGCCGCTCCAGACCAATCACCCGGTCAAACTCTTCCAGAACCTGATCCAGATTTTGAACAATGTCGTATCCGCCGTCCCAGACATGACAGGTATCCAGGCAGACTCCCATTTTTTCACCCAGCACTACCTGGTCCAGAATTCCACGGATCTCCTCAAAGCTGCCTCCTACCTCGGACCCCTTCCCTGCCATGGTTTCCAGAAGCACCGTTGTGGTCTGCTCCGGCTTCAGACAGGTATTCAGAAGCTCCGCAATCAGACGGATTCCTTCCTCGCTGCCCTGCCCCACATGGCTGCCCGGATGAAAATTGTAGTAATTCCCCGGCGTGTATTCCATTCGTTCCAGATCCTCCGCAAATGCGCGGAAGGCAAAATCCCGCACCTCTTCCCTGGCGCCGCAGGCATTCAGTGTATACGGCGCGTGAGCCACAATTTTCCCAAAATGATGTTCCCTGGCAATCTCCAGATACTTCTGCACATCGACTTCCTCTATCTTTTTTGCATTGCCTCCCCTGGGATTCCTTGTAAAAAACGCAAACGTATCTGCTCCCAGCTTCAGCGCCTGCTTTCCCATGGCTTCATAGCCCTTTGACGATGAAATATGACTTCCAATATAAATCAATGTGATTCCCTTCCTCTCTTTACATTCCGTACGCTGCACGGTAAATGGATTTCCGCCATTGTGTGGTGCTGATTATGCTCTGTACTTCCGAAATCAACAGAAACAGTGCATTTCTCTCCTTTCATTATAGCATTACTGTGCTGCTCTGCCCAGCCAAAGCTTTTCTTTTTCTGCCCTGAAGAAAATTTTTATAGCGGCAATATTTCCCACAGCCACTTTTCAAAAAACATCTTTCCATTTATAATAAAATGAGCCAAGGGACAAATGGACATGAAAATACATGCTTGCATGGATTTTCATGTCTATGGGGCCCGCAAAACATGAGCAAGCAGCCATTTTTCGCAGAAAAATGAGCGAATTGCGAATGTTTGCGTCGATTTTGGAAGTAAGCAGTACGGAAAAATCGACGTCAGGCTCATTTGTCGGTTACTCATCGAATGAGCCAAGGGACAAATGGACATGAAAATACATGCTTTGCCTTTCTCCGGTGTGGCGTATTCGCCAAATAAATTTTCAAAAACAGCCTTAAAATGCAAGCATTTTACGTCTTTTTTATGAAATTCTGCTTGGCTCTGAACAGTTATAAATGAAGAATATATGAGGAATTTGCGATGAATAAACTTGTTTTTCTGGGTGACAGTATTACAGACGCTGATCATCTGTGGCTGCATGACGGCCGGGGCCTTGGAAACGGCTACGTATCTCTGCTGGCTCCCAGACTGGAAGCCCTGTACCCGGACATCCGGATCTGGAACAAAGGTCAGGACGGCTTTACTGCCGCTGCAGTTCTGCGCTCTCTGGATTTCAACTGCCTGAAGCAGAAGCCTGATGCTGTCAGTCTTCTGGTCGGTGTAAATGATGTGGCTGTGGCAAAAAATACGGGCGTTTCCCTGGATTCTCTCGGCTTTCGCGGACAGCTTCATGAGATTCTGAAAAAGCTTCTGGATTCGGGCGTACAACAGGTTTTCTGCATGGGACCTTTTCTTTTTCCCATGCCTCTGGAATTTGTTTCCTGGTTTCCGGACATCAAAAAAGCAGAAGACATTATGCGAAAAGAAGCCGAAAGCTTCCATCTCCCATTTCTTCCGCTTCATGAAATATTGAATCAGTCTGCCGCAGACCTTGGGGTTTCCACTGTCACAACTGATGGAATCCATCTGACCGGACATGGGCATCAGATTTTGTCTGATCTGTGGCTGAAAGCCTTTTGCTGCCCTTCCGGAACCTTTCGTTCCTGAACTGGTTTCCTTCTGAAAACGCGCACCCATGGCGCACAACCTGAAAAAAGGCTGCCGGATAACCCGACAGCCTTTCTGATTCATAAATCGAACGTATCTGTTCAGTACCTTCACAGATACGATTCGCAAACCCATGAAAATCGGCTGCGCCGATGGGCTTTGCTCACACCTGAATCATATTCTTACGGCCTCATCAGCAAGTGATTCGGCCTGTCCTGAACAGATACAATCAACAATTAAATGAGCTCGATGAGCACTTCCATAGCGCCATCACCGCGACGCTGACCGATCTTTACGATTCTGGTGTATCCACCATTGCGGTCTGCATACTTCGGAGCGATCTCGGTAAACAGTTTGTCTACCATATCAACTTCCTTGGTATTTCTCTTTTTGCCTGCAGCTTCTGCAGGAACCTCTTTTACCGGATACAGAACCTTCAGCATCTGTCTTCTGGCGTGAAGTCTGGAAGGAGCATCTTTCTTGATCTCTTTCTGTACTTCATCGTATACGGTTACTTTCTTTCCGTCAACGACTTCTTTCACTCTCTTGCCGTCTTTGTCCTTGCGGGCAACCTTTGCGGAAACGGTAACCGTTTCAAAGTTGTCTTTTTCTCTGATTGCCATTGCAATCAGGCCTTCAGCAACCTTGCGGATTTCTTTTGCTTTCTGTTCTGTGGTGCGGATCTTTCCGTGATACAGCAGAGCAGTAACCTGACTGCGGATCAGGGCCTTTCTCTGGCTTGCAGTTCTGCTAAGTTTTCTATAACCTGCCATTTTCTTTTCCTCCATTTGTGGAACACTCAGGAACGCTCTTCGGGCTTACTTCCGGAGTGCTTTGCTTTCCATAAATTGTGATTAAATGCCGATGGAATACCGAAGTATCACCCCATCGACTATTCGTCGCTGGGGTTCAGCTGTAAGCCCAGCTCTTTTAATTTGCCTAATACTTCTTCCAGGGATTTTCTTCCCAGATTCCGTACCTTCATCATATCGTCGGAGGTCCGGTTGCACAGTTCCTCCACGGTATTGATACCGGCACGTTTCAGACAGTTGTAGGAACGAACCGACAGCTCGAGCTCATCAATGTTCATTTCCAGAACTTTTTCTTTTTCATTGTCTTCTTTTTCGATCATGACCTCAGCAGATTTTGCATTCTCTGACAGGTCAATGAACAGATTCAGATGTGCGCTCAATACCTTTGCTGCCAGGCTGACGGCCTCGTCCGGAGCCAGTGTACCATTGGTATACACATCCAGAGTCAGCTTATCGTAATCCGTTACCTGACCGACACGGGTATTTTCCACACGCAGATTTACACGCTCTACCGGCGTATAGATCGAATCAACGGCAATCACGCCGATGGGCATATCTTCTGTTTTTCCCTTCTCAGCGCTTACATAGCCTCTGCCTTTGGTAATGGTCAGCTCCATGTAAAGCTTGCTGTCAGCACCGCCGTTTAATGTGGCGATTACCTGATCCGGGTTCAGAATCTCAATATCCTGATCTGCCTGGATATCGGCACCGGTTACGACACCTTCTCCTTCAAACTCAATATAGGCAACCTTGGCTTCATTTGTCTCACTGGAGTTTTTGATAGCCAGAGACTTGAGATTCATAATAATTTCAGTGACGTCTTCCTTGACACCAGGAATAGAACTGAATTCATGCAGGACACCTTCGATTTTTACCTGGCTGACAGCAGCTCCCGGCAGCGAAGAGAGCATAATTCTCCGAAGAGAATTTCCCAGAGTGGTACCATAGCCTCTCTCCAGCGGTTCACACACGAATCTTCCGTATTTTTTATCCTCTGAAATTTCAGCTATTTCAATTTTCGGTTTGTTAAAATCAAACACTATATGCCCCTCCTTTTGGGTTTCCATGGTTTGAGGGTAACTAATGCCCAAGCCAGGCGGCGCAGAAGCACCGCGCCGGCTCTCAGGGGCAGAGTCAACTGAATATTATTTAGAATACAGCTCGACGATAAGCATCTCGTCTACCGGAACATCGATTGCTTCTCTTGCCGGAGCTTCTTTTACAGTGCCTTTCAGGTTTTCCTGATCAGCTTCCAGCCATTCCGGAACCAGTCTGGCACCGGTTACTTCCAGAATGTCTTTATATCTCTGAGAACCTTTTGCTTTCTCTTTGATCTCTACAACGTCGCCTGCTTTTACCAGATAAGACGGAATGTTTACACATTTGCCGTTTACCAGTACATGCTTGTGGTCAACGATCTGTCTTGCTTCTTTTCTGGTTCTGGCGAAACCAAGACGGAAGATTACGTTGTCCAGTCTGGTTTCCAGCATAACCATCAGATTGGTACCGGTCATACCCGGCATCTTCTCTGCTTTTTCATAGTAGTTGCGGAACGGTTTCTCCAGAACGCCGTAGATGAATTTTGCTTTCTGTTTTTCTCTCAGCTGTAAACCATACTCGCTCATCTTACGGTTTGCTCTTTTTAATTCTCTGTTAGATTTTTTATCAATACCCAGATAGATTGGATCTAAGCCAAGGGATCTGCATCTTTTAAGAACAGGAACTCTGTTAACTGCCATCGTAATATCCTCCTAATTAGACTCTTCTGCGTTTTGGTGGGCGGCAACCGTTATGCGGTACCGGTGTTACGTCACGGATGCTGGTTACTTCCAGACCACATGCCTGAAGTGCACGGATCGCTGCTTCACGGCCTGAACCCGGGCCCTTTACCATAACGTCAACAGTCTTAAGACCATGAACAAGAGCTGCTTTGGTAGCTGTCTCTGCTGCCATCTGAGCTGCATACGGAGTAGATTTCCTTGAACCTCTAAATCCCAGACCACCGGCACTTGCCCAAGATAATGCATTACCTTCTGCATCCGTCAGGGTAACAATGGTGTTATTGAAAGATGACTGGATATGTGCCTGTCCGCGTTCAACGTTTTTCTTTACGCGCTTTTTTGTCACTTTTTTGGTAACTTTTTTAGCCATTTTAAACTAACCTACTTTCTCGAATGATCATTTACATTTTCAATTATTTCTTCTTATTCGCAACAGTTCTCTTCGGACCTTTTCTGGTTCTTGCGTTGGTCTTTGTCTTCTGACCACGAACCGGAAGACCTTTACGATGACGGATACCTCTGTAGCATCCGATTTCCTGCAGTCTCTTGATGTTCAGTGCGATATCTCTTCTCAGATCACCTTCTACAGTGTAATCTGCATCGATGACATCACGGATTCTGGATACTTCTTCGTCTGTCAGATCTCTGACACGGGTATCCGGATTTACGTTTGCTTTTTCCAGGATCTTGTTCGCGCTTACTCTACCGATTCCATAGATGTAAGTTAATCCGATCTCTACACGTTTTTCTCTTGGTAAGTCTACACCAGCAATACGAGCCATGTAATTTTCCTCCACTTTTTCTGTAAGACAACGCCCTGGTGCAGCCCGTGCGGGAAAGCACGTCTGAAATGTAGTGCACAGAACGCTTCTTATATTATATTGTCCCAAATTGAGGCTGCGTAAGGAGTCCTTCGCAACCCAGCCGGAAGCCAGATCCTCCTCCGGCCTTTCCGTTTCATCCCGGTATGATGGATGACCCGGTACTTAAGCAATATACGATGAATCGGTAAACGAATAAATCATATATTGTTATCAGTATGACAACACCTCCAGGTGGTTCATACTGCAGCCGCATCAAAAATACACAAATTCACGCTTCAGATAATGTAAAAATCAACCCTGGCGCTGTTTGTGTTTCGGGTTTTCACAGATGATTCTGATACTTCCCTTTCTCTTAATGACTTTGCACTTTTCGCAAATCGGTTTAACAGATGAACGAACCTTCATGGTAATCCTCCTTTCCTGTTTTTGCACCCTTTTGGGCATATTAAGGCACAAAAAAATAAGCCTTTACAAAAAGTTCGACTCACATTATAACACTGGTTTCTATCAATTGCAAGCGTTTTCTTACATTTTTTTAACTTTCTGTAACAGTTCGCCATCCAGAAAAAAGCGGGAAAATCGTGCTCCGGATCCCGCTCCCGAAGCACCTTTTCCCGCTCTTCCGCTCTCTGTCAGATTTTACGCCGCTAAATCGCTGCTGCGGAATCTGCCCTGCAGATTCTGGTTTCATAAGGCATCAGCCGAAATTCCAGCTTTCCATTGGGTGTCCGCACACAGCAATACTGCGCTTCCGCCCCGTTATTTACCACTGCGAGTTCCCCGCTTTCCGGAAAATAAGCACATTCTGTATGAACATTGTCTGTCAGATAGAACTGATCCAGACTTTCACCGGCTCCGTACAGGATCAGGTTCAGCAGCATTCTGGTATTTTCCGGAGATATTTCATAGGAAGCCAGATAAATGCCAGAGCCTTTTCCGCAAGAATGCACCGTAAGCGTCGGCACTCCGGCTTCTTCCGCCAGCACCATGGCCTTTCCATCCGTCAGGTAACGGTTGGCTTTTCCGGAAATCCGGACGCCATCCTTCAAAAGCCCCGGAATTCGTTCAACTCCAAAACTCCATTTTCCATGACACACCCTGGCACCGGTATCCTCATCAATTCCAAGTACGGACGCCATCCGGAAATAGGTATCATAGCCCAGCACTGCCGAAGGCTCATTGACACCGATCAGGCAGCCGCCCTCAAAAACCCATTTTGTCAGCCGTTCCACAATTTCCGGATCCTTCCAGGCATCTCCGCCGCTCCAGGCGCTTCCTGCATATCCTGCATTGATCACCACATCCGCCTGCTCCAGAGCACCGGCCTTCACATCCTCAAAGCTGATAAAGGAAACCTTCAGCGGAAGCCCCGACAGACTTTCGTTGATATGAATCAGATCATGCATATACGTTTCATGGAAATGACCGGACAAGGTCCAGGAGCGCAGCTTACCCCAGGTGTGGAGAACAGCTATCCTGGGCTTCAGCACAAAGGGAGTCCCGCTGCGGTGCAGCCTTTTGATTTCCCGGAATTCATCCGATATTTTCTCGATGCAGTCCGCAAATTCCGGAAAATTTTCTGTGAGATGCAGATAGCCTCCCAGTCCGATGCGCTCCACCGGCTCCCGCAGGAGCGCCCTGCGTACCCGGATCCAGTATTCTAAGGCATCCCCGGCCGGATCGCCTCCTTCCATAAAAGTCGGCGCTCCGCCAAGCCCCACCGGAAATAAATAGGGATGCAGCCGCAGTTCATGAGTCTCCACATCCGCTCCGGCGCACAGTCTGGCCTCATACCCGGAAAAAACGCATTTAATCAGGCCGTCGAAGCCGAACTCCCGGAAACGGCCATTATAAGGCTCCATGCCCACCCAGCTGTCATCATAAAAAACATAGGCCTTCTTTCCGTGGGCATGGACAATCTCCACCAGCTGTTTTCCAAAATCAATGACAAAATCATTGATAAAACTCATCCAGTCTCTTTTTCTGGTATTTCCCGGCATATGGGTCACATGGAACTTCCCCTGATTTACAAAATCCTCCGCTGTCAGTGCATAGCCATATTTCTGTTCAAACTCCTCAAGAGCCGGAGGGCTCACCGTAAAATCATAGGCTCCCCAGTCCGTAAACAGATTTCTTTTTCTCTCACTGCTTCCCCAGATCCACACAAAATTATAAAACAGGGATGTAAAGCGCACCACCGTTGTTTCCGGATGCTGTACACACCAGTCCTCCATCCAGGTCAGAAGATACTTTCGGGTTTCGGGCCAGCGCGGATCCACCTGCATCAGATGCTCCTTATCCCATGAATTCGTGATGTGATTATACATCGAGATCTCTTCCCAGATCCGATAGGCCAGAAAGCTGAAGGTATAAGTATGCCAGGGTTTCAGCCCCGCCGCCGTCACAGTGCCCTTTTCCGGATCATAGCTCCAGTTCGCCTCCGGGACCTCCCTGTTTTCCGTTCGATCATAAAGCTGCCAGTATTTTCGGGAGCCCGGCGTATCATTGATCCGGAACTGTTCTTCGAAAAAATCCTCCAGAAGCCGGAAAGAAAGCTCTGTCCCGTCTGCAATCCTGGGCTGTGTGATCAAAAAGGTCTGCTGAAGCTTGTCCGGATTCGCTGACGCCCATTCATTGTGGTCCCTGATAATGCAGATCGTGGAATAAATCCCATAGCCCGCATTCAGAATCTCTTCCGAAAGCCGGGTGCCATCGCTGTCCCGAATCACATCCGCACCCCACTTTTCCGCCATACGAAGTGTCAGTGCTTCATATCCGGCCTCCCCCGGCAAAGTAAATCCGCCTTTTTCTTTACTCATCTTTCTCCAATCATCCTTTCACCGCTCCCAGAGTAACACTTGCCAGGAACTTATCCTGGAACATCAGGAAAATAATAATCAACGGTATCGTAACAATGGTACAGCCTGTCAACACCAGTTCCCAGGGAACAGCGTACAGATTATCGCCCACACTCAGTTTCGGCAGGATTACCATGATCGGAAGATATTCCGTTTTGGAAATAAACATTTTCGGAAGCAGATATTCATTCCATTTAGACAGGAATACCAGAATCGCCAGCGCGCCGTAAACCGGTTTGGAAACCGGCGTTACAATTTTCGTGAAAATCGTCCACTGATTTGCCCCTTCAATCTTCGCCGACTCAATCAGAGCATCCGGTATGGTTTCCATATTTTTCCGGAACATGAACATGGCAAAGACATTTGCCAGTCCTGTGACAATCTGAACCCGATAGGTATTCAGCCATTTGATTCTGGAATACATCAGATACAGCGGTGTCAGATTCAGTTCCTGTGGAACCATCATGGTCATCAGAAACATGACAAACAGAATATTTTTTCCGGGAAACGTAAATTTCGCGAAGGCATAGCCCGCCATGGCGGCCAGACAGATAGCCAGCACCGTGTAAACCGTACTGACAAACAGGGAATTCAGGTAAGTCCGCATAATGGTTCCGGAATTATAATTCCAGAGACTGATATAGTTCTCCAGACTCCAGGCTTCCGGAAGACCTACGGAATTATGAAGCAGTTCGGAGCTGGATTTAAAGGATCCCATGACCATAATGTAAACCGGAAACAGGCTGATAAAGCCCCAGAGCAGCAGAACCGCATGGGTCGCTGCCGCCGCCGGTTTGATTTTCTTTTTTCTTTTTCCTTCCATCAGTCTTCACCTCCCAGCAGCTTCATCTGAATCAGGGTAATCGCCAGAATAATGACCACCAGAAACCATCCGGCAGCAGAGGCCATTCCGAAATTTCCTCCGTAAACGTTGGTGGTAATAATGTTGATATAGGGCGCCAGAGACAGCGTTACTTCATTATTGGAAAGCAGCGTATTCGGCTCTGTGTAGAGTTTCAGCGCGCCAATGGCATAAGTAATAAAGGTCAGCATAAAGGTGGGCTTCATCAACGGAATAAACATATAGCGCAGGCGCTGCAGAGGCCCGGCTCCGTCCACAATGGCCGCTTCCTCCACATCCTCACTGATTGTGGTCAGACCGGCCAGGAAAATAATGAAATACCATCCGATGCCTCTCCAGGTGATCAGTGCCACCACCGGCCATTTTTCATATTTCACATTGGTTAGAAAGGGAATGTCCGTTCCGAGAAGCTGGTTAATGACTCCCACATCGCCTGCGAAAATCAGCTTGAATACCAGCGCCGATGCCACCACAGCGCACATCTGCGGCATGAAAATAATCGGCTTGTAAAAGCTCTGGAAGCGTTTCACGGTTCTGGAACGCATGGTAACAGCCAGTAAAAATGCGATGATCATAGTAGGTACAAAGCTGAAAACAAAATAGAACAGCGTATTCTGCAGACATTTCCACATGGTCCGGTAGGTCAGCAGACTCTTGTAATTTGCCAGCCCCACAAAGGTCGCCGTACCGTACCCTTTATATTTGTAAAAACTCAGAATCAGAGAATAGCCGGCCGGGAACAAAAAAGTCACTACATAAATGATAATAAAGGGCAGCAGAAACAGATACGGCGTCCAGAATCCTTTTTTTCTTTTCTTCCCTCTCTTCACGAAGTTCACCTCCTGACTTCAAAGGGCGGCCCCGCCTGTAAAAGTCAGGGCCGCCCGTCCGATTTATCGATTATTGATAGGGATTGCCAATCTGATTCTTCATGTCCGCGTCCGCATTTTCCAGCGCGGTATCCAGATCCATGGCTCCGTCCAGATACTGGGTAAGATAATCACCGATAATCGTAAGCTCCTGAGAAGAGCTGGGATTATAAGGATATACGCTGAATTTTTCCAGAGCAGCGAAGTAGCCGGACATATCTCCAAAGTAATCGCTGTTCAGATAATGCTCATCTTCTGCCGCGGATTTCAGAGGCGGAATCTTACCGGTCCGGTCATAAATCGCCTTCTGGATCTCGGCATCACAAGTGTATTTTGCCAGAACCTCTGCCGCCAGTTCCGCATGGGGAGCATCCTTCGGGATTACCCAGATGCCGCCGCCGGACTCAGAGCCCGCCGCAATTTCCTCGGGCCAGGGTGCAACTGCCCACTTTCCGGCATTTTCCGGCGTCCAGTTGATCAGATGATCCTTCATCCAGCCTCCCAGAAGCTGAGAAATCAGGGTGTCGTCCGAGAAGGCTGCCTGCCAGTCCGCACTCCACTCAACGATATCCGAGAAAGCTTTGCTGTCTTTCAGTTTTTTCAGGTTTTCAAATGCCTGCCGCACACCTTCGTCTGATGCGCAGTGATAATTTCCTTCTTCATCACAGAAGGTCCCGCCGGTTGCACAGAGCATCATAGTCAGATCATAATTGTTCAGAGGTGTTCCGTAATTTTCCAGATAGCTGTCCGGATATTTTTCACTGACAGTCTGAGCCGCTGCGATAAAGTCATCCAGAGTCTTCACTTCCGCCACGTCAATGCCGCACTCCGCGAAGATATCAGAGCGGTAAAACCAGATTTTCGGCTTGATTTCATGAATCGCCGCATAATAGGTTCCGTCATACATCATAATTTCCCTGGCTGCATCAATGATGTCATCCTCATAAGGCGCGACAGCATCTCCCAGATCGTACAGCACGCCTGCCGCCGCGAATTCCGCAAACTGGGTATAATTCAGACGGATCAGATCCGGCAGCTCTTCACCGGAGGCCAGCATCAGGCGGAAGCGTTCTGCAACATCCGCGTCTCCGGAACCGCCGAGCTCTACGGACAGCTCCACGGTATCCGCATATTCCGGACTGTTTGCCAGAAAAATGTCATTATTGGGAATGTAGTCATCAATACTTCCCCATACCATCTGACGCAGAACCGTCTTCTCCTGGCCTTCCTCTGCATACCCGGTGATTCCGGTCATCCCGGTGATCACCAGTGACATTGCTGTAAAGAGTGCCATTACATTTCGTTTTTTCATGCTTTCTTCCTCGCTTTCTTTGCTATTCTTTCTAACTGAAACAGAGAATCTTCCCTGTCATCAATTCTTCCCAGATACAGGTTTCCGTCCCTGTCTCCGCCGATGGAATGAATATTCGCAAAACATCCCGGATAACCAATCCTGGCAGCCTGTCGGCCGTCCAGGTCATAAACAACCACCATTCCATCTCCGTCGCAAAGATACATCTCCTGTCCGGATGACCAGATTTCCGATGGATAGCCCGCCGGATCGATCCTGGTCAGATAATTTCCTTCCTTATCGTATATCTGAATCATAAAATTTTCCCGGTCACAGATCCATAAACGCTCCCTGGCGTCAATGGCAATGGAATGAGGCAGCCGAAACCTGCCTGGCTCCCTCCCCGGGCCGCCCCAGGTCCGCAGAAGATGCCCTTCTGCCGTAAACCGATGAACTGCTGTATTTCCATATCCGTCCGTGCAGTACAAATCTCCCCAGGGAGCCTGCAGCATTCTGGTAGGCCGGTTAAAGGGCTCTGCGGCTCGGACATTGGTATAGAGATCATGGGGCCAGCGCACGGCAGGATCATAACCGCTGTCGCTGGCTTTCCCCTTTGTCCCCATCATTTCCAACACATTTCCATCGGGATCCAGGTGATAAACAACGCAGTTTGGGTCATCACAGACCCAGAGATTTCCTTCCAGATCTACTGTCAGCCCATGGGTCCTGGCAAATCCCAGTTCTTTTCCAAAAGTCTTTACACAGCTTCCGTCCCGCTCAAAGACGCAGATCGGATGGCGCATGGATCGTGTTGAAACATAGATGCGTCCGTCCGGATGCTCCGCGATGCCGCTGACTGCCCGGTTTTCCATATCCTGCGGCCATTTTGCCCAGTCTCTCTTCAGTTCAAAGCAGAATTCTCCGCTCTGGAACAGAATCCGGCATTCCTTCCCCTGTTCTGTTTCCATGAATTCTTCCCCCTCCCGGCACTGGATTTTTCTTTCCGGAAATTCAAAAGTCCTTCAGCTTTTCCAGATTCGCCTTCAGACCGCCTGACAGAATCCTTGCATCCTGTCCAAACACAATCCACTGAACACCCCGGCGTTTCACATCCTCCGCATCCGCAGGTTCCGGTCCGATGGCCGCGCCCAGATAATATCCTCTGTCCCGCACCCGCCTGCAGATATCGCTGAACATCTCATCCGGATCATAAGTCTTTCCGCTTCCGATAATAGATCGGCCAAGATCCGCCCTTCCTACAAAGAAGGAATCAAATCCCTCCTGGTCCAGAATCGCGTCCAGATTCTCATACCCTTCCACAGTTTCAATCTGCCCGACCTTGAACACTCTGTGCTTTGCCGCCGCAATGTATTCATCCTCGCTGTCCAAGCCATATCGAATCGCGCGGATGGGCCCCTGGCCCCTCACGCCGCCGTCGTCCGGATAAAGACAGGAGCGGATTTCCTCTTTAGCTACCTCCACATTGTTGGTAAAAGGAAAGATCACACCGTCCGGTCCCATATCCAGAATCGCCTTCATCTGAGAGCGCTCCGCCCCGGGTACCCGGACAAAGGCAGCACAGCCGCTCCCCTGAGCTGCCATAATATGATGCAGGATCTCCTGACGTCCCAAAGGCGCGTGTTCCGCATCAATCCAGACATAATCATATCCCGCATATCCGGCCATCTCGGACACAGCCGGATCTGCCATGGTCAGGAAAAATCCTTTCAGCAGCTTCCCCTCATCCATCTTTTTCTTTAACGCCTCAACTCGATCCATTTCTGTTCACGTCCTTTATGATTTGATAAGCATAGTTTACCGCATTTACAGGTACGGTTAAATATGATAAAATTAAGATATTCTCGAAAATTTTCCGATTCATGAGTTTTTTTTATTTATTTTGCATAGGATTCTGAAGATTTTTTAGGGTTTTCTGTAATATTATCATGACACACAGCAAAAGATCTGGTTCTGCCCTGCAGACCTTTTGTCCATGAGTGAAAACGAAAAGGAGGTTCTTCATGGATATTCAGCTATTAATTGTAGACGATGAAAAGCTGACGAAAGACGGTCTGACCAACTATATCGACTGGTCAGCCTTCGGTATCACCCAGGTACGTTCCGCTTCCAACGGACTGGAAGCCCTGGAAATTGTCCGCGGCTTTTCTCCTGATATTCTGCTCACTGATGTGAAAATGCCCCACATGGACGGCATTACCCTGGCCAGGCGGATCCGGGAACTTTATCCCTCCTGCAAGCTTCTGTTTCTCAGCGGCTATGCAGATAAAGAATACTTAAAGTCCGCCATCGATCTGAAAGCGGAAACCTATATTGAAAAACCGGTCATTCTGAACAACGTAGCGCTGACCGTTTCCAAGGTGATCCAGCTTGTAAAATCCGAAAAACAGGCCTCGGAACGCTCGGCTCTTCTGGATGCCTCCCTGACGGAAGCCCGGAAAATCGTTCATATTGACATTGTTCAGGATCTGGTTTCTCCGAATCCGGACTGGGAAGCCTTTAAAAAGAAATACGTTCCCACCTATTTTACCTGGCAGGACAATTCTTCCTATGCGGTAGCCTGTATTGCCATTCACAGCTGTATGGATTTCCGGACCGGAAAACAGACCTGCCATGCTCTGAATCAGTTTCTCCTGGACAAACGCATTTTTTCAGACCATGAATTTTTTATCGGCCTTCTGGAAAATAACCGTCCGATTCTGATCACCAGCGTCACCTATTCCGCTGTTCTCCACGGCATTCTGAACCAGGTACGGGATTATCTCAAAACTGACCAGAATCTGGACTCTACCATCGCCATCGGCCCTACGGTCCACAAGCTGGCAGACATCCGGGAAAGCTATCTGATTGCTGCCGGAAACCTGGAATATCAGCATATGTACTATAATTACCAATCCATTCTGGACTGCCATTTTGCTCTGAAGGAAAAGCCTTCTCCGGAAGACCTCTTCTCCAGGCATACCTGGTCCCTGGCTTCCACAGAACAGCTTTTCGCTGTCTTAAAGGCCGAACAATACACCGATATCGCCCGTATTAAAACGAAGCTTTATGAGCTCTACATCGCCACCTGCACCGGAGTTCCCCTTTCCTGGGAGGAATTTCAGCTTTACACCCTTCAGGATTACGCCCAGATCATCTGCTATGGCATGTCCAGCCTGGAGGACCTGAACCATCTGGATCAGTATCACAAGCAGATTCAGAAAGCGATCCGCTTCATGCTGCTCAATTATATGCATTCAGACCTGAATATCCGCAGTATTGCAGAAGAAGCCGGACTCTCCCAGAATTATTTCTGTTCCCTCTTTAAGCAGAACACAGGAATTACAGCCAATGATTATCTTCTGAATATTCGAATGGAAAAAGTATGCTTCTACCTGAAGCATTCAGAACTGAAGCTTTACGAAATTGCAGACAAGGTGGGTATTCCGGATTCCAATTACCTGAATACCCTGTTCAAAAAACGTTTCAATCAGACCCCCACCCAGTACCGGCGGGAGCATCAGTGAGGCAGCCTATGAAAACAAAATTTCTCCGAAGCTTTACCTTCCGGATTTTTATCGTCACCAGCCTGGTCATCTTTTTTTCTCTGACCACTCTGACAGCCATCAATACTTATAACACTTCCCGCCGGGAAACCTATCAGCAGATTTACTCCGGTACCAATACGCTGAATCAGACCGCGTCCTTTATCCAGTACCGGGTTCATGCCATTGAAGGCATCATGAACGTCATCAGCTATGACGATACGATTCAGACGGTTCTTTCCACCAGCAGCGACTATTACAGCAAAAACATCGCCAACTGGAACATTCACACAACCAACTGCCAGGAAATCATGTATAACTCCTACACCACGGACAACATCGAGGAAATCCGTCTTTATTCCTCCTCAGGCCCCGCCTCCTTTGAGGAGACCAATGAATTCAAGCGCCTTTCTTCCGCCACCCAGACCGAGTGGTATGATCGCCTGAAAAGCTCTGATGAGTCCAGCCTGTGGCTTCCCGGCAGTTTCTTTGAGGACAGCGCCGACCATATTTTATATGTCAAAAAAATCGCAGACCTGCAGAAGCTGGGAAATTACCTGGGCTATGTCACCGCCTCGATTCCCGTATCCAAAATTGCCGACATCGTGAATCAGGGTGAACTCACCGTAAATACCAGCCTGGCCGTGATTAACTCCCACAACGAGGTCATCACCTCCAAGAATAATCTGTTTTCCGAAATCTCTGATATTCGTACACTGATTGACACCAATGATCTGCAGAGCAGCGATTCTTTAAAACAGGTGAAATACAACAATGCCCTTTATCTGATGGGATACCGGGAAATTCCCAACAGCGACTGGCTCCTGGTCATGCTGATCCCCTACAGCGATGTGCTTCTGACCACCCGGAAATTCCAGGTTCAGATGATTCTCTCCCTGCTTCTGGTCATTCTGATCTGTCTGCCGATTATGTACCGGCTCTCCAAGTCCCTGAATTCCCGGATTGTGGTTCTGAAAAATATGATGAAGCAGTCCTCCTCCGGTATTTTTCTGACCGAGCCCATTGACAACGGAAAGGACGAAATCGGAGAACTGACCCAGAGCTTTTATAAAATGCAGACGAAAATCTCCAAGCTGGTGGAAGATCAGTACAAGCTCGGCTATGAAATCAAAGACCTGGAATTTCAGGTCCTTCAGTCCCAGATCAATCCCCATTTTCTCTACAATACGTTGGATATGATCCACTGGATGGGCCTGAAACACAACTGCATTGAGGTGTCCGAGGCTGCCGGAAAGCTGGGCGAATTTTATTCCCTGAGTCTGGGACATGGGGAAAAAATCGTTCCCATTCAGGATGAGCTGCGCCACATCCAAGCCTATATCAATATCCAGAATATGCGTTTTGATAACCGCATCACTTTTTTCAATGAAGTGCCTGCAGAGCTGTATCAGTATTATATGATCAAAATTGTGCTTCAGCCCATTGTGGAAAATTCTATCAGCCACGGAATTCTGGAACGCGCGGATGAAACCGGAACCATCACTGTTCGTGGAGAAAAGGACGGAGGCATCATACGCCTGTACATTTCCGACAACGGCGTAGGCATTCCGCCGGAACGCCTCACCACTATTTTGCAGAAAGATTCTCACCAGAAGCAGCATGGTTACGGCGTCTGGAATATCCACGAACGGCTGCGTCTGTCTTATGGCCCGGAATACGGCCTGTCCTATCAGAGTGAGGTCGGAGCGGGAACAACCGTGACCGTTATTCTCCCCGCCATTGACACACTGCCTGAGAAGCAGACAAAGTAAAGGCAGTCATCTTTCCGATGACTGCCCTTGATTTACTCATTATAACCCATGATGTTGGGGTCAAAAGATGCCATACGGATTGTTCCGTGCCTCGCACTCCCACAATCCTGTCATCAACCTATTTTAGCCTACGTATTTTTCCAGGGTCCTGCGCACCGCGCCGGGACCTGCGATCATTTCATTCAGATAGCCCACAACCGCGTCTGCCATACCAGTCTCATAAAGGCTGACACCGAAAATTTTCGCGTTTTCCAGAATGGGACGAAGCGCTTCCGCATCCACTGTCCCCCCAAGCTTCAGGCCGGAGACAAAGGGACATACGGTATCCAGCAGCGGATCCGGGCTCAGCTCAAAGGCTTCACCTGCATCGTTTATGCCCATCAGGTAACGCAGCCATCCGGCAAGGACCAGCGGAATCCGCTTCAGACTCCGGACATCCAGATCGGGAGACGCCTGGTAAGCCTTGATGGTCTCGCCGAAACGGATCGCCAGCTTCTGCGAGGTATCGGTGGCAATTCGCTGGGGAGTATCCGGCATAAATGGATTCGGAATCCGGATATTCAGCACCGTGTCAATGAATTCCTTCGGATCCAGGACACCCGGATTTACCACAACGGGAAGTCCTTCTTCATAACCGATGATTTCAACCAGCTTTTTCAGCTGGGGATCCTTCATTTCTTCGGAAATCTTTTCGTAGCCCAGGATGCATCCGAAAACCGCCAGAGTCGTATGCAGCGGATTCAGGCAGGTGCAGACCTTCATTTTTTCCACTTTGTCCACGGTTTCCCGGGTGGTAAACATCAAACCGCCCTTTTCCAGCTCCGGCCGGCCATTGGGGAAGCTGTCCTCGATGACCAGATATTCACATTCCTCGGCGTTTACGAATGGCGCCACATAGGTACGTTTGGAGGTAATTACCGG
>JAXEJQ010000142.1:0-56350 GCA_034101475.1 Candidatus Limivivens sp.
ACAATTCCCGCTTTCAGGTGGATGAAAGCGTTCTGAAAAGAGGAGCCGCTTTATACGCACAGTTCGCATACGATTTTTTGATAGAATCGGAACGGGCGAAGGACAGTATTCTGCTGGCGGTGGATGAATTTTAAAAAAAAAATTAGCACTCATCTCTTGACAGTGCTAACAATAAGTGCTATTATGTGTATAACAAATAAAACAAATACATCAAACACAACAGACCAGACAGGTTTGCTTCAAAAATAGGAGGTATGACTTATGTTATTTACAAACAGAGCTTTTGATTTATTCGATGATATGTTTAATGATCCGTTCTTTAACAGAACCGCCCAGTCGGAGGTTACTCAGATTATGAAGACCGACATTCAGGAGCGGGACAATGGCTACATGGTTGATATTGAGCTGCCCGGTTATGCGAAAGAGGATGTACAGGCAGAGCTGAAGGACGGCTATCTGACTATTACGGCAAAGAAGTCCGCAAACAATGAAGAGCAGGAGAAGAACCACAAGTATATCCGGAAGGAACGTTACACGGGCTCCTGTAAGAGAACCTTCTACGTAGGCGAGGAACTGAAGCAGGAGGACATCAAGGCTGCTTTCCAGAACGGTATTCTGAGACTCTTCGTACCGAAGGAGACTCAGCAGAAGGTAGAAGATAAACCGAAGCTGATTACCATTGAGTAAGCAGACGGTTTTGCCCTGTTGTATACAGGAAGGAATTCCCATTTTTTCATCTCCCCGAATCAGGCGAGGCCCTAGGCCCCGCCTTTTTTTTATCCGGATATTGTGCCTCTTCCGTTTTTGCTCTATAATTCTTTTAGGAAACAGTGGCGTGCACGGAAGGGGAGGAGGCTGAGATTATGAAAAAACATTCTTTTAAACAGTATTCGATTACACAAAAACTGGTGATCATGCTGATTCTGATCATCCTTCCATTTAATATTGTATCCATCATCAGCAATGGATATTCGCTGAAAAATGCCAGACAGCAGACGGTTTCCTCCATGGAAAACATTGCCGGGCTTGCTGTGCAGCAGCTGGACAGCCGTCTGGCTGCCATGAATGATTTTTTTTATAATCTTGGACGGTCCCAGCCTGATTTTCAGCTGTATCTGAAGCAGGGTGAACGAAATGCGGCTCTGGCCATTGCGGAGTCTTCCCTGGCGCACTATTTCAGCACCATTGCGGAAAACAGCGCATTTGCGGACGTGATGTTCTGGCAGAGTACGGAATATGATAAATTTTATATCGGGATGGACAGCCTGCAGAACCCGAAGAATCATAATGTCTATCAATGCAAGGCGATTTTGAGAGAATTTCTGGAGACGGATCAGAAGCTGGAATATACGGAATGGAAAATGGTGGAGATTGAAGGGATGCTCTGGGTTCTGAAGGTCTATGTTCAGGAAGGCTTTTATTACGGAAGTATGATTTCCCTGGACGAGATCGCGTATAACCTTCAGAAAAGCTCCGTCTATTCCAGTCTGGATATTCAGTTTGAGACGAAGGAGGAGGAAACGGACCAGGCGGCAGGGATGCTCTGCACTTCTTCTGACAGCCGGAATTCCAACATCCGGATGGGGATGCGTGTTCCGGAAAAAGAAGGGTATGCCAATCTTTCTGCCTTTCAGCTGCTCTGTATCGGATTTATCTTCCTGTATCTTCTGTTGATTCCGATATTGATTTATCTGATTCACCGGATGGTGCTGCGTCCGCTGAAGGAGATCCGGGGCGCGATGGAGCATCTGCGAAGCGGGGAACAGGATTACCGGATTCCGGTGACGACAGAGACTGCGGAATTCATGGAAATGGAGGAAACCTTCAACAGCATGGCGGATCGTATCAAGGAGCTTCGGATTGCAAATTATGAAAAGGAGCTGGAGCGGCAGAGAGTGGAGCTGCGGAATCTCCAGCTGCAGATCCGGCCGCATTTTCTGATGAATATGTTCAATCTGCTCTACAGCTTCGCGCAGATTGAAAGCTATCAGAGCATCCAGAAGCTGGCGCTGTATCTGTCGGAGTATTTTCGCTATCTTTTTCAGAGCGGAAAGGATCTGCAGCCCTTTTCCAGGGAGCTGGATCTGATTCAGAAATATATGGAAATTGCGGCCCTGCGCAGCCCCAACTGCTGTGAGACGGTGTATGAGATCGATCCGGAAGCGATGGATGTGGAGATTCCTCCGCTGCTGGTCCACAATTTTGTGGAGAATATTTTCAAGCATGCAGTGAATTCGGAAAAAACAATCCATCTGAGGATTGAAGCCTATACGGATGATCAGGAGGCCACGATCATGATTGCGGATGACGGACCCGGGATGGATCCCCGGATGGTGGAGGATATCAACCATGGAATTTTCCGCAGGCAGGAGGACCGGGTACATGTGGGCATTGAGAATTCCTGGCGCAGGATTCAGTACTTCTATGGCGGCAAAGGGAGCCTGACCGTGGAATCGGCGTTGGGAGAAGGAACCTGTTTTACGATTTTAATACCAATTGGGGGTGACGAAGGATGAATTTGCTGATTGTGGACGATGAGGCGGTGGCCATTAAGGGGATGCTGGAAGGGATCCGGTGGAAGGAATGCGGAATTGACGGAAGCATCTGGACAGCCAGCAGCGCGGAGCGCGCACTGAAAATTCTGAATGTCCAGCAGGTGGATATCATGCTGTGTGATATTGAAATGCCGGGAACCAGCGGCCTGGAGCTGATCCGGACCGTGCGGAAAACCAATAAGGAAATGCCCTGCATTTTTCTGACCTGTCATGCCAGCTTTGAGTACGCGCAGGAAGCGATCCGGCTGGGATGTTCCGACTATATTCTGAAACCGGCGCCCTATGAGGTCATTGAGGAAAACCTGAAAAAGGTCTGCGGGGAGCTGGCAGAATCCAGGCGGATTCAGGAGCAGGCCCGCTATTTTTCAAAAGAAAAGACGGAGCAGCCGGCCGAATCAGAGCGTCGGAACTGGAGTGCCGGGGAAATTGTAGAGCAGGTGGAGGCTTACGTTCTGGCTCATCTGGAGGACAGTGAACTGCTGGTGACGGATATTGCAGAAGCCCTTCATTTGAATAAGGACTACCTGAATCGTGTATTCAAAAAGGCCCATGGGATTTCCATCAGCCAGTATCTGATTCAGGAACGGATGAAACTGGCGGGTATTTTACTGGAGGATGAAAAAAATACGGTCAATATGGCAGCCGAAAAGGCCGGATATAATAACTACCCCTACTTTGCCTCTTCCTTTAAACGGTATTATGGCTGCAGCCCTTCCCAGTATCAGAAGGAGAAAACGAAGAAGTAGCCGAAGCAGCAGAAGAAGAAAACACCTCGCTGAATAGTGGCTTCTGAGCAGTTTTAAAAAAACGACTTTGTATCGGAAATGTGAAAAATTTTTCCGGGCGAAGTCGTTTTTTTACAAGAAGAAAGTCGTGAGGGTTTCTTTTTTCTGTATCCGGGATTTGCTATATTCGTCACAGAAGGATTCTGTAATCAGATATTCTGCAATGAAAGGCTGAAAAAGGAGGAAAAAATCATGTGTGAAACACGTAAATGTCCATATCCGAAGCTGTTTTCGCCGCTGAAGGTGGGCAGTATCACTCTGCGGAACCGGATTGTTGCGGCGCCCATTACAAAGTATGGCCTGGAGCCATCGCCGGCGGATGAGCTGGAGCTGGTTGCCGCGAAGGCAAGAGGCGGGGCAGGACTGGTGATTCTGGGCAGCTGCGCAGTAAATGACGAGGAATCCCTGATTTACTTTGAGGGGAGCAGTCTGGATGGCCGGAAACGTCCGCTCTACAATGAAGAAATCAGTGTGATTCACCAGTATGGCGCGAAAGCCGCGGTGCAGCTGCTGCACTGTGGAATGTGGGCGGATCTGCGGGGGAAAACCTGCAGCCCGGTGGGACCGGACACCATGGCGAGAGTGGGAAATTATCAGGGGCTGGAAGGAATCGAAAACAATCAGATTATGGACGGAAGGATCATTAACGGTCTGGATGAGGCGGGAATGGACCGGATCTGCAGACAGTATGTCCACAGCGCTCTGACGGCCAAAAAAATGGGATTTGATATGGTGATGCTTCATTTCGCCCACGGCTGGCTGATGGCAGAGTTCCTGTCGCCTTTTTTCAATCACAGAACCGATGAATACGGAGGAAGTTTTGAAAACCGTATCCGCTTTCCCATGCGGATTGTGAAAGCGGTGAGAGAGGCCGTGGGGAAAGACTATCCGCTGGATATGCGGATTGGGGCAGAGGAGTATGTGGACGGCGGGCTGAAGCCTGAGGAAGTCATTGAATTTATCCGGAGAGTGGAGGATCAGATTGATCTGGTACATATTTCTTCCGGCCTGGACAAATTCGCGGAACAGACGACTTACATTGAATCGCCGAGCCTGTATCCCCATCAGATCAATGTAAAATATGCGGAGATGGCAAAGAAAGTACTGAAGATTCCTGTGGTGACCGTGGGAGGAATTACGATGCCGGAAGAGGCGGAGGAAATTCTGGAAAGCCAAAAAGCAGACGCCATTGCCCTGGGAAGGGCGCTGATTGCGGATCCGGACTGGCCGGAAAAGGCCAGAAACGGAGAAAGAGGGGAGATTGCGTCCTGCCTGCGGTGCTGTTCCTGCTATGGAGTGGCCACAGACGGGATCAGTCAGGGGTGCGCAGTGAATCCCCGAAGCGGACGGGCGCTTCGGCTGAAAACGGAGGAAGCATTCCTTCCCCGGGGAAAACGGCATGTTGTGGTGATCGGCGGCGGACCGGCGGGAATGCAGGCGGCGATTACGGCTGCAGAAAAAGGCCACAGAGTCACTCTGCTGGAAAAAGAACAGGAACTGGGCGGTTTGCTGAAGATTTCTGATCATGATGAGGAAAAGATGGACATGAGGAATTTTAAAAACCATCTGATTCATTGTGTGCAGAACCGGGAAATTACGCTGCGCCTGGGATGTGAAGCGACTCCGGAAATGGTCCGGGACCTGGGTGCGGACAAAATTATTGTGGCAGTTGGCTCCGAACCGGTCATGCTCCGGCTCCCGGGAATGGAGGGAGAGCATGTTCTGGATATTGTGGAGGCCCATAAAAGAGAGCAGGAGCTGGGAAATCAGGTTGTCATCATCGGGGCCGGGCCTTCCGGATGCGAGCTGGCTCTGTCTCTGGCCAAAACAGGAAGGAACGTGACGATTGTGGAACAGACCGGCCAGATGGCAGCCGCCGGGAACCATCTGTACCGCAGTGCCCTTTCTGTCTGCATGCGGGAACATCCGAATATTCGCTGTCTGCTGAAAACGTCCTTTCAGGCAGTGACTTCCGACGGGGTTCTTGCGGAAAATCAGAAGCAGGGACAGCTGGTGATACCGGCGGATCATGTGGTCTGTGCAGTGGGCATGCGTCCGAAGCGGGCTTTGGCGGAGTCCTTTCAGGAGCTTGGATATGATGTCAGCGTCATTGGAGACTGTGTTTCACCGAGACGAATCAATGAAGCAGTTCATGAGGGCTTTTTCGCAGGCTGGAGATCTTAAAAGGAAAGATAGCGCAGGAAAACGTTTGTACAGCAAAACGACGAAAAAACGATCTGAAAGGTAAAAATATTTGTGGGAAGTAAGGTCGTTTTTCTGAATGGGCAAGTCGGAAATGTGAAAAAAGTGAAGTCGTAAATTTGAAATACCAGGTCGTTTTGGACGATTGTACAAAAAAGAAAGATTTTATAAAATAATGCCATCAGGAACACGGAAAAAAAAACAAAACATAAAACAAAACAGAAAACAAAACAAAAAACAAAACCGAAAAACGGAGGTAGGAGAATGAAAAAGAAAATGTTGACTGCTTTGCTGGCAGCAGGGGCCATGACCTTAACCACGGGAGCAGCTGTATATGCTGACGATGATATTTACGAAGTGGTTGTCCAGTATCCCACACTGGGAAGTACGCCCCAGGATCTGCAGATGGTAGAGGATGCGCTGAATGAGATTACGGAGCCGGAAATCGGTGTTCATGTAACCTTCTATCCCTGCAGCGCATTTGAACTGAACAACACCACAAGCCTGATGGTTTCATCCGGAGAAAAACTGGATCTGGCCATGTGTATGTTTGAGGGCGGCGCCCAGAGTTATGTAAATAAGGGCATGCTCCTGGAGCTGGATGATCTGGTGGCAGAGTACGGCCAGGACATTGTGGAAGCAGAAGGCAAGGCAATGGCAGGCGGATATTACAACGGAATCCTGTATACGGTTCCCACCGAAGAGAAAATGGGCCGTGTAAAAGCTTTTGAATGCCGCAAGGACCTTCTGGAGAAGTACGGAATCGAATATGATACGGAAAAAGTTTATACCATGGAAGAGCTGGGTGAGATTTTTGAGATTGTAAAGGCCGGAGAAGGAGAGAAATTCTACTGCGTAGCCGCCAATGCCAGCGAGGACGCTCCGTATACCTTCTTTGCCGATGTGGATCTGCTGGGCGCAGATTACGGCGGAGGCGTTCTGGAAAACTATGGAAAGGGAACAACCACCGTAGAGAATTATTTTGCATCAGAAGAATTTGAAAATTACTGCAGCACCATCCGGGAATGGTTTGAGAAGGGCTACCTGTCCTCTGACTGCAATACCATTACGGATTCCTCCCTTACCCAGCTTCAGAGCGGAAATTACTTCGGTATGTTCTCCAATGCGGAGCCGGATATGGTAGCGGGCCACTCCCAGTCCATGCAGGCTTACTGCGGAACCGATGTGGTTGCCCTCAGAACCACTGCTCCGGCATCCCGGACCCAGGATTATCAGGTAACCCAGTGGATGATCCCGATTACCTGTGACAATCCGGAAAAGACCATGGAATTCCTGAATATGACCTATGCAAGAGAAGATGTTGTAAACCTGATCTACCGGGGAATTGAAAATGTTCATTACGTTCGTGTGGAGGGTACCGAGCATGTGGTTGACTGGCCGGAAGGCATTGACAACTCCAATACTCCTTATTCCGCAATTCTGAACGTATGGGGCGATAAGATGAAGGATCTGGTAATGCCGCCAAATGATGACAGCTACTATGATACTATGCGGGTATTCAATGACAGTATTACGGAAGAGCATACTTCCGATGCTCTGGGCTATTGCTTCAACAGCGAGCCGGTGAGAACCCAGTATGCGGCGGTATCCGATGTGGTTGCCCAGTATGACAGTGTGCTTGGCTATGGCGTTGTGGACCCGGCGGCAGCTCTGGAAGAGTTCCGTTCGGCACTGACCGCAGCAGGCATTGACGATGTGATCGCGGAAAATCAGAAACAGTTTGATGAATGGAGAGCAGAACAGCAGTAACGTGAGGGAAGCCCCGGGGATCGTTCCCGGGGCCTCTTGTTTTCCTGGAAGGAGACCTGTATGAGCGGTGGAAAGAGTGTTCCTGCAAAAGCGGGAAAGAAGAAAACAAACTGGAAGCATTATCTTCCTTATTATCTGTTTGCGCTGCCCGGCGTAATTTATATGATCTGCAACAATTATATGCCGATGTTCGGTATTATCATTGCATTTAAAAAGCTGAATTTCCGGAAGGGAATCCTGGGGAGCGACTGGTGCGGATTTGACAATTTCAAGTTCCTGTTCGCGTCGAAGGACGCCTGGACCATTACCAGAAATACCCTTCTTTATAATATAGCCTTTATTATTCTGACGACGGCACTGGCGGTTGCGGTTGCCATTCTGATTAATGAAATCCGCAGCCGGATTGCCAGCAGGCTGTATCAGAGCCTGATTCTGATTCCTTATCTGATGAGCTGGGTAATCGTCAGCTATCTGGGCTATGCCATGCTTTCCGGGGAAACGGGCCTGATCAATAATATGATCCTGAAGCCTCTTGGATTGGAACCGGTTTCCTGGTATAATACACCAAAATACTGGCCCTTTATTCTGATTTTCGCCCATCTCTGGAAGAGTGTGGGCTATGCCATGATTATTTATTACAGCAGTATCGTGGGCATCAGCCAGGACTATTATGAAGCGGCAACTCTGGATGGAGCATCCAAATGGCAGCAGATCAAAAGCATTACGCTGCCGCTCTTAAAGCCTACGATGATTACCATGCTGGTACTTCAGGTGGGACGTATTTTCTACTCGGATTTCGGCCTGTTTTATCAGGTGCCGATGAACAGCGGAACGCTTTACAGTGTGACAAGAACGATCGATGTTTATGTTTATAATGCGCTGATGAAGAGCAGTGACTTTGGTATGTCAAGCGCAGCCAGCGTTTATCAGTCCATTGTGGGATTTGTCATGATTCTTGCCGTAAATGCGCTGATCCGTAAGACCAGCAGAGAAAATGCACTGTTTTAAGGAGGGATAGGATCATGAAGGAAAGAAGAATAAACGAAAGTACGGTATGGCAGATTGCGGCCCATGCAGTAATGATCATTGGTTCCCTGCTGGCGCTGCTGCCTTTTGTTCTGCTGGTAATCGCCTCCTTTACGGACAATCAGACGGCTCTTGTCAACGGCTACACCTTTTTCCCGGAGAAATGGAGTCTGGAGGCATACGCGTATATCGGAAGAGAATGGGCCATGGTAGGAAGAGCCTATCTGATGACATTCCTTGTGACCATTGTGGGAACGGGGCTGAGCCTGGCTCTGACCTGTACCTTTGCCTTTGCGGTCAGCAACGAGAAGCTCCCCGGGCAGAAAATTCTGATGTTTATGAGTATTTTTACGATGCTGTTCAACGGCGGTATTGTGGCAAGCTATTATGTTTACTCCAATATTTTCCACATTAAGGATACCATCTGGGCTCTTATTGTGCCGAATCTGCTGATGAGCCCCTTCAATGTGGTTCTGGTGAAAAATTATTTTACGAACAGTATCAGCCCCAGTCTGATGGAGGCGGCGGAAATCGACGGCGCCAGCGTACCTCAGATTTTTATGAAAATCGTACTGCCCCTGTCCGTTCCGATTCTGGCAACCATCGGCCTGATGTCGGCCATTGCCTACTGGAACGACTGGACAAACGGTCTGTATTTCCTGACGGAAAACGGCGGTTCCAAGCTGTATACGATTCAGCTGGTATTAAATAAAATCAATGAGAATATCAACTTTCTGGCCAATAATTCAGATCTTGCGGTGAAAGCCACTACGGTACCGTCCACCACGATGCGTATGGCCATTGCGGTAATCGGAATTCTGCCGATTATGGCGGCCTATCCGTTCTTCCAGAAATATTTCGTAAAAGGCATTACCCTGGGCGGTGTAAAAGAATAAGAAGCGCGGATTCGCAGACGGATGATTGGACTGAAAACGGAAAAGAGAGAAGAAAAGCGGAGGTTTCAGATGAGTTTGAAGGAACGAGTCAGTCAGCTGCTGAGAGGAGAAGGGGAAAATGATATTTTTCCCTTTTTCTGGATGCATGGAGAAGAAGAGGGCGTTTTGCGGGAGTATATGCAGAAAATCCAGGAGGCGAATATCGGTGCGGTCTGCGTGGAGAGCCGTCCTCATCCGGATTTTGCCGGGTCCGGATGGTGGGCGGATCTGGATGTTATTCTGGATGAAGCAAAGAAACGGAAGATGAAAGTCTGGATCCTGGATGATCAGCATTTTCCCACGGGTTATGCCGCAGGAGCCATGGAGCATGCGGACCGGGAGCTTTGCCATCAGTATCTTGATTATAGTGTTCTGGAGTCCTGGGGGCCGCGGCCCCGAATGGAAATCAATGTGGAAGCGTATGCAAAACCACAGCCCCTGCCTCCCTGGATGCCTCCCATGCCTGGAGAGCCGAAACGAAAGCATCACGATGACCGGCTGTTTCGGGTACTTGCCTGTCCGGTGAAAGAAAAAGGAGAGGTCGGCGAACCCCTGGATCTTACCGGAGAGGTGCAAAGCGGGAAACTGATCTGGGATATTCCGGAGGGATACTGGAAAATCTATGTGATCTACCTGACCCGGGATGCCAGAGGAAGAAATAATTATATTAATTTTCTGGATCCCGATTCCTGCCGTATTCTGATCGATGCGGTCTATGAACCCCATTATCAGAGATACCGGGAGCTGTTTGGCAGTGTGATTGCCGGATTTTTCAGCGATGAGCCGCCCATTGGAAATACACCGGGCTATACCCGGGGTGATTTAATCGGAAAACCGGATATGTCCCTTCCCTGGTCAAAAGAAATGCAGGCGGCAATGAACCGGGAATACGGCACCGGATGGGAGCGTTTCCTTCCGTATCTGTGGAATCAGGGGACGGACAGACAGCAGATGGCAAGAATCCGCACAGCCTACATGAATGCGGTGAGCAAACTGGTGTCCCGGTGTTTTTCGGATCAGCTGGGCCGGTGGTGTGAAGCCCATGGGGTGGAGTATATCGGCCATATGCTGGAGGATTGTGACTCCAGTGCCAATCTGGGACCCAGCATGGGACATTTCTTCCGGGGACTCTCCGGTCAGCATATGGCAGGAATTGACAACATCGGCGGTCAGGTGCTGCCGGGAGGGATGGATGTGCACCGCCAGGAACCGGACAGCTGCCAGGACAGCGCGGGCTTTTACCACTATATGCTGGGACGTATGGGAGCTTCCGCTGCGGCCATTGATCCAAAGAAAAAGGGCCGGTGTATGTGCGAGAATTTCGGGGCCTATGGATGGCGCGCCGGTGTGCGGCTGGAAAAATATCTGATGGATCATTTTCTGGCAAGAGGGGTGAACCGCTTTGTGCCTCACGCGTTTTCTCCGAAAGCCTTTCCGGATCCGGACTGCCCGCCCCATTTCTATGCCCATGGAGAAAATCCCCAGTTTAAGGCCTTTGGCGCGCTGATGGCTTACACAAACCGGATCTGCAACCTGATCGACGGCGGGACCGGGGATGCGCCTGTGGCAGTGCTTTATCATGGGGAAAGCCAATGGGCAGGCAGCTACGAGAGCAATATTTCGGTATGCCGCCAGCTGACCCGGAATCAGATCAGCTTTCTGATTCTTCCGGCGGATGCACTGGAGAAGGAAAAGATAACGAATCCGGACAAAGGAGCAGGGCGGAATGAAAGATCAGACCAGTATGAAAGGGCCATCCGGTATGAAGAAAATCATGCGGTTTTTGTACCGGGGAAGCCGTGTTTTCGGATTAACGGCACAGAATGCCGGGTGCTGGTGATTTCCAGGTGCCGGTATCTGACCAGGGCAGCAGCGGAGTTTGCGCTGGAGGCAGCGGAAAAGGGAATTCCGGTTCTTTTCACAGGATGGCTGCCGGAGGGAATTTCGGACACTGATGCGAAGGAAAGCGCCCGGCTGACGGCGAAACTGGAGGAGAAATTCAGCGAGGAGAATCACAGCGTGGTTCCCACGGAAAAGCTGGCAGAGGAATTAAGCGGACCGGGCAGCCTGGAAAATGCCGGAGCGGACTGCAGGAGATTCGATGTGCTGAAATCGGACAGAACGGATTTCCGGGAAGTGGTGACGGAGCAGCCCTGGCCAAATCTGACGGTTTACCACTATCGGAACGGCGGTGAGGTCTGGCTTCTGCTGAATGAGGATCCGGGCCGCAGCTTCGAACAGTGGGTGACGCTGCCGGCTGTCGGAACGGTTTGTGTGTACGATGCCTGGGAGAATCGGCTCCGACCGGCTAAAGTCCACAGAGAAAAGGGAGCGGTCCGGGTCTTTGTACAGCTGGCTCCGCTGGAAATGCAGGTGCTGCTCTGCGGTCTTTCGGAAACGGACAGCCACATTCCGGCAGAGAAAATCGGCAGAGAGGCAGAAGAGACAGTCTGCCGGGAAATCGAAGGAGAGGCAGAAGGGGAAGCTTGCCGGAATACAGCAGGGAAGGAGCTCCCGGGAGAGACCGGAAGGCAGCTGGAGCTGGGTGACTGGACGGTTTCCCGCTGTGAAGCAAAGGCTTATCCGCATTTTTCGGATGCGGAGCCTGCAGATCTGGAGGCGGGCATGGCAGGGCTTCACCCGGAGTTTTCCGGATATTATCGCTATGAGACAGGGATCGTGCTGCAGGACTGGAGAAGCGCCTGGCTGGAAATTGCGGATGCTTATGAAGCGGCAGAGGTCTTTATCAATGGGATTTCTGCCGGACTGCGGATCGCGCCGCCATACCGTTACGAGATAAACGGGCTGCTTCAGAATGGGGAAAATCACATTGCAATTGAAGTGGCCACTACGCTGGAGCGGAAGGCGGCAGCTATTGGAGCCGGTGACGGCGGAATGGGAACGCCGGCGCCCATGGCGCCCACGGGAATTGTGGGCAGAATTACCCTGAAGCGGAAAGAAGCCGAATAAAGTAAAAAGCAGAGTAAAAAACAAAAAGCAGAATGAACAGAACAAAATGCAGAGCGAAAAAAGACAGAGCGAAAAACAGGCCGAAGCAAAGAAAACAGAGGGGAGCAAAGAACGAGATGGCAGATTTTCCAAAAACACACTGGATCTGGATTCCGGGGATTGAAGAAAAGGTTCGGGATCAGGCACGGATTGTGTTCTTCCGGAAGACCTTTTGGGCAAAAGAAACCGGGGAGGAACGCAGGATCCGGATATCGGCGGATACACGCTATAAATTATCTATTAACGGCAGTTTTGTACAGTATGGGCCGGCAAGAGGAGACCAGAAAATCTGGTATTACGATGAAATGGACATCGCTCCTTATTTAAAAGCCGGAAAAAATGTGATTGCGGTGGAAGTGCTGCGCTATCCACTGGCCTACGGAGCCGGGAATTTCGGAATGTTCCGGACGGCAACGCCCGGACTGTTTGTGGAAGAAATTCCGGAAACAGGGGCTGCGGGGAAAGAAAATGCGGAGGATCTCCTTGTAACAGACGAAACCTGGAAGTGCAGAGAAAAACAGGATTACCGGATCCGGCGGGAAGCACCCGGCTTTGCGCCGCTGATGTATCTGGAGGACTGCAGCGGCGATGAGGCCGTGAAGGGCTGGAAGCTGCCGGAATATGATGACAGCGCCTGGCCGGATGCTTTTGCCTACAATGTTTTGGAAGTGAAAGAAGCCTCCTGTCCGGGCGATTTGCACAAACGTCCCATTCCCTTTATGCGTCTGGAACCGAAACGGCTGGAGGGCGTGGTTCCCAAATATCCGGCACGGACTGCCGAACAGTGGAATCCTTTCCTGGCGGGAGGGCATCCCGTGGAGATTCCGGCGAAAGAAAAGGTGGAAATCGAGTTCAATGCCGGGGAGCTGACCTGCGGTTTTCTGTCTCTTCACCTGAAGAAGGGAGCCGGAACCTGCATCAGGATTCTTTTGTCGGAAGGCTATGTGCAGGATGGAAAAAGTATCAATGGCGTGGGACCGCTGAAAGCAGATCGTCTGGACTGGGTGAATGGTCACCTGCATGGACACACGGACATTTATCATGTGAGCGGATACGGAGAGGACGGGCAGGAAGAAATTTATGAGCAGTACTGGTTCCGGACCTTCCGGTTTATCCGGCTGGAAATCGAAACGGCACAGGAGCCCTGCATTCTGACGGATTTTCATTATCTGAAAACAGGGTATCCGCTGGAAGTGCAGGCTGCTGTGGAAACCTCGGACGAATCTCTGGCCGGGATCTGGGATATCAGTCTGCGTTCCCTGAAGCTCTGTATGCAGGAGACCTACATCGACTGTCCTTTTTATGAGCAGCTTCAGTATGCCATGGATTCCAGAAATGAAATCCTGTATACATATCTGGTATCCGGCGATGACCGGCTGGCCAGGCAGTGCATGGATGATTTCCGGAGATCCCAGAGAGAGGACGGAATGATCAACTGCTGTTATCCCAACTATGGACCCAATGTCATACCGGGTTTTGCCATTTACTATATTCTGATGGTTCATGACCACATGATGTATTTCGGGGATCCGCAGCTTGTGAAAAAACATCTGCCCTGCATTGACGGCATTCTGGGATATTTTGACGATCATCTGGATGAGCGGGGAATCGTTGGAAAAACCGGAGGCCACATCAGTGAACGGTACTGGTCCTTTATTGACTGGGCGCTTCCCTGGGGAGAATCCGTCGGAATGCCGCCGGCAGGATACAAAGGACCGATTACCATGGAAAGTTTGCTGTATATCATGGGCCTGCAGCATGCGGCAGAGCTGTGTGATTATGTGGGAAGAAACAGTACCGCTAAGGAGTACCGCAGCCGCGCGGCGCAGGTACAGAAAGCCGTCAATACCTGGTGCCGGGATGAACAGGGCATTTACCTGGACGGTCCCGGTGTGGCAGAATACAGCCAGCACTGTCAGATCTTTGCGGTTCTGACAGACACGGTATCCCTGCAGGAGGGGCGGATTCTTTTACAGCGGACGCTGGATGAAAAGGAAAAATATGCCCAGTATACGGTTTCAACGGCCTTTTATCTGTTCCGGGCCCTGGAAAAGACCGGAATGTATGCACAGACGGAACATCTGTGGGATACCTGGCGGGAGATGCTGAAAAATCATCTGACAACCTGTGTGGAAAACCAGACGGATGAACGAAGCGACTGCCATGGCTGGGGAGCGGCGATTTTGTATGAGCTGACAGCGGTGACTCTGGGGATCCGCCCGGCGGCCCCCGGATTTGAAAGAGTGCGGATCGCGCCGGTGCCGGGCTATCTGACCTGGGCAAAGGGAACCGCTGCCACAAAGTGGGGCAGGATTTCCGTAGAATGGAAGAAAAAAGAAGACGGAAGTCTGGAGCTGTCCTGTGAGGTTCCGGAGAGCTTACGGGATAAAACAGAAGTGTATGAAAGGAGCTTTTCATGATTAAGAGATTGGGGTTTTATCTTGCGGCGGTGTTTCTGCTGGGATTCGGGATTGTCCTGAATACGAGAGCGGGGCTGGGGGTTGGTTCCATTAATTCCTTTCCCTACGCGCTGAGTCAGATCACGCCGCTGACCCTTGGGACCTGCTCCACACTCCTGTATGTTGTTTTTGTGGCAGCGCAGTTTTGCATTTACCGGAAACCGGATGTGAAAATCCTGCTTCAGATTCCCTTCGCCTTTATCATGGGCCGTATTATCGATTTTTATGATAATCTGCTGGTTTTTCAGCCGGCATTTCTTCCGGTGAAGCTTCTGACACTGGCTGCAGCCATTGGGATCACGGCTTTGGGAGCCTATGTGATGGTGACCATGGATCTGATTCCGAATCCGGCGGATGGAATGGCCAAGGCCGTGGGATATGCTCTGCACAAAGATTTCGGACAGGGGAAGCTGATTTTTGACTGCGTGATGATCTGTGCGACTGCGGCAATGACGCTGATCACTGCACGCAGAATCATTGGAATCGGCGTGGGAACGGTTTTCTCAGCTCTGTTTATCGGACGAATGATTCAGCTCTATCACCGTCTGATGGGAGGCTGCCTGAACCGGGTACTGGAGGAAAGCAGGAAAGCTCATTTGTCGGGTAACTCATAGAATAATGTTAAAGAAAGGAGAATCAAACCATGGAAGAAGGAAAAAAAGGAAGAGAAGGACTGCTGCACCTTCTGGATATGATGAGTTCGGATGCGTTTGACCTGGAGGCTTATGGAAAGAGTGAAAGCCTGACGGGCATCCTGGAGAATCAGGAGTGTATGCTGTCCTATCCGGAGGAAGGATGTGCGGAGGTTCTGAACTACTGGGAGGAGCGGGGCCTGAAAAAGGAACTTCATCAGGCAGACTGCATGGCTGAGAAATGGGCTTCTTATCTGCCGCTCAGCTATGTAAACGGAAACGATCCGGGCAGACACTATCCGCTGCTGTTTGTGATGCATGGATCCGGCAACCCCATTTATCTGGCGGAGAGTTACGGCTACACCCATATCGCGGCGAGGGAAGAGGTCATTGTGATCATTCCGGAGACGGAGACTGTGGAAAAAATTGAGGAATTGTTTGCTTACGCGAAGGAGCATTATCCCGTGGACTGGAGCCGCGTGTATATGGTCGGTTATTCTCTGGGAGGATTTATGACCAGCCGTCACGGCATCCGCTGGCCGGAACGGTTTGCTGCGGTGGGAATCGGCGGAATGCTTTTTGCCAATGGCCCCACCGGTGTCCATCGCCAGAATGATGTTTACTGGCCGGGAGAAACGATTACACCGGAGATGGTCGGGCATGCCGCAGAGGTGAAGCTGCCGGTCTGTGTCTGCATGGGAGAGCAGGAAATCCTGGGTCTTCTTCCGGTGACGGAAGACGAACCGCCCTTTACGCCGCCGGGAGGCGACACCGGAGAAAAAACGGACCGAATCGATCTGTCCGGTAAAAACAAGATTGCATCGGTCAATAACTGGCGTCAGATCGCCGGCTGCAGCCGGATTCCGGAGGAAAAGGTGCGTGAGGAAGCCCGCTTCAGCGCGGATATTGTCACGGAGAAGCTGGGATTTCCGTTTGAGAGAACCAGTGTGATTCTGAGAGAAAACCGAAGCCATTTTGTTGGAGACTGCGTCAATCCGGCAGGAGAAAACCTGGCCCGCTTTATCTGCATGGGAAAATCGGCCCACTGGCCCTCCAGAGCCCTGACGGAGCTGACCTGGGAATTTATCCGGCAGTTTTCCAGGGATCCGGAAACCGGATGTATTCGGATAAATGAGGAGCTGTGAGCAGGACGGAGAATGGCGGAATGCAGGGCGCAAAGCTGAAGGAAGACCCGTGGAAAAGCAGATATGAAGGAAAAGAAAACCGGAAAGAGGGACAGACATAAAGTAAAAGAAAAGCTGGAAGAAAACCAGACATAAAGCAAAGGAAAAACCGGAAGAAGGTTAGGAGGAGAAGAATGGATAAACTGATTATGACATTTCAGATTTTTTGTGATGATGCAGGAGTTTCAGATATGAGTGGCCCGTATGGTGCCGTAACCATCATTCCATTTACCGGAAAAGTGGAATCCGGGCTGTTTACAGGCGAAATTCTGCCGGGAGCCGCGGATGTGCAGGTGGAAAATCCGGCGGGCAGCAGAAATATGTGCGCAAAATATATGTTCCGGGGAAAGGACAGCGCCGGAAACGACTGCTTCCTTTTTGTTGAAAATAATGCATACTTTACGGCTGCCAATCGAAAGGATCCTTTTTTGCATGCCTGCCCAAGATTTATCACAGACAGTCTGGTTCTGGGAGAATATCTGTGCCAGCAGCGCTTCCGGTCAGAAGTCCAGGGACGGGACTGGGGCGTTGAGATCCGCATTTACGATGTGCTGGGATGAGACAGAAGGTTTTTCCATATGGAAATTTATACAGGGCAGGAAGAATGATTCCTGCCCTTGCCTCATACTTCTGTTTCCAGGAGGTTTTCAGAAGCACCTTCGGTTCTGATTAATCTGGCTCTGCGTGTACGTCCTCAATCTCAAGCATTACTCTGCATTTTTTTATATTGCAGGAAATGCCGTATTTCAGAATTTTATGAATTCCAAACGGATGCAGTGCTTCTGTATAATTTTTGTTAACAATTTGCTTCAGTGCTTCTTTGCAGTCCCTTTCCATTTTTTTCTCTGTTTCTGAATACTTTATTTCTATCACAATTCCCATGTCTGCATTGTCAATTTGTATCAGAATATCACTGAATCCATCACCGGATTCTTTATTAGAAGCCGTACACCATCCATCCTTAAAACTCAGAATACCGAGAAGAAGACTATGATAGAATTTTTCTCTGATCGGTTTTCGGACAAAGGTGTCACGGACACTGATCGTTGTTTCCATATACGCTGTAAACAATCTTTCGACCTTATCCGGATCTCCATTCAGCAATGCATTGCAGAAATCATTTACCATTTTTCCATCCTGGGCAATACATTTTTTGAACATCGCCAAAATATGCTCTGTCATAATATTTCGAATTTCTCTGTTGGGAACAGCAAGGTTATAACGATTTCCGTTTGAATCCCCTCGCTGTGTGAGATATCCGGTTATAAAAAGAGTACTCCACAGATTTTCTATGGTTGAGTAAATTTCTTTATATGTCAGCTCCTGATTGATTTCCTTTTGAACGGTCTCTCCGCTTACGAGACGCTCCAGCTCTGTTTTTGTCAGCTGCCGCTTCTCATTCACACTGTCAATGAAATGATTGATTACATCATTTCCGCTGGTATTGAGCCAATAGTTTTTCGGTTCCACATACGGATCGCTCAGATGATCACTGCAGTAATTAATCACATCCCATGGACAATACACGTCTGCTTTTCCGAAACGGTATCCGTTGTACCATTCCTTCACTTGTTCATAATGATCCTCCAGCCCGTAATAGTGGAGCAGTGCTTTCACTTCATCATCGGTGAAACCAAATGACTCATCAAACTCCACATCTGTGATTGAATAAACTTTCAGATTATTCAGACCGGTAAAAATACTCTCCTTCGCTACGCGGAGACATCCGGTCAGCACTGCAAACTTCAGGCTGTCATTTGTTTTCAATGCATTTTCAAACAGATTGCGGACTAAAAGTACCATCTCATCATAATAACCGTTTTCATTTGCTTTTGCTAACGGCACATCATATTCATCAATCAGAACAATTACTTTTTCACCGTAATGTTTTGCAAGAAGATTTGTAAGTCTGCGCAGACTGGAAACCAGCGTTCTGTGGCTCATATTTTCAGACAGCAATCTTTCAAAACGCGTCTTATCGATCTGTGAGAGCTTTTCACTTTCCGTCAGGAACTGCAGGCGCTCCGCCTCTTCATTTATGATTTCGGCCAGCAGATGAAACGCTTCCTGATAATTTCGCGCATTCACGCCTTTCAGGCTGATGGAAACAACCGGAAATTTTCCCATATATTTATCACACAGTTCTTTATTCTTAGCAACAAAAAGGCCATCAAACAAAGTTTTATCTGTACCGGCTTCGAAAAAATAACGAAGCATACTCATGTTCAACGATTTTCCAAAGCGACGCGGCCGTGTGAACAAAACAACTTCATTTCCTTTATTCAGAACTTGTTCTATTAATTTTGTTTTATCCACATAATAATAGCCGTCGTGGCGGATTTTTTCAAAATTCTCTACTCCGATCGGCAGCTTTACCCTTGACATTGGCACACACTGATCCTTTCCGAAATTATCGTTTCCGTTCTCCCTTTCATTGTACCGAAAGGAATCTCCATTGGCAATATTTTTTATACCGGAATCCAGGTGCATGGTACCTGGCCCCACTTTCATGAATTGAGTTGCCCGACAAATGAGCCTTTCGTCAATTTTTCCGTGCTGTGCGTCTTCGCTTCGCTGCGGTCGGTGCTTAACGCGTCCCACTGGGACGCAGCACCCAAAATCGACGAAAACATTCGCAATTCGCTCATGTTTTGCGGGCCCCATAGACATGAAAATCCATGCAAGCACGGATTTTCATGTCCATTTGTCCCTTGGCTCATGAATTTAAATGATTTTGTGATGATGGTTGTAATTTCGATGGAAGAAGAATATAATAAAAGTGTGATAACAAAACACAGAAACTCCAATAAAAGTGTGAATGGGTGTATCTATGGAACGATTGATTCTGAAAAAACTGCTGGATTGGAAGAATTCACCCTACCGCAAACCGCTGATCTTAAAAGGCGTGCGTCAGGTGGGCAAAACTTGGGTCCTTAAAGAATTCGGCAGACGCTATTATGAAAATACAGCATACTTTAATTTTGATGAAAACGAGGAATACAAACAGTTTTTTGAGACCACAAAGGACGTGGATCGCATCTTACAGAATCTGATGCTGGCCAGTGGTCAGAAGATCATGCCGGAAAAGACTCTCATCATCTTCGACGAGGTACAGGACTGTCCCAAGGTCATCAACTCTATGAAGTATTTCTGCGAGAATGCCCCACAGTATCACATTGCCTGCGCAGGTTCTCTGCTGGGCATTGCCCTGGCAAAACCGTCTTCTTTTCCGGTGGGAAAGGTCAACTTCATGCAGATGGATCCTATGACCTTCACGGAATTCCTGCCTGCCAATGGCGATGAAAACCTTGCTGAATATCTTGAAAGTGTGGATACCATTGAGCCGATTCCTGACGCCTTTTTCAATCCGCTCTATGAGAAATTGAAGATGTACTATGTCACCGGCGGCATGCCGGAACCTGTGCTCATGTGGACGGAGGCACGGGATGTCTCTGCCATGCAGGAAGCCCTGTCTGGTATTATCGGTGCTTATGAACGTGACTTTGCCAAGCATCCCAATGTCAGTGAGTTTCCGAAGATCTCTATGATTTGGAAGTCCCTCCCATCCCAGCTGGCAAGGGAAAATAAGAAGTTTATCTACAAGGTGGTCAAAGAGGGGGCAAGAGCCCGTGAATATGAAGATGCCCTGCAGTGGCTGGTGGATGCCAGGCTGGTGCATAAAATCTACCGCAGCACTGCTCCCGGTCTGCCAATGTCTGCCTATGATGACCTCTCGGCCTTTAAGATTTATCTGGTGGACGTGGGTTTGCTCCGCCGTCTGGCGCAGTTGGCTCCTACAGCCTTTGGGGAAGGAAATCGCCTGTTCACCGAGTTCAAAGGCGCATTGACTGAGAACTTTGTGCTTCAAACTTTGATTACGCAGTTTGAAGTGGTTCCACGGTACTGGAGCCAAAGCAATCCGCCCTATGAAGTGGATTTCCTCATTCAGCGGGAAAATGATATTTTCCCTGTTGAGGTCAAGTCCGAGGCTAATACAACCAGCAAAAGCCTGAAAAAATTCAGGGAACTGTTTCCGGATCAGGTTAAGCTCCGTGTGCGGTTCTCTCTGGATAACTTGAAGCTGGATGATGATGTGTTGAACATTCCTCTGTTTATGGCAGACCAGACAGATCGATTGATTGGGCTGGCGCTGGAACAGAGAAATGTAATTTCCCCCTGACATGAAGATAGTTTATGGTACCTGACCCCGCACTTCAGCGGCATATGTAGCCTGATCGAGACTGCCGAAAGCGAGAATGGTTGGTACATGGTCTTTATGAAACAACCCTGGGATTGCTCAAAGTTCTGCTTCACTTTCAAAAGAAGAAGTGTTATATTTTACCTAGGAAGAATAACCGCCCACAAGGTGGATGCTTCCGGATATAGGGTTAATTAGCTCTCAGTGAGAGCCGCCTATCCTGTTTGCAGACAGGGTAGGCTTTATTTTTTTGCATGTTGTTCCGAGTTTATGGTACCTGACCCCAAATCTGGTCATTGATATTTTCCGAAAAAAAGGGTATAGTGGAGAATATCATTACAAGAGAGGGATCTGAAGCAGCAGGAGGAATCCGAAAACTGCTGCCATCAGAGAGGTGTTAAAGATGAGAGCATATGAGAGATTATTGAATTATGTCTGTATTCCGACTGCCAGCAGTGAGACCAGCGGAACAGTTCCCACTACGCAGTGTCAGTTTAACCTGGCCCATTTACTGGTGAAGGAAATGCAGGAAATGGGAATTACAGACGCACGCGTAGACGAGAAGTGCTATGTTTACGGGACGATTCCGGCCACGCCGGGCTATGAAGAGAAGACAAAGCTGGGCTTTATTGCCCATATGGATACGGTTTCGGAGTTCGTGGACAGACTGATTCAGCCGCAGCTTCATCCGGATTATGACGGGCAGGATCTGCTGCTGGGAGACAGCGGAAGAGCGCTGGAGGCAGCGGTATTTCCCCATCTGCCGTCTCTGAAAGGCCGGACGCTGATTACCAGTGACGGGCATACGATTCTGGGAGCGGATGACAAAGCGGGGATTGCGGAAATTCTGACCATGGCGGAGGAGCTCTTAAAGGGAGAGATTCCCCATGGAAAGATCAGCATCGGTTTTACTCCCGATGAAGAAGTGGGCAGCGGAGCGGATCACTTTGATGTGGCCGGTTTTGACGCGGAATTTGCCTATACGGTGGATGGCGGAAAAGAGGGTGAGATTGAATATGAGAACTTTAATGCGGCATCTGCCACGGTGACGGTAAAAGGTTTCAATATTCATCCGGGTTCTGCAAAGGATACCATGATTAATGCGGGGCTGGTGGCCATGGAGTATAATTCCATGCTTCCTGCCGGAGAAACGCCAAGGGATACAGAGGGCTATGAGGGCTTTTATCATATGATGAAAGTTGATGGCTGTGTGGAAAAGGCTTCCATGAGCTATATTATCCGGGATCATGATGCTGAGAGCTTTGCAGAGCGTCAGAAAATCATGGAGAAGACGGCGGAGGAACTGAATAAAAAGTACGGGGAAGGAACGGTTTCCGTTACGATTAAGGAAAGCTACCGGAATATGGCGGAGAAAATCCGTCCCTGCTATCATCTGATTGAGAATGCCATGGAGGCGGCCAGAAGAGCAGGCGTGGAGCCCAGTGTGGTTCCCATCCGGGGCGGCACAGACGGAGCGAGATTAAGCTATATGGGACTGCCCTGTCCGAATCTGGGAACCGGCGGATTTGCCTTCCATGGACCCTATGAGCACATCACAGCGGAAGGGATGGACATTGCGGCGCAGACGCTGATTGAAATTGTGAAAATTTACGCAGCATAAAAGGCCGGAGCAGATGCGGCTTCAGCTGTCAGAGGTGGATTCGGTTCTGTGGATGGGGTATGAGGAATGCCTGCGCAGGATGGAGGAAAAAACGCTGTATCACTGCATTTTTGCAGAGGAATGGAACATGTTGGGAGATTATTTATATGGGCAAGGAAGTCAAGACCAATGCGATGCGCATCCTGGACAGAAATAAAATTTCCTATGAATTGATTCAGTATGAATGTGAGGAGTTTATTGACGGCCTTCATACGGCGGAGATCACGGGGGCTCCTGTGGAGCAGTCCTTTAAAACCCTTGTGATGCAGGGAAAAAGCGGCGAATATTATGTATTTGTGGTTCCCATTGCCGATGAAGTGGATCTGAAAGCCGCGGCCAGGGCCGTAGGGGAGAAATCCGTGGAAATGATTCATGTGAAGGACATTACGAAGATTACCGGATATGTCCGGGGAGGCTGCAGCCCTCTGGGCATGAAGAAGCAGTTTCGGACGGTGATCCATCAGACAGCCAGGGATTATCCGCAGATTTATGTCAGCGGAGGACGAATCGGGACGACGATTAAGCTGAATCCGGAGGATCTGATCCGGGTGGTAAAGGGCTGTTATGCAGATATCGTACGGGAGGCGTAGGCCTCCCGTTTTCTGTTTCCTTTTTTATAAATATTTTATAGAAAATTCGCTCGTTTTTCAAAGCTTCTATGTTATTATGAAAGTAAGCAAAATGTTGCTGTTCAGGAAAAATGGTTTGGGAGGAACAGCAGCAGAAATACAGCGGAAGACGGAGGGCGGAACATGGGCCTGTTTGAGACTGAGGATTTTGTAAAGCTGGAAAACGTGTCCAAGATTTACCGCATGGGAGAGGTAGAGATCCGGGCGGTGGACGGGATCAATTTTTCAATTAAAAAAGGAGAATTTGTGGTGGTGGTGGGTCCCAGCGGTGCCGGGAAGACCACGGTGCTGAATATTCTGGGCGGGATGGATACCGCCACCAGCGGCCGCGTCCTTGTGGACGGGGAGGATATTGCAGGGTATTCTCAGCGGAAGCTGACCGGATACCGGAGGAATGATATCGGATTTGTTTTTCAGTTTTATAATCTGGTGCCGAATCTGACGGCACTGGAAAATGTGGAGCTGGCGCTGCAGATCTGCCGCCAGCCCTTAAAGGCGAAGGATGTTCTGGAGGATGTGGGACTGGGGGAACGGCTCGGAAATTTCCCGGCCCAGCTGTCCGGCGGGGAGCAGCAGCGGGTTTCCATTGCCAGGGCTCTGGCGAAGAATCCCAAGCTTCTGCTCTGCGATGAGCCCACGGGAGCGCTGGATTACCAGACCGGAAAATCCATTCTGAAGCTTCTGCAGGACACCTGCCGGAACCGGAACATGACGGTGATTGTGATTACGCACAACTCGGCAATTGCACCTATGGCTGACAGGGTTATCCGGATTAAGAACGGGAAGGTTTCGGAAATGTACCGGAACGAAAATCCGGAATCCGTAGAAAACATCGAATGGTAGGAAGACAATGAAAAAACGGGCATTGCGCAAAGACTTTTTTATGGAAATCAGAAAAAGCTTTAACCGGTTTGCCTCGATCTTTTTTATCGTGGCGCTGGGTGTGGCTTTTTTTGCGGGACTTCAGGCATCGGATCCGGATATGAGAAGCTCCGGAGACGCTTATTTTGATGCGGAAAAACTGATGGATCTGCGGGTGATCGGAACCCTGGGACTGACGGATGAGGATGTGGAGGCTCTGGAAGCGCTGGAGGGCGTGGAAAGGGCGGGGGGAGCCTGGATGACGGATGTCCTGTATGGAAATGAAGCCAATCAGAAGGTTCTCCATGTGGAATCCATTGCGGAGGATTTTCAGAAGCTGACCCTGTCGGAGGGGACTATGCCCACAAAGACCGGGGAATGCTTCATGGATGATGAGCTGGCTTCCAGGCTGGGAATCTCCGTGGGAGATCAGCTTGTGGTGGAAGAGAGCCTGGATGAAGAGGAAGAGGGGGTTCTGCGGACTCATACCTTTACAGTCACCGGAATCGGAAACAGTCCCATGTACATTTCCTTCAGCCGGGGAAACACCACTCTGGGAAGCGGTGAGGTATCGGGAGTCCTCTATGTTCCGGCGGATACCTTTGACATGGAGTTTTATACGGAAATCTGGCTTGCGGCTGCAGGCGCGCAGGAGCTGAATGCCTTCGGGGATGAATATCCGGCGCTCATCGATGAGGTGAAAGCCCAGGCAGAGGGGATTGAAGAGGTCCGCTGTCAGGCCCGGTATGATGAGATCATGGACGAGGCCAATGAGAAGCTGGAGGAAGGAAAGGAAAAGCTGGAGGATGCCAGACAGGAGCTGGAGGACGGAAAACAGGAAGCAGAGGAAAAGCTGGCCGATGCTCAGGAAGAGATTGACGATGCCCAGCAGCAGCTGGAGGATGGACGGGCTGAGCTGCGGTACGCAAAAGCCAAGGTGAAGGACGCCAAGCAGGAAGTGATGGACGGCTGGAAAGAGCTGGCGGATGCCCGGGAAGAGCTGGAGGATTCCAGAAGTCAGCTGGAGGATGCCAGGGCCCAGGCGGCAGATGGACGCAGCGGGATTGAGAGCAGCCGCAGCGAACTGAACACGAAGCAGGCGGAGCTGAACAGTGCGGCAGCTCAGGTGGCCAGCGGATGGGCCCAGCTGGAGGATGCGAAGAATACACTGTATGTCCGGGAGGAGGAATATGCCTCCAGTCTGGCTCAGATTGAGGAAGCAGAGGCAGCTCTGGACGCGGCCCAGCTTGAGCTTTATCAGCAGAGTGAGGAGCTCCAAAACGGGAAGGCTCAGATTGAGACGGCACGGACGGAGTATGAGAATCAGAAAGCAGTTCTGGAAGCTGCGGCAGTTACAGAAGAGGGCCAGATGGCCCTGCAGATGGCACAGCCTCAGCTGGAAGCAGCCAGAGCGGAAATTCAGTCAAAGGAAGCAGAGCTTCTGAGTGCGGAAGCCCAGATTAACAACGGCCAGCTGTCCATTGATACCCAGAGGGGTGAGGTGGAGGCGGGACGGCAGCAGCTTGCTCAGGGCAGGACAGAGCTGGATGCGGCCTGGGCCGAGATCAGCAGCCAGGAGAGCTCGTTAAATGAGGCCCAGGCTCAGGTGGACAGTGGTTCGGCGCAGATTGCTTCCGGATGGGCCCAGCTGAGCAGCGGGGAGGCCCAGCTCGACAGCGCGGAGCAGGAAATCGCCGACGGAGAACAGCAGCTGGCGGATGGCGAGCAGGAGCTTCTGGATGCCCGGCAGGAGCTTCTGGATGCCGAAGAGGAAATCAAAAAGGCAGAGCAGGAGATTGCAGATGCCGAGGAAGAAATCCGGGAAAATGAACAGAAACTGGCTGACGGGCGGATCGAATACGAGGATGCCAAAAAGGAAGCAGAGGAGGAAATCGCCGACGGCGAGCAGAAAATTGCGGATGCCCAGCAGGAGATTGACGATGCGGAAGCGGATCTGGCAGAGATTGAAGTTCCGGAGTGGTCGGTTTCCACCAGGGAAGATCTGACGGATTACGGCGGATACGGGGACAATGCGGACCGGATCGCCAGCATTGCCAGGGTATTTCCGGCACTGTTTTTCCTGGTGGCGGCGCTGATCAGTCTGACTACCATGACGCGTATGGTTGAGGAGGAACGGACGCAGATCGGGACTTTGAAGGCTCTGGGCTATGGAAAATGGTCCATTGCCATGAAATATGTGATGTATGCCCTGCTGGCGACTCTGGGAGGGAGCATTGTCGGAGTGCTGTTCGGGCAGAAATTCCTGCCCTTTGTGATCATACAGGCCTATGGGATCATTTACCAGCATATGAACCAGATGGTGCTGCCTTATCAGATCGATTCCGCGGGAGCGGCCACGGGAATCGCCGTCTGCTGTACGGTATTTGCAGCCCTTTCCTCCTGCTACAGGGAGCTTCTGGATACGCCGGCGAACCTGATGCGTCCGCCCTCCCCCAGACAGGGCAAGCGGGTGCTTCTGGAGCATATCGGTTTTATCTGGAAACACTTAAGCTTCAGCTGGAAGTCCACCATCCGGAATCTCTTCCGCTACAAAAAGCGGTTTTTCATGACGATTTTCGGAATCAGCGGCTGTATGGCCCTGCTGCTGGTGGGATTTGGCCTGCAGGATTCGATTATGGATGTGGCGGTTCTGCAGTATCAGGAGATACAGCTTTATGACGCCATGATTATCCAGGATGATGACGCCTCGGAGGAGGAACTGGCCAGGCTTACAGAAGCGCTGGAGGAAAATCCGGATGTGACGGCCCAGATGAGCGTTTATATGAAGAAGCTGACCATGAAAAACGGGAAGAATCAGCGGGATGTTTACCTGATGGTGCCGGAAACCAGGGAGAATCTCTCGTCCTTTGTGAATTTCCGTGACCGGGAGACAAAGGAAACCTATGAGCTGGGAGACGATGGTGTGATTCTGGCGGAGAAGACGGCGAAGCTGCTGGATGTAAGCGTGGGAGATTCCTTTGTCATTGTGCCGGGAGACGGAGAGGAGATTACGGTGACGGTGGGCCGGATCTGTGAGAATTATATGCAGCACTATGCATATATGTCGGCGGAGCTCTATGAACAGGTATTCGGACAGGCGCCGGAGTTCAACAACCGGATTTTCTGCACGGACCTGGAAGAAGAGGAAGAAATTGAAAAACTGGGAACGACGTTTCTGAAGCAGGACGCGGCACTGAGCATCAGCTATACGGGCAGCATCAAAGATCAGCTGGACGATATGCTGGGCACTCTGGACAGCGTGATTGTCATTCTGATCGTATCAGCGGGAATGCTGGCCTTTGTGGTGCTTTATAACCTGAACAACATCAACATCAATGAGCGGAAGAGGGAGCTGGCGACGCTGAAGGTTCTGGGCTTTTATGACGGAGAGGTATCCGCCTATGTATACCGGGAAAACATTCTGCTGACTCTGATCGGTGCGTTTTTCGGCATCTTTCTGGGAGCCCTCCTTCACCGGTATATCATCGTGACAGTGGAAGTGGATGAGTGCATGTTCGGCAGAAATATCCGAATGATCAGCAATGTCTATGCAATCCTTCTTACCTGCGGATTTTCTGCGTTTGTAAACTTTTCCATGCATTTCAAGCTGAAGAAGATTGATATGGTGGAATCCTTAAAGAGTGTGGAGTAGCCGCTGTCCCAACAGCCCGAAGGGGATGGAAAAAGAGAATGAACAGATAGGTGGAGTAGAGATTATGGCAAAATTACCGGAAGAATTTTCAGAGAGAATGCAGACGCTTTTGGGAGAGGATTACCAGGCGTTTCTGGACAGCTATCAGGAGCCCAGGCGCTTTGGACTTCGGGTGAATACGGCGAAGATTTCGGTGGAGGATTTCCGCCGGATCGCCCCCTTTCATCTGACGCAGATCCCCTGGGTGGATAACGGGTTTTATTATGAGGAGGAGGATCAGCCCTCCAGACATGCCTTTTACTATGCGGGCCTTTATTATCTCCAGGAGCCAAGCGCGATGACGCCGGCTTCCATTCTGCCGGTGGAGCCCGGAGAAAAGGTTCTGGATCTGTGTGCGGCTCCCGGTGGGAAAGCCACAGAGCTTGGCGCGAGGTTAAGAGGACAGGGTCTTCTGGTGGCCAATGACATCAGTGCTTCCAGAGCAAAGGCACTGCTGAAAAATATTGAGGTTTTTGGAATCCCGAATTCGTTTATATTGAATGAGGTACCCGGGAAGATTGCGGAGAAATTTGAGGGCTTTTTTGATAAGATTCTGGTGGATGCACCCTGTTCCGGGGAAGGGATGTTCCGGAAGGATCCGGATGTGGCAAAGGCGTGGACACCCCAGAAGCCTGCCTCCTGCGCGAAAATACAGAAGGAGATTATTCTCCGGGCGGCCCGGATGCTGCGGCCCGGGGGAATGCTTCTGTATTCGACCTGTACGTTTGCGCCGGAGGAAAATGAGCAGGTGATCCGGTATCTGCTGGAAACGTGTCCGGAATTCCGGCTTCTGCCCATTCGGCCTGCCGCGGGCCAGGCAAAAGGGCAGGAGGATTTCTTTGCGCCGGGAATGCCTTCCTGGGCGCCGGGAGAGGATGGCAGCTTCTGCCGGGAGCTGGAACTCTGCGCCCGGATCTGGCCTCATAAGCTGCCGGGAGAGGGGCATTTTCTGGCGCTGCTTCAGAAGGGAGAGCCCTCAGTCCTGCCGGAGCACAGGGCTGAGAGGGAAGGAGCCGGACGGGGGGCCGAAACGCCCCGAAGCCGCATTTCCAGGGCGGATCAGGCAATTCTGGATGAGTTTTTCCGGGATGTGTCCATGGATCTGGCCCCGGAGCGCCTGGAAATCCGCAGGGGGCAGGTATATTTTATCCCGGAATACCTGGATGGGCGCGGAGGCCTGACATTTTTGCGAAACGGCCTCTATCTTGGAGAATTAAAAAAGGACCGCTTTGAACCCAGCCAGTCCTTTGCCATGGCGCTGCGCCGGGGAGAATATGCCTCCAGTGTGAATTTCTCCTGGACAGATGAACGGGTTTTCCGGTATCTGAAGGGGGAGACTGTCAGCGTGGATGATATTCCGGTGGGACGCAGCCGGGGCTGGCAGCTGGTTTGTGTAAACGGTTATCCTCTGGGCTGGGGAAAGCTTACCGGGGGTCTTCTGAAGAATAAATATCTGGCCGGCTGGCGGATGAAATAAAAAGTTTTCGGGCGTCTGTTTCCAGCAGAAGGAAATATGGCGCCCAATTTGTGCAATAAATACAAAATAATACCAAACAATACATAAAAACAAGACAAAACGATAAAAAACAATTGACACAGGGACAGACAAGTGTTATACTGAAATCACTTAAAACAGTATTTCTTTATTGACATGCGACGGAGCAGAACCAGTGTACTATTGACCACAGAAAGGATTTAGTTACTATTTTCTCTTTATGCAACGATCAGGAAATACTTTTTTTATTCCAGGAACCCTTAACAAATTTACATCACAAAGGAGAGATCAAGTATGAAAATGAAAAAAATCCTTGCCCTCGTACTGGCCGGAGCCATGACTCTTTCCATGGCTGGCATGACAGCTTCAGCAGAAGGCAAAACCTCGGCGGATAATGATCTGGTCATTGCCATTGAAGGTACCGTAATGTCCATGGACCCGCAGAACATTTCTGATACCAATGCCATTTCCGCAACCCGCGGTGTGTATGAGGAGCTGATTCATTTTGATGAGAATCAGGAGCTGGAAGGCGTTCTGGCTGAGTCATGGGAAGTATCCGATGACTCTCTGACCTATACCTTCCACCTGCGTCAGGGCGTGAAGTTCCATGATGGAACCGACTTTAACGCAGCGGCTGTTGTGGCCAACTATGACCGTGTATTTAACGTAGATAATGGCCTGAAGAGCAGAAGAACCTATTTCAAGACCGATTCAGAAGGAAATGAGACTCCGCGTGTTGCCAGCATCGAGACTCCGGATGATTATACCGTTGTATTCACCCTGTCCGAGCCCTACGGTGTATTCCTGAACAAGCTGACCCAGATGTGCTTTATCAGCCCGGCAGCCATTGAAGAATACGGCAACGACGTGATGTATCATGCATGCGGAACCGGCCCGTACGTTTTCTCCGAGTGGGTTGAAGGCGATCACGTGACCATGACCAGAAACGAAGATTACTGGGGTGAGAAACCGGGCGTTGAATCCGTGACCATCAAAGAGGTTCCGGAAGCAGGTACCCGTACCGCTATGCTGCAGACCGGTGAAGCAGATCTGATCTACCCGGTGGCTTCTGACCAGCTTTCCGTAGTAGAAGGAACCGAAGGCGCTCAGGTAGATACCAGCGTATCCAATATCATGAGATATGTAACTCTGAATACCAACGTAGAGGCCCTCAGTGATGTTCGCGTTCGTCAGGCTATGAACTATGCCATTGACAAAGACGCTTATGTTGCAGTTATGTACGGCGGATACGGCGAAGCTGCTACTTCTACCGTTCCTTCTGTAATCCAGTATTACAAAGAGCAGACTCCATACACCTATGATCTGGAAAAAGCAAAAGCTCTGATGGAAGAAGCAGGCTATGCAGATGGCTTTAATCTGACTATCTGGGGCGACAATACCACCCAGGAAATCAAGGGTATGACCTTTATTCAGCAGCAGCTCGCTCAGATCGGTATCACCGTAGAAGTTGTTCCGATGGAGCCGGCAACTGTTTCTGACAAGATTTATGTTCCGCTGGAAGACGCTGAGATCAATATGTGGTATGTAAACTGGTCCGCATCTGACTTCTCTGCAGACAGCTCCATGCGTGCGCTTCTGTACAGCACCATGTGCCCGCCGACCAGTGCGAATACCGTATACTATAACAATCCTGATTTCGATGCAGCGATGGATGCAGGTCTGGCAGCAGCTACCGAAGAAGACAAGGCAGCATACTATCAGACAGCTCAGGAGCTGGCATGGAATGACGCAGTTTGGCTGTTCCTTGGAACGGACCAGATCGTATACGCGACCCAGTCTTACCTGTCTGGCGCATATGTAGCTCCGGATGGCACGATCAGATATCAGAATGCCGTACTGGCTCAGTAAATTTCTATAATCGAACAGCGATGTTCAATGCAAAGGCGGTCATCCCTGATAAGGCGGTGGCCGCCTTTCGTTAAAAAGGCAGAAAATTTTATGGAAAGGAAAATGTGCGAACACTATGGGACGTTATTGTTTAAAAAGAATTATAAGCGCCATTCCCCTGCTGCTGGCTATCTCATTTTTTATTTTCATGTATATTCATCTGATCCCAGGCGATCCGGCCCGTATGCAGGCAGGTATGGACGCTACAGCAGAAGAAGTTGAGCTGGTGAGAGAGCAGCTTGGACTGAATAAACCGCTTCTGACCCAGTATGTGGACTATATGAAGGGACTGTTTACCGGAGATCTGGGAGAATCCATTAAAAACGGCGCGACAGTATTCGATACCATTGCTCCCCGGTTTAAGCCTACCGTCATGCTGACGATCTGCTCCATTATCTGGTCCGCCATTATCGGAATCGGACTTGGAATTCTTTCCGCGGTAAAACGGGGAAAGGCCATGGATTACATCGGAATGCTCATTGCCATTTCCGGTATTTCTGTTCCGAGCTTCTGGCTGGGCCTGATGCTGATTCAGCTCTTCTCTGTAAAGCTGGGATGGCTCCCCACCTCCGGTCTGGATTCCTGGAAGAGCTATATCCTTCCCTCTCTGACCATGGGCGCCGGCACCATGGCGATCCTGGCACGTTTCACCCGTTCCTCCATGCTGGAGAGCCTTCGCGAGGATTATGTGCGGACTGCCCGTGCCAAAGGTCTCGGTGAATTTTTTGTTACCATGCGTCATGCTTTCAAAAACTCCCTGATTCAGGTTGTTACGGTTACGGGCCTTCAGATCGGCGGTCTGCTGTCCGGTTCCGTTCTGGTGGAAACCGTATTTTCCATTCCGGGTCTGGGACGTCTTCTGGTTGACTCCATTAACTATCGTGATTACAAGGTAGTACAGGCGCTGCTGATGTTCTTCGCAGTGGAATATATCGTGGTCAATCTGATCGTGGACCTGCTCTACGGTGTGCTGAACCCGAAGGTACGATATGATTAAGGAGGAAAGAATATGGCTGAGAAAGAAATAAAGACCACTTCTGCGGGAAATGCCTATGAGGCAGAAGAGCTGCCCAAGGCCAAAAGCAAAACCAAGGAATTTATTAAAAAGTTTTTGAGAAGAAAGACGGCGGTTATCGCGCTGATTTTCATTCTGGTCATGGTCATTGCGGCCATTTTCGGCCCGATTCTGGCTCCCTATGACGCAGCGGCACCGGATTATACGGCACTGCTTCAGGGACCCAGCGCGGCACACTGGTGGGGCACCGATGAATACGGACGTGACGTATTCAGCCGTCTGCTGGTAGGTACCCGCCTGTCTCTGGGCGTTGCTCTGGCATCCGTTATCATCGGTACTGTTATCGGTGCGTTCCTGGGACTGCTGGCAGGCTATTACGGAGGCATTATTGAATCCATCGTAATGCGCGGTTCCGATATTCTGTTTTCTTTCCCGGATATTTTGCTGGCCATTGCCGTTGTGGCGATCATCGGGCCCGGCGTGATCAATGTCGTGATTGCGGTTGCAGTCTTCACAGTGCCTTCGGTGGCCCGTCTGGCCCGAAGCGCAACGCTGACGGTAAAGGAATCCCTTTACATTGAGGTGGCACGCTCCCTGGGCTGCAAGGACTGGCGGATTCTCTGGGTTCATATTTTCCCGGGTACTCTTCAGTCTCTGATTGTAAACTTCACCATGCGTATCGGTACGGCGATTCTGGCTGCCGCTTCCCTGAGCTTTCTGGGTTTCGGCGCCAATGTGACAGAGCCTGACTGGGGCGCCATGCTTTCCCAGAGCCGGAACTATCTGACGACAGCTCCGCATCTGGTGCTGTTCCCGGGTATCCTGATTTTCCTGACCGTTCTGGCATTTAACCTGCTGGGAGACGGTCTGCGTGATACGCTGGATCCGAAGATGAAATAGGAGGGAGAGAAAATGGCAGAGAGATTATTAGAGGTAAAAAACCTCCGTACAGAGTTCAAACGTGATAAAAAGTCCACGGTAACAGCAGTGAATGACGTTTCTTTTTACATTGACAAGGGAGAGGTTCTGGGGCTGGTAGGTGAGTCCGGCTGCGGAAAATCCGTTACGTCCCTGTCTGTTATGGGGCTTCTGATTGATACATCCGGAAAAGTGACAAATGGAGAGGTCCTCCTGGACGGCAAGGATCTGCTGAAGCTGTCCCCGAAGGAAATGCGCTCTATCCGCGGACGGAAGATGTCCATGATTTTCCAGAATCCCATGAGCTCCCTGAATCCGTGTATGCGGATCGAGCGTCAGATTACGGAAGCGATTCTGCTTCACAACAATTTCAGTAAAGAGCAGGCGCACCAGAGAGCGGTTGAAGTGCTGAAGGCCGTGGGAATTCCGGATCCGGATACCACTCTCCGCAGCTATCCCCATCAACTTTCCGGCGGTATGAGCCAGCGTGTGATGATTGCCATGGCTCTTTCCTGTGAACCGGATCTGATGATCGCCGACGAGCCAACCACCGCTCTGGACGTGACCATCCAGGCACAGATTCTGGATCTGATGCTGAAGATTAAGAATGAGAGAAACAGCGGAATTCTTCTGATTACTCATGACCTGGGTGTTGTGGCGGAAATGTGTACACGGGTAATCGTTATGTATGCAGGCCGTATCATGGAGGAGGCTCCGGTGAAGGAACTGTTTGCCAACCCGATTCATCCTTATACCGTGGGTCTGATCGCATCCGTTCCGAAGATCGGAAGCGGTGTGAAGAAGCTTCCCGCCATTCCGGGCAGCGTACCGGACCTGTCCGCCATGCCGAAGGGCTGTAAATTTGCGCCCCGCTGTAAATATGCCACGGAGAAATGCCGTCAGGAAGAGCCCCAGCTCCATTATCTGCCGGGTTCCTCCACACGGAAGATTCGCTGTCATGTGTTTAATAATGGAAAAGAAGGGGGAGCCAAAGCATGAGTAAGACATTAGTATCCGTAAAGCATGCAGTGAAAACCTTCCAGGTAAACAAGGGAATGTTTTCCCCGAAAAAAATGGTTCATGCCGTTAATGATGTATCTTTTGACATCAAGGAAGGCGAGACCTTCTCTCTGGTAGGTGAGTCCGGATGTGGAAAGTCCACCACCGGCCGTCTGATTAATCACATTCTGGTTCCGGATTCCGGCGAAGTGTGGTTTGACGGACAGGATATTTCCAAATATGATGAAAAACAGATGCGTCCGCTGCGTAAAGAGATTCAGATGATTTTCCAGGATCCCTACGGCTCTCTGAATCCCCGTATTAAGATTCAGGATCTGATTGCGGAGCCGCTGCTGATTCACACAAAGATGAGTTCCGGCGAGCGTCTGAAAAAGGTTCACGAGCTTCTGGAAATCGTTGGACTGAATCCCATGCACGGCGAGCGCTATCCCCATGAGTTTTCCGGAGGACAGCTCCAGCGTGTGGGGATCGCCCGTGCCCTGACTGTAAATCCCAAGCTGATCATTGCAGATGAGCCGGTATCCGCCCTGGACGTTTCCATTCAGGCCCAGGTGCTGAATCTGATGCAGCAGCTTCAGGAAGAATACAAGCTGACCTACCTGTTTATTTCTCATGACCTGAGTGTTGTGGAAATGATTTCCGACCGGATCGGCGTAATGTATCTGGGAACCATTGTGGAGACGGCGCCCAAGAAAGAGCTGTATGAGAATCCGCGTCATCCCTATACCCAGGCCCTGCTGTCGGCGGTGCCCATTCCGGATCCCACCAGAGAGAAAAACCGCATCATCCTGAAGGGTGATCTGCCAAGCCCGGTAAATCCGCCTCAGGGATGTCTGTTCCACACCAGATGTCCGTACTGCACGGAAAAGTGCCGGACTGTCAGACCCGAACTGACCAGCGTCGGTCCGGATCATGTGGTGAAGTGCCACTATCCGGACAGAAACTGACCCCAACATCACATTTATTCAAAGGAGAGAAGAAATATATGTACACATTTAATCGTGAAGAATATGAAAAACGTGTGGCCTGGTTTCAGGAGGCACGCTTTGGGATGTTTATCCATTTCGGCCTTTATTCCATTCCGGCCAGAGGAGAATGGATCCGCAGCACAGAAGAAATCACCATCGAAGATTATCAGAAATATTTCGACGAATTTAATCCGGTGGACTACGACCCCAGAGCCTGGGCAAGGGCGGCAAAGGAAGCCGGGATGCAGTATGTGGTGATGACGGCGAAGCATCACGACGGCTTCTGCCTGTTTGACAGCCAGTATACGGATTATAAATCCACGAATACAAAGATCGGCCGGGATCTGGTCAAAGAGTTTGTGGAGGCTGTCCGTGCAGAGGGACTGAAGGTTGGGCTTTACTTCACCCTGCTGGATTGGTATCATGAAGATTATCCCCATTATGGGGACCGAAACCATCCCATGCGAAATCATGAGGAGGAGAGGAATGATCACCGCAATTTTGATAATTATCTGGATTATATGCATAAGCAGATCCGGGAAATCTGTACGAATTACGGAAAGCTGGATCTTCTCTGGTTCGATTTTTCCTATGATGATATGCGGGGAGAGAAATGGCGTGCCACGGAGCTGATCAATATGGTCCGCAGCCTTCAGCCGGACGTGATTATTGACAACCGTCTGGAGGTAAGCGGCGAGGGTTACGGTTCTCTGGCTTCCGGAAATCCAACGCCCTACCATGGGGATTTTGTGACACCGGAGCAGATGATTCCGCCGGAAGGGATCAAAGACGTGGACGGTCGGGATCTGGTATGGGAAGCCTGTGTGACCATGAACGGCAACTGGGGCTTTCACGCGACGGATCATTACTGGAAGCCTGCGCCCATGCTGATCAAAAAGCTGGTGGAATGTGTTTCCAAGGGAGGCAATCTGATTCTGAATGTCGGACCGGATGCCAGAGGGAATATTCCGCAGGAATCTCTGGACCGTCTGGCGGAGATCGGACGCTGGATGAAGAAAAACAGCGCCAGCATTTACGGCTGCGGAAAAGCGGATATCGCAAAACCGGATATGGGGCGGATTACCAGAAATGGACGAAAGCTTTACTATCATCTGTATGAGAATACCATTGGTCCCATGCCGCTTATGGGAATCAAAAAAGATGAGGTAGAACATATCCGTTATCTGGCTACCGGAGCAGAGGTCCCGATTTCCACGAGCTGGGTACACAGCGATTATCCGGATATTGTGTTTGCGGATCTTGGACCGGACCCGGTTCTGCTGGATCCGGTGGATACTGTATTAGAGGTGACTTTAAAGGAAAAACCGTGAAGCTGTAACGGGACAGGGAAGGGTGTATCCCCTGGCAGCGGCGGGATAAAAAAAGGCGCAGAGAACATGCAGGGGGGCTTTTATGTTTACAGAAGAGAGATGGGAAGCGATTATTCAGAAGCTGAATCTGGAAGGAAAGGTCAAGGTTAAGGATTTAAGCGAACTGTTTCAGGTGACGGAGGACTGTATCCGGAAGGATCTGAAGGCTCTTGAAAACGCGGGAAGGCTGAAAAGAACCTATGGCGGAGCCATTTTGTCCCAGGATTATCCGCTGGAGCGTGATGTTATTGACCGGAGAAAGGTCAATGTGGAAAAGAAAGAAATGATTGCCCAGAAGGCAGTCGGGCTGATCAAGGACAATGAGACGATTTTTCTGGATATTTCCACTACCAATATCAAGATTGCCGAGCTTCTGGTGAAGCGGAAGCGCAGGGTGGTTGTGGTCAGCAATATGATCGATATTCTGCAGATCCTGGCCAAAAGCTCTGTGATTTCCGCCATTGGTACGGGGGGAACCATGTACCGTACCGTGAATGGCTTTATGGGAGCCGCCACCATACAGGTGATTAAGCAATACAGCTTTGACCGGGCGTTTCTTGGAACGACGGGGATTGATATGATGGACGGCGCCATCACCACCCTGGGTGTGGAGGACGGTCTGACAAAAAGGGCGGCTCTGGAGAGCAGCCGGCATAAATACATTGTGATGGAACGGGATAAGTTTTATTTCAATGATTCGTATAAGTTCGCTCACTTTGATGACATTAACGGAATTATTACGGATAAAGAGCCGGACCCGGCTACCATGCAGACGTTGGAAGGCGCCGGAGTCCGTCTGATCTGAGTGTTTTCTGTGTGATCTTTGCGATGGAAAGGGAGAGGAATTGTGGCAAAATTAATTTTGGAGTCCTGTGTGGATTCAGTGGAATCTGCGCTGGCAGCGGCAAGAGGAGGAGCCGATCGGCTGGAGCTGTGCGGAAACCTGATTATTGGGGGAACCACACCCAGCCCGGGTCTGTTTAAAGAAATACGGAAGAAATCCGATATCCGGATTCATGCGCTGATTCGTCCGAGATTCGGAGATTTTTGCTATACGGATTATGAATTTCAGATTATCCGCGAGGAAGTTCGCATGTTTCGGGAACTGGGGGCAGAGGGCGCAGTCATCGGCATTTTGAAGCCGGACGGCAGCCTGAATCTGGAGCAGATGGAGATTCTCATGGAAGAAGCAAAAGGAATGTCGGTAACGCTTCACAGAGCCTTTGATGTGTGCCGTGACCCCTTTGAGGCTCTGGAACAGTCGAAAAAACTGGGAATCCATACGATTCTTACCTCCGGCCAGCAGAATACCTGCCTTGCGGGCAGGGAATTGCTGAGGGAGCTGGTGGAGAAAGCCGGTGACGAAATTCAGATCATGGTGGGAAGCGGTGTCGATGCAGGAGTGATTCGGGAAATCGGCTCCTATACAGGGGCGCCTGCCTTCCATATGTCCGGTAAAATTACGCTGGACAGTGAGATGAAATACCGCCGGGAAGGCGTGAATATGGGGCTTCCTTCCTTTAGTGAATTTGAAATCTGGCGTACGGCGGAGGAGAAAATCCGGGAGGCCAGAGAGGTTCTGGACCACCTGAGTGAAGTGTAAGGAGAAGGACGATGTTTTTAGAGAAAAGCAGAGACAGGATCGAGAAGGATTTTGAAAGGCTTTGCAGGCATCAGCCGGAAATTATGGGGCAGATACGGGAGCAGCTTGAAGGCTGTTCCCCGGAAACGGCCCTGGCATTGAAATATCTTTACTGTACAATGCCGTGCAGTGATATGGGAAACTATGGGTTTCCCGTGTTTTATGATTATGCGGCCCACGGTGTGATGCTTTGGGAAACTTATGAATATGTCCGGAAGCTTCCGGAGGAATTATTTTTGAATTATGTGCTGTACCACCGGGTTAATGAGGAAGAAATTGATTTGTGCCGTTCCTTTTTCTACGAAAAAATCCGGGAATATGGACGGGAGATGGGGCTTGTAAGGTCCGAAAGTGAGCCGGGAGACAGCGAAAATGCGGCGGATTGGCTGGCCGAAAGGGCTGTCAGCGACATTGCCCTGGAAATTAATTTCTGGTGTGCGGGAGAAGCGACCTACCAGGCGTCTGACAGCCGTACAGCTTCTGCCAGGACGGTTTATGAAAGCTGCCGGGGACGCTGCGGCGAGGAGTCTGTCTTTACCGTCAATGCCATGCGAAGCGCAGGGATTCCTGCTAGGCAGGTCTATGCCCCAAGATGGTCTCATTGTGATGACAACCATGCCTGGGTGGAGGTCTGGCTGGATGGAGAATGGTATTTCCTGGGCGCCTGTGAGCCGGAGCCGGATCTAAACCACGGATGGTTCAACGGAGCTTCCAGCAGGGCCATGATGGTGCATTCCAGATGGTTCGACAGCGTACCGCCTGCAAAGGAGCAGGTGATCGGGCAGGATGGAATCGTGACAGTGGAAAACCAGTTAAGGCGCTATGCGGAAACAACGGAAATCGAAGTCCTGGCAACAGACCAGGAAGGTACGCCGGTAAAAGGCGCCGTTGTCTCGTTTCAGGTGCTGAATTACGGGGAATTTTTCCCGGTTGCTGAAATGGTAACGGACCGGGAGGGCAGGGTAAGACTGGAAACAGGACTTGGAAGCCTTCATCTTGATGTTCGCTGCGGGGAAAAGCGTGGGGAACTTCAGATTGATACCAGAAAAGAGACCTCCTGTACCTGTGTGCTCTGCGATGAAGTCCGCCTGGAGGAAGGATGGACGGATTTTGATATGTATGCGCCCTCAGACCGGATCGGAAGCGGCCGGAAAATGACAGATGAGGAAAAGGCGGCATATGAAAAGAAGCTGGCAAAGGTCACCGGAAAGCGCCTGCAGAAGGCACGCCGCTGGCAGAACCCGGAGAGGGAAAAGTTCTTTTACGGGGATATTAAAACGGCTTCCTGGCGTGCAAAGCTTCTGGAAGCTCTGTCAGAAAAGGATCAGCTGGATCTGAAGGCAGAAGTGCTTGAGGAGCATTTACAGGAAGCGCTGCCCTATGCAAAGGATTTTCCGGAAGAAATTTTTGTACCATATGTGTTAAGTCCGAGAATCTGGGATGAGGTGCTGATGCCCTGGAGAAAAACCATTCGGGAAGCCTTCTCTTCCAGGGAGGAAAGCTTCCGCCAGGATCCGAAGAGGATTTGGGCGGAGATAACAGCTTGTGTAAGAGAGCATGACGGAAGAGAGCGCAGCAGTATCTTTACCACTCCGGCGGCAGCGCTGAAGCTGGGCGTGGCAAATCTGAGATCCCGAAAAGTTCTTTTTGTGGCCGTTGCCCGGACCTTTGGAATTCCGGCGAGAATCAATCCGGAAAACCAGGCTGTGGAATATTGGAAGGACGGGGCATTTGTTCCGGTGCTGGATGAAGAAAGAAAGACGGCGAAGCTGATTCTCTGCCAGGATCCGGAGGGAACCGTATGGAAATATTATCAGAACTGGACGTTGGCAAAGCTTGAAAATGGTACGTACCATACTCTCAGACTGGAAAATTACCAGTGGGAAAACGGGGAGCTGACAGCAGCTCTGGTTCCGGGAATTTACCGTCTTCTGACCGCGAACCGCCTGCCGAACGGAAATATTTTCGGAAAACGCTTTGATTTTTCCATTGGCGGGAACGAGACGAAAAAGATCCGGATGGAATTCCGCAAAGCACAGCTTTCGGATATCCTGAGTCATATTTCTCTGCCGGAGTTTACGGTGAAGGACAGAGCCGGAAGCACCCGAACCGGTTCTGAACTGGCTTTGGGCGGAAAGACGCTTTTCATCTGGCTGGAGGAGAGCAAGGAACCAACCGAGCACATTTTAAATGAGCTGATGGAGCGCAGGGAAGAATTCCGGAATTGTACGGATCAGATTGCATTGATGATTCGTTCGGAAAAGGCACTGGCAGATCCGACGCTGTCCAGATGTATGGAGGCGCTGCCGGGAATTCCTGTTTATTTTCATGATTTCGGAAAAGACGCAGAGGTTCTGGCCAGAAGAGTTTATACGGAGCCTGGCAGATGGCCCCTGATTCTGGTGGCGGAAAACCAGGAGAGCGGGCTGACGGCACTCTATGGAACCAGTGGCTATAATGTGGGAACCGGCGATATGGTGCTGAGGATTCTGAACAGCTGAAGCCGGCCGGAAAGTGATTTGCGGAAAGTTTGAGAATGAAAAAGAAATAGTCTCTTCCCGAGGGGGAGAGGCTATTTCTTTTTCCGGTATTTTGAAAATCGGGATGCAATTTTATCGCGCCACGCATCAAAGGGAATCTCTACAAGAAGGCAAAGGACTTCTAAGATAAAGTCAATCATAGATTCAATCCTCCTTTTCGGCGGTTTATTTGGCAGAATGAGCATGAAGCGGAGGCACTATTCGTGGTCTTTGCCGGAAATCCCGCTGATTTCAAGCTTCAGAACGGTGGTATGTTCCCCGGTTTTTTCCATGCATTTCAGCCCTTCTTCCATGTAATCCGGGCTGTATTTTTCAATCAGGGCGATGAGCCCTTTCTTCTTTTCTTCACCATTCACCGGAAAAATGTTTCCGAAGGCAATGACACTTTTAAAATGGGTGGAAAATGTTTCCGGAAGAACCTGGGCGGACGCTACAACCGTAAAGGAAGCGGCGGAGTTTTGTGCGATATTGTCCAGTTTGTGGCCGATGGGGGCACAGTGGAAATACAGGGCTCCGTCTGCATACGCGTAGTTCAGAGGGACGCCGTAGGGAGTCCGGTCGCTGCCGACTGTGGCGAGAATGCCATAGCATTCGTTTCTTAAAATTTGTTCAGCCTCTTCCGGAGTCATCATCCGGTCTTTTCTTCTCATTTCTCTCATTCTATTCTGCTCCTTTCAGTATCTGTTTTACAGGAAGCTGCGGGAGGGAATGGGAAAGGTTCCAGCAGCATAGAGAAAACCTTCACCCTCCATCCGCAGCCGGACGCCGGGGGTTCCCATCAGGGGATCCACAACTCCGGCAAACAGGGTGTACTCTCCGGCCTCCAGGGCGCCGGTTCCTTCCAGAGTACGGGTCCAGGAATGGGTTCCCGGTCCCCAGTCGGAGAAGGAGCTGTCAAAGGTTCCGGACCAGACAGATTTTCCGGAAGCGTTTTGGATTTCCAGATAAATCTCCCAGTCCTGATACAGCGGCGCAATTCCCGTGTTTTCCCAGGTAAGGGTTACCTCCAGATCTTTGGGGGACCAGAGATTTGTGATCCGGCACTGGCGGATTCCCAGGCAGTAGCCCATCTCGGACAGAAGATGTTCGATACCGGCGGTGACAGTATTGCTCTGACCGTGGAATTCCTGGTATTTGGGGGCATTGGGACCCAGAAAGGTGGTGTGGCTGCGAAGAAGCAGATCCAGGGTTGTGGGATACTGTTCTTCGGAGAAGTACCAGCTCAGCTCCCGGTCAGTGGCAAATTCGCCGCCGGAGGGAGCGTATTTCCAGAAATCCGGCATACCGGAAAGGGCTTCCCCGTTCTGATCCGAGGTGTAGCCATCTGAGATCCAGGAAAGCCATGCTTCATGGGAGGAGGGCTGGCCGAAGGAATCATTGTAAAGGCCCAGATGCTCCCGGGCGCCGATGTCATAGGGACGGCGCAGAAGCAGCATGGAGGACGGAAAGCCCTTCAGATAGTCCTGCACATAGCCGTCGGTAACCGTCTGGAAAGGAAAGCGTTCAATGCCTTCGGAAGCGTTGACATGCCATTCGCCCCAGTGCCCCAGGCTGCCAAGCTGAAGAAAAGCCACCTGGGGATCCTGGCTGTAGCGGTCCGCCAGAGCCTGGATCAGGCGGGTATGGGCTTCCTGAAAGACCGCATTCCGATAGTCCGGACTGAAGCCTTTTCCGTAGCTGGTATCGTACCAGTTACCGGCGTGGCCCATTTTTTCATAAAGCCATTGGGGGATATCCATGTGCGTTTCCTCAGAGGGGGTATCGGCAATGACCCGGAGAATCAGGCGGACACCGTCGGCTTTCCAGTCAGAAAAGAAGCAGCGGCTTTCCAGCTCTTCGAAATCATAGACGCCCTCTTCCGGTTCCAGCAGGCTCCAGCAGACCGGAATGTAAGCAAAGGAGATCCAGGGATCCTGCCGGTAGTTTTCACCCCAGGCGACAAAGCCCTTCAGAGGGTTGGTCACGGGCTTTTCACTGACGGGAAGGTCTGTGGAAATCGTATTTTTCTGCTGATAAAAAAGGGAAAGGCTGACAGCAAAAAGACTGACAGCCAGAAAAAGCAGCGTTCCGATAAGAAAAAGTTTCATTTTCATATGCACCTCCGCAGAGTGTGATTTTGGAGCCGTTTCGCGGTTGTTAAATTTCATAGGTTCCCCGGTACTGCACCAGAGTGACGTCATGAACGCCTTCCATGGAGGAGAGAAGCTGGGTCAGGTTCATGTTTTCCACCTTCAGGTGAACCTCCATGGTCAGCTCTGTGATATTGTTCTTCACGATCTTGGAGCGGAGCTTGCCGTGATAATCCGCCAGGCTTCTGCGGATATCTTCCTCCAGCTCCAGGGAGGTATCGTAGTTTACCACCAGGACATAAAGACGGTCATCCCCTTTGATGCGTTTCAGAAGCAGCAGGGTCAGCGTTACAAAAATCAGGGTGATAACAGCGATGTAGTAGTACTGGGCACCGATGGCGATGCCCGAGGTGATGGCCCAGAAAAGGAACATCAGATCCAGCGGATTTTTCACGGCGGTACGATAGCGGACAATACTTAGGGCTCCCACCATACCCAGGGACAGGGTTACATTGGTACTGATGGTTACGATGATAACGGAAACCAGGATCGTCATAATGACCAGAGAAAGATTAAAGGAATGGTCATAGACAACGCCGATAAAGCATTTCCGGTAAACCATGAAAATTCCCAGTCCCACCAGAAGGGCCACAGCCATGGTCAGAACCAGGGTCATGGGATCCATCTGCTGCGGGACCAGCTTCAGAAAGGATTTCTTGAACAAATCCTGAAAGGTTGTTGTTGTACTTGTAAGCAGCATGCTTTTTCCTCCTAATGTCTCAGTACATAATTTAATGTCTCAGTACATGATTCAGCTCGTCCACGCACAGGCAGAACTTGGATGCGGAACACTGGACCAGCGGATAGGCTTTAAAAATTTTACGTATTTTTTCCGGAAGCTTCCCGGTAAATTTGATTTCCAGAATCATCTGCCCTGGGGGCAGGACCGCAAAGCTGGGAACTGTTTCCAGAAATATGTCATCGGTGGGAGAGATGGCGCGCACCTTTTTGTCGAAGGTGATGCGCACCGTTCCCACGTCGTTGACAAAGGGTTCCCGGTCATAATCCACAATGACTGCCGGGCGGATCAGATTGGTTCTGGCATCCAGAAAAAATTCTCTGGCGATCTGGGAATCCCTGTGGAGAAGAAAACCATAGTCAGACCGGAGCAGCTGTTCGTACTCACTGCGGGTGAGCTTTACGGACTCTTTATAAATATAGGGGCCGTTTTTATGCTTGCACTCCAGAGAAATGCTCCGGTCGCTGCAGTTGTAGATCCGTGCCCGGTATTTTTTGCGGATCTCCACACCATCCAGCTTTTCCAGGTAGGCGGTGCGGTACAGGTCGTCGAAATAAAGGCTGCGGATGTTGTATTCTCCGGCTGGTCCGGCATGGGCGTCATGCTCCATGAGGGTACTCAGGACAGTGGAGAGCTCCCGGTAAACCAGATCAGAAATGATATATTTCAGTTCGTGACGGTATCTGGCATTCATGAAGCCACCTCCGCAACATCCACGCCGGGATAATAGTTCTCATTGATCTCGATTTTGTTCATGGCCTCGGCGGTCCTTCCGTCGTCCGTGTGGGCGGTGACCTTCCAGTACCAGGTTCCAGACGGAAGAGTCCGGGTGTCCGTGGTATATTCCAGTCCGGTCAGGCCGTCCTCGTCGATGACCGGACTGGCAAAATCCGGAGTGGGGGCTACGGTAATGTGATAGCTGATGGTGGCGTTGCTGAAATCATAGGCCTCTTCCCAGGAAAAACGAAGGGAATCGCCATCCTGCTCCAGACCAAATAAAAAGAAGGGCATCAGCTCATTTAAGCTGTCCAGAAACTGCTGATAGGCGGTCTCCACTTCTTCGCCCAGGCCTGCCAGAAGGGTATTCCGCTCCTCTGCAGTGTGCCCCAGATAATAGAAGTCCGGCATGGCTGTCACATAGGGCTCCACAGTCTGGTTATACTGAGCCACCAGGGCATTTACGGATTCTTTGTTGATGGTTTCGTGGAGCTCAGCCACTCTGGCGGCCAGCTCCTGGCGGTTGGACTCGTTTTTCAGGAACCGCCGGTGGAGAATGACTCCCCAGTAGTTGCTGATGCCGTGCTCCCAGCTTCCGTAGCTGGAAGTCAGTCCCTCCATTTCATCCTCTTTTAGGTGAAGCATGTTGTCGCCGTCCCAGGGAATGAAAAACCATTTTCGGCTGTTGACGGGGCTGTAAAGGTAAAAGTTCTGAACCGTGGTGTCTGTATTTGCCAGAAGAATATTGTAGGCCAGCCAGGTGATATAATTTTCCCGGTCGATGTAAGGCCCGATAATGTCATTGATGTCAATGGATTTGTCATTGATCATCTCCACAAGCTCCATGAGCTTTTCATTGTCCTGCCGTCCCTTGCAGCTTAAAATCTGGTCAAAGGCTTCCTGGTCGAAATCCGGGTCATTGAAATTTTTCAGGCTGTCAGAGGGTTCAAAGTTAAATTCAATGGCTTTGTAGAGATAGCCTTCTTTGTCCAGCCCGTGGTTCCCCAGATATTTTTTCGTGGGGACCTCCACCTGGGTATAAAGCCCATAATCGGAAAACCGGGTTTCGCCGGAGGTTTCGTCCTTGATGAAGAGCCGCACAAACTGGGTACGCAGACTGGAAACGCCGTCAATGTTCCGGAGCATATCAAAATATACTTTGTTTTTGATCCGGGTAACATCAAAGGCATGCTTGTTCAGGGCGATATTGCTCTGGCCCCGCCAGAGTCCGGCTTCGTCATCCAGGGACAGCTTGTAGGATTTCTGTTCCATGACCGTGGAGGAATTTCCGCGGATCCGGATCCGGGCGTTGGATTTTTCCGTACCGTAGCCCAGCATGCCGGGAAGGGGGCCGGTTTCATCGCCCACCTGAACAATGGCCCTGGCGTAGACATCGTTGACCACATGGGTGCTGTTCAGGAACCGGACCACATTGTTGACCTCCTCAAAGGAGTGGTCCGTATCAGAGCCTTCGTCGCCCCGCTGGACTGTGACGTAAAAACAGACGATGCTCTCCGGGTCATCGGCGTCATAAACGGAAGTATCCTCGATCATTCCGACTTCATTGATATCCGGCGTCTCGGAGATGGCAACACTGGCGGCAGGAGGGCTCTCTGTCTCATCTTCGGGGGAGGTGCTGCTGCAGCCCGTCAGGGACAGCAGAAGGAAAAGCCCCAGGACCTCCCATATGCGCTGCTTTTTTCTATTCCTGTGCATGTTCTTTACTCCTTTTCTGAAATTCCTCTTCTGATTTCCGGAACCGCTCTTCCATACGCAGAAAGATGCCCTTTTCGTCCGTATTGAACAGGGGCTGCTGGCAGAATACATGGTATTCCAGATGATTCAGATAGTTTTTTAAGCGCACCATGAGGTAGACGGAGGTCAGAAGGCCTGCGGCTAAAAAACCCATTCCCCAGGTACCGGTGCCGGTTTTCAGCGTGACGGCAGTCAGAAGCGTGCTGGAGAGGGCAAACAGGGAAGCGCCGATACAGGCTCCTGTCCGGTCATCAAAATACAGAAGAATAATAATCATACATTTGGCGAAGCCATAAATACAGTAGCCGAAACAGAGAATCCGGTAAATACCGGTCATTTCCTGGTCCAGTCCCACACTCTGAAGGAAATTTCCCAGTATCGTCACGCAGAAAAGAGTGAAGATGATCTGGATTTCCATCATGTGGGCAAGCTCCCGGTAGAGGACATTCTGCATGTCCTTTTTGGCTGCCCGGATATCCGTCAGCCGGCCTCCATAGAGAATCGTGTCGAAATAAGCCCGGTTCTTCACACAGAAGTTTGTCTCCAGAGAAACCACAAACTGCACCAGCAGGGGCAGAATGGTCAGTGTGGCGAAAAAGGCGGGTATGTCATACCGCGTACAGTAAACACCTGTGGGAAAAACCTGATTCCGGAACTCGCTGAACCAGATGACAAAGTTGTGGCTGTAGAGTCCAAGGGCCATGAAAAATCCGGTGGCAACCAGGATTTTATACTGATCCAGGGCAGGAAAAAACTGAAACAGATTGAAATTGCCGAAGGGATAGTAGGCCAGCAGCTGGCTCATAAACAGGAACATCATCACCAGGAAGCCAAGGGACGCGCTCCACATGGCAGTCATCAGCGGATCCAGACCAAGATTCATCAGAATGGCAGCCAGTCCGATGGATACAATGGCGCCGAACAGAAAGCCGATGAGAATCTGACTGTACTGTTTGATGGCGGACAGATAGGCCATCTGGACCCAGAGAACCAGCATACAGCTGAACTGGATCAGGGCGGCGATCCGGAAAGTCATGGAAACCGGAAGGGTCATCAGGTAAAGAATCGCTGCCAGATCTCCAAAGAGCAGAAGAAAAAAGATGATGCCGAAAAAGGACGGAAGAACTGCATCCAGCTCTTCTTTATAAATACAGTCAGAAATATAGCGATTGATAAACATCAGAACCGTATTGGACAGAATCAGAGAGAAAATCAGGACGTAGGTAATCATGAACAGGAAAATTTCCTGCTCCCGGAAGGTGGCATGGAACAGCTTCATCAGATAACGTAGCATGAACAGCATGACCATGGTCAGCACCATGGGTCCTTCTGTCACCACAGCGGTTACCGAATATCCTTTCAGGGAATTCAGAAGTCCGCTGTTATCTTTAAATATTTTTTTCAGTTCAAATCCGACGCCTGCCATTCTCTCACCACTTCCTGATACATCGTTTCATAAGCTTTTAAAAAATCTGTGTCCCGGTAATATTTGTCCACCCGCCGATAGCCGTTTTCAGCCAGGGTCCGCATGGTTGCCGCATCCTTTCCGATATTCAGGATGCCTTTGGCGATCCGGGAGGGGTTCATAACCGGGACAACCTCTCCGGCACTTCCGAATTCATCCGGAAAGCCGTCAATAATTTCCTTGCAGGAACCGACATTTGTAGCCAGGACAGGCCGATGGGAGGCCATGGCCTCCAGAAGCACAAAAGGCTGTCCTTCGGAAATGCTGGTCAGAATCACCATATCCAGCCGTTCCATCCAGTCCGTGATATTGACCCGCCCCACGAAGTGGATGTCTTTGCACTGGAGGCTGCTGATCAGATCCTGGCATTCCTGGTAATAATCCGGATCTTCTTCGTAAGGGCCGATGAGATAGAGAACGGCGTCCGGGCGGCTGGCTTTTACCAGGTCAAAGCTGTAAATCATGGTTTTAATGTCCTTAATGGGCACGACACGGATAATCGCGCCGATGGTCAGCGGATGAGGGGTATCGGAAATCACCGGAATTCTGGCAAAACGGTTCATATTGATGCCGTTGGGAATCACGCTGCATTTTTCCGGGTCAGCGCCCAGAGAAATCTGAATGCGTCTGGCCCCGTAGAACAGGGAAATGATCCGGTCTGCTTCCCGGTAGGCCGCATGGCACAGGGAAGTAAAAAAAGAAATCCAGGTCTGCTTGAAAAAGGTACTGACCCAGCCGGCCTTCAGAATTTCCTCTTCCCGCTCCCGGGTATAGATGCCGTGTTCAGTCACCAGATAGGGCTTTTTCGTGAAGTATCGGAATTTTGCGCCCAGAAGGCCGGCATAGCCCGTAGCCACCGAATGATAGATATCCGCTTCCGGAATGTCGCACTTCAGCAGATTCAGAACGGGAATCAGCATGGAACGGATGGTCCAGAAGGTATCTTTAAAGGGGGTGTTTTTGTATTCATTTTCCCCCAGCTCCATGATAATGTCCAGAAACTCATCGGACATCAGAAAATCGTTGGCCTCGTAGGAGGAATTGCCGAAGAGCTCGAAAAGCTCCCGCCAGTCCTTCAGATTGCCGCGGAGCAGCTCCAGAACGGCCTGCTTCTGGGCCTCGGACAGATGCTGCTGTTTTTTTCGGGAACCGGGGCGCAGCAGAAATTCATCCAGAAAGTATTCGTGGATTTCGGTGACATTTTCCGGAATGGTGTATTTATACTGGCCCTTCTGCTTTTTTTCGGCGCCGATTGCCAGAATCACAAATTCATGCTGAGGCATTCCCTGAATCAGCATCTGTATCCAGGAGGAAACACCTCCGGCTACGTAGGGATAGCAGCCTTCCGCAAGTAAACAAATTTTCATGAATCCACCAGCTTAATCGTAAAGTTTGGCTCTTTGACCGTTACCAGATAATAAAGAGAGCCGTTTTCAGAATCAATTTTTTGAACGGTGCAGCTTTGGTCCACGGTTTTCGGAGATTTTTCTGTCCGCAGATAGAAAAATGCTTCCCCGTAAAAATTTTCGCAGCTTCCGAGAATCTGATCCTCCTGGTAATCCAGATGAGGAACCAGGGAATCGGAAACCATCAGGGCATCTGCCGCCTCTGAGGCGGAGAGAGAACGCAGAAATGGATATTTCTCATGAATGCTGCTGATCAGTTCACCGTAGGATTCATAAAGGGTTTCCCAGGTCTGATTCTGTCCGCGTTCTTCATCGAAAATATCATCCGGATGGATGAAATGGGAGAAGACACCGTACAGTCCCATGGCGCTGATGGCAGAGAAGGTGTCAAAGTCTTCGGGCAGCATGCCGGCAGTGATCCTGGGAAATTCCGCGACCCCGTCCTCCGCAATCCGGAAGTCCTGGACATAAACCGATCCTTCCTCTCCCTCGTCCGTATAAATGCCGGAAATGATTTTCAGACCGGGCAGCGCTTCTTTTACGGCTTCCCGTCCTTCGGCACTCAGGTAATTGGAGGGCGGTACATAGGTCTGGTAAGAGACACTGGGGAATAACTGAGCGGTGATATCCTCCAGCATATGGATGGAGAAGGCCATATCCGCCGTATTGGCCCAGGGATTGTAGCCCATGGAGTCCGGAGTCCCTCCGGCCAGGGTCAGAGACTGATGATTGTAGCCGTGGGCGCCCATTTCATAACCGCCCTTTAACAGACTGTTCCCATAATACTGTTCCATGGAGGAGCCTTCGTAGGTGAAAGCTTCCGGATCCACAATATCGTTGTAGGTCGCCACAAAAAGGCCGGTATAGACATCGTTGTATTTCTGAGCGGCCACCTGCATATCCGGCCACCAGATATCGCGGTAAAATTCCTTCACCGAGCGGTTGTAGGTCTTTCGCACCACATCACTGGTGCTTTCATACTGCGGAGAAGGAAAGTCGTCGAGAAACAGGCACATGGCATTGATAATGGGATACATGCTGGAATCAAACAGGGTATTGACGCAGCCCGCAGCGATTCCTCTCCAGAAATCTCCGGTGATTCCGGTGCCGTTGTAGAAGGTAACGCTTCCGTTCCCGGTCTGATAATTCCAGATCAGCGGAATCTCCCGTTCTCCCAGACGGAAGACCGCATAAACCGTGGCCCGGTCTTCCAGAGTCAGGGACAGGCCCACATCGGAGAAGGAAGAGCTGTCAAAGGACATCTGTGAGATGCCGGGTACCAGTTCTTCCGTAAAAAACAGGCTGTTGTAATCAACATAGTTTCCGTAGTCAATGATGCCAAGCTTCCGATAGATGCGCTGGAACTGGGAAGAGGCAGCATCCGGAAGAATTCCCCAGAACAGGGCGCCGCCTTTTTCCACATAATCCAGAAGGCGGGAAATCGGATCCGTCATTTCCGACTCAATCCGTGAGGAGGCCAGGATGACCAGGTCGTAATCCGTGTAGCTGACGCTTTCCGTGCGGTTCAGCTCCAGGGAAACACTGTCGATCCGCAGATGCTCCAGAGCAATCCGCAGATTTTTTTCGTATTTTACAGAATAGGAATCCTCCGGGCTATACAGAATCAAGGCCCTGCGATTTCCGGTGGAAACGGTCTGCAGGGGCGCGGAAGTTTCTTCCGCGTTCAGGATCACGCCGGAGGAAAGGGTCTGCTGTCGGATCAGCTGCCGGTCACCGTTGGCCACAAAGACCAGAAGAGCGCCCATCAGGCAGAAAAACAGAATCCATTTTAACTTTGCGTAGTATTTATCCATGCTTTATCACTCTTTTCGGAAAACCCGGATGTACTGAAGCGTTTTCTGGGTCAGCAGTACCGGACGCTGAGACAGTGTTGCCAGAAAAGCGGCCATGCCCCCGGAATCCTTGGACTGGATGTAAAGCTCGATCTGGCAGAGAACGGCATCCTCACTGCCGGGGTAAAGTTCCAGATACCGGCTGCAGAAGGATTGAGCCGCGGTGAAATTTTTTTCCATAAACAGGATCCGGATCCGGTGCTGAAGATGCTTCTCCGGAGGCAGGTCATCGGACAGCAGATCGTCGGATACCCGGGCGTATTTTACAAAATAACGTCTCCGGTTCTGTTCATCATAAATATTGCTGTTCAGAATTTTATACAGGGTTTCTTCCCACTCCAGGGCATAAGCGCGTTCCATCGGGTTCTGCTCGTACAGGACCTCACGCTCGATAAGCTCCTCCTGCACCTTTCGCTGGAGTTCCATGATGACGGTACTGGCGTAATGGGAGGTTTCGGTATCTTCATTGTCCAGGGCATCCTGCAGAACCTCCAGGTACTGAAGGGTGTCTTCTTCGTTCAGAAGCTGCATGATCATGTTTCGGCGGTATTCAAAGGAATCGATGGCCAGAGCCTCCGCCATGGGTACCTGATTCAGCTCCCTGGCAGGATCCGCCTCTGTGAGAAAGCGAAGATTGTCCCTTTTGAAATCATCTCCCACGTAAAATTCAGAAAAATCCTTGTCCTTCTGCTTTTCCGCGTAATAGTCGCAGAACCAGAGAAACAGAAAACCGGCCAGCGGAAAGCCGATGCAGACCACAAAAGAAAAAATTCCCCGTTCCCAGCTGCCGTATTTTTTCGTCATCAGATAAGAAAACAGGACCGCCAGCAGAAGATAAAGGACAATTAAGGTCAGTTGAATCAGTTTCATTTTTCCTCAGCCTCCAGAAGCAGCCCTTTTCTTTCGAATCGCGTCTTGACGGCATCCAGATATTTCCTTTCCATATTGACCAGAATGACCGCGTAATTTCCGGAAGGATCAATGCCCATGCAGTCGCTTCCGCGGATAACAGAGGCGATTCTGGAGGAAACCTCTTCCTGGGACAGGGGCGTTTTCGGATAAACCCGGGCCAGAATAAAGGTATGGACAATATCGTCGCATTCTGAGCGCATGATACTCAGGCGGTCCTCAAAGGCCTTGGGCAGAAGGAGCTCTGTACCCGGATAATACAGGGAATCCCGTTTCGCATTTTCGTATTCCAGAGCCTTTACCAGATTTTTCTCAATGAGACTGGTAATGATTTTGAAAAGGTTCTGGAAGTAGACGGTGAATTTCTCCGTACCGATTTCATACACTGCCACAAAGCAGATCAGCTCTTCATGATAATAAATGGGCGACGCATAGTCCGGATAACCGGACAGAAGCTCCGTATTCATGAAAATGCCGTTCTCGTGAAAAGCCTGATAAATCAAAGGAAACTCATCCATATTGACCGAATTGGAAATGGAATCCCGCAGGGCGGGAGAGCAGGCTTTCAGTCTGGCATAATGGTCATTTTTGCTGTTTACCAGGAAAATAGCTGCCTTTTGGCAGTCCATAATATTTTCCAGAATTTTAATCACCTTCAAAAGGATCAGCTCAGGCTTTAAACTGTCCAGCTCCACGGCCACCTCATAGGCGTGGCCAAAGCTGTATTTGGTTGTAATAATCTGCCGCTGGAGATTTCCCTTGATTTCCAGGGTCTCTCCATGGATCGATTTCAGAAATTCGTATTTATCCATAAGCAGAGAATAGTTTTCCTGAACGGCCTCTTTTTCGTCCCGGTCCCGCTCAACGATGTAGCCGATGGAGGCTCCGGTGATCATGTAGACTACGAAGGGAACCCAGGTGTCCACACTGTACAGCAGGTAGGAAATATCCACCTGAGCTCTGGTGAGGCTCCAGACATAGGAGAGACAGGCCAGGAAAATCGAAAGGATGCCGAAACGCATCCCATGGAGGCAGGAAACAATGGCGACAAACATCAGCCGGATATCCACATATTTTAAATCGGCAACATCGGTGCTGAAGCGGAGAAGAAGACAGGTAAGCGCAAACAGCACCATGGTTTCCAGAAAAGATTTGATGCCTGGCCGCCGCAGCACCCTTTTTAAGGAATGCAGAAAGGCGTCCTTCTCTTCGGGACGTTTGTCCCCCGGCGCTTTTGCCAGGATTCTTTTCAGAATTTCCACACCCTTTTCCTGGAGAAGATAAAACGGAATCCAGCCGGTCTCCAGCCTTGTCTCCTGTCCCGAGAGAAAATATTCCATCGGGGCGGTAACCTTCTGATTCCGCCAGGTTACTTCCGGTGTCACACCTGCCGCCTGGCCCAGACAGCGGAAATATTCCTCCATGGTCAGAGGATGGCCGGTGAGGAGCCGATAGGTTCCCTGTTTACCCAGGCTGAGCAGCTGATTGACCGCTACAGCCACATCTTCTCCATAAATCACATCCAGAAGGCTGGCGGGAGAGTACAGGCTCTCCAGCGGTTCCCGCTTTCGCATCTTATTCAGAATCAGCCCGGTGTAGCCCATGCGGTCCAGGCCAAAGCTTCCGTAAACACACCCCATACGTAAAATCAGAATGGGCAGCTCGTAAGCGGTATGGTAGGCTTCGCAGAGCATTTCTCCTGCCGCCAGATCTGTCAGTACCGGCGTGTGAATTTCGGAGTAATCCAGCTCCACAGAGGATAAATACAGCAGACATTTCAGGGGGTAATTTCGGAGAACATTGAGCAGATTGGTGAGATCCAGCATCTGGCTGTCGTATTCCGGAAGGTCTTCATAGTTTTCGCGAAAGGTGCTGGTAAGATAGACGACGGCATCTACAGAATTTGCCTTCAGAATCCGCTGGTAGTCCTCCCGGCGCCAGGAACCCCGGTAAATGTTGCCTTTGAATTTTTTGTTCCAGAGGACACGGTCCGGCTCGCTGGTCATCCAGCAGGCAGTATGGCCTTCCCGGATCAGACGGTCAGAAATATAAGCGCCGGCAATGTCCCATTTTCCAATAAATAATATGTTCATGGCATCTTTTAACCTCAACGTCATATTATAACAAAATGTGACAAAAATAGCAATTGTTTCATGAGATTTTGGCGGACCGGCGGGACAGATCTTGCGGCGCGGAACTGCCGGAAACTGGTTGGAATGAAATGTGCGGATATGTGCGGACGCCGCCTTTCTGTTTATCTGCGGCTGTCTGCAGCAGCCGACCGTTATCCGCACCGGAAGGGAGGCGCTTCCTGCTGCCGAAACATAGGACTGCGGACGAAAACGCATTGGAAAAGAAAACGTCAGAAAAGCCGGAATCCGACCGGGGTCTGAAAAAATAGAAGCATTCTAACCGTTGCAATAACATTTCCTGTGAGTTATAATTTTATTATGAGAGACAAGGGACAATTCTTTGTGAATGATTCCGGACAGCAGCAGATTGTTTTCCGGGGGAGGACGGTGAGCGGCAGACCGGGAATGCTTTGAAGAAAAAAGAAAGAGAGGAATCAAAACGTGAGGGGAAGAAGGACAGCAGCAGGCGTTCTGGTGTTGAGCTTCTGTCTGGCAGTGCAGCCGGGAATGTTATCCGATGTACAGGCCGGTCAAACTGCAGCTGCGAAAGCAGCATTGAAGGGACTTCAGAAGGTTAATGGGAAATACTGTTATTACAAAAACGGGAAGAGGATCAAAAACCAGTGGAAGACCATCGGCGGAAAACGATACTATCTTAACAGTAAGGGCTATGCCGTTACCGGAAGCGTGAAGATTAATGGTGCCCGCTGTATTTTTAACGGCAGAGGACAGCAGGTGACTCCCGCGAAGGACCGGGTGGTGTCGATTCTGGGGAAAGTTTACTGCGTCAGCGCGGGAGGAACAGTGGTCAGGGGATGGCATATTGTGAAGAATAAGCTGTATTATGTCTGTTCCACGGGTCTGGTCAGACGCAATATGACCTGGCAGGGAATTACCTTTTCCAATTCCGGTGCGGCGGTGGGGAACACGGCTTGCCAGCTTAAGAAGAGATGCATGACAATCCTTGCCTCCATTACCAATGACGGGATGACGAAGGGACAGAAGCTTCAGGCCTGCTGGAATTATGTGACCGGCAGAAGCTTTTATTATGTGTCTAAATGGCCCAATCTGAGCCAGCCAGGCTGGCAGAAATCCACGGCGCTGAACATGCTGACCACGAAAGGCGGAAACTGTTACAGTTTTGCCTGTGCTTTTGCGGCGCTGGCAGCAGAGATCGGATACCAGCCAAAGGTTATCTGCGGCAGAATCGATTTGGTGAATTCCAGCAGAGACAATGTGGGAGATGGGCGGACGCCCCACTGCTGGGTGATGATTGATGGCTGCTATTTTGATCCGGAAGCCCAGTTTGCTGACTGGGCCCCCGGCATTTACGGAGCGGACAGTTATCCGGTTGAAGGGGCTATTGTGCAGAAAACGGTAGATTTTATCAGTGACTGAGAGGAGAGAAAGAGATGAAAAAGATCGGGAAAAGACTGATTCTGTCAGCCTTTGTGCTGGGTGCGGCACTGCTGGCTGGGCCGGTTGGAAATCCGGAATGCGGCCAGGTTCAGGCAGCGACGGTGAAAAAAGGTCTGAAGAAGGAAAATGGAAAGTACTATTATTATGTAAATGGCAAAAAGTTAAAAAGCTCCTGGAAAACCATTGGGAGCTACCGGTATTATTTCGGTAAGGACGGAAGCGCCTATACAGGACGGAAAAAGATCAGCGGAACCTATTATTACTTTGCTTCCAACGGGCGGATGCAGAAATCCTGTATACAGAAGGTAAATGGAAAATACTATTACTTTGATTCCAAAGGCCGGATGAAAAAGTCTGCCTGGGTGACCTGCAAGAAGTATAAATATTATCTGTCTTCCAACGGGGCGGCTCTGACCGGAATCCGGGTTCTGAACGGGAAATTCTATTATTTCCTGTCCAACGGTAAGTACAGTACCGCGAGGACGAAAAAGCTGAGGGCGGCAGCGCAGTATGAGGCGGATTTTGGCGCTCTGAAAAAGATCATCGGAGAACCGAAAAAAGCAGAGTATCTGGCCAGCTGTTACGGAAGCGGGGATGACGGAATTCTGATCTATGCGAATTTTACAATTTATACCTACCGGGAAAACGGAAAAGAAATTTATATGGGAGTGGAGTAGTGTGAAAGAAAGTAGAGGACAACCATAAATGGGCGTACTTTACTAAGCTGTCTTAATCAGGCAACTTTTTAAACATTATATATAGTGAATTAGATCAAGAAGCTAATGGTTCATCAGGAGGAAGTAATCCTTCTCGTTGTAATAGTTTCTTGGCTTGTTTGATAGCTTTCGCCTTTTGTTTTTCAACAAGAGCTATAGGCATATCGATTTTGTAGAGGTCGCTCGGATTCCACTGCTCACCAGTAGACAGCATCTGGTAGATAGCAGTAAGAATCATACGAGCTATGGCGATAATGGCTCTTTTCTTACCACGACGTTTTACAAGAGCTTCATATTTCTTTTTGTAGTAAGGAGATTTGTCGGATTTCACGGCTGCATGGGCACATTGTACCAAAGCAGGTTTGAGGTAGACACCGGCACGTGTAATTCTAACAGATTTCTTCTTACCACCAGATTCGTTGCTGCCAGGTGTAAGGCCAGCCCAGCAACATAAACGTTTTGAAGTGCAGAATTGAGACATATCAATACCTATTTCGGAGATGATAGTGACAGCACTATCATGTTTAACACCCGGAATGGTACAGAGTAACTGAACAGCATTTTTATAATCAGTATCAGAAGAAATCATATTTTCTATCATAGAATCAACATCATTGATTTCAGCTGTGATATAATCC
>JAXEJQ010000143.1:0-10123 GCA_034101475.1 Candidatus Limivivens sp.
TGAATGAAAAGGATGATAATATTTTGACAGACTGCTCCGAAAGTCCGGAAAAATGGAAAATTCATGCATTTTTATTATTAAAAAAAATACAAACAATTCTGTTGAGAATCGGGTTTTTTTGTGTTATAATACAAAGGAGTATGGAATCTGCTATCTATATGTTACATTATTGTCAAGAAAATAACAAAGAAGAGGAGTGTATTCTCATGCATATTATTACGGATGAAAACGGAAATCCTATTCCTCATGGTGGTGAACACGGCCATCATCATGATCACAGCCACGGTCATCATGACCATGCAGGGGAGGGCTGCGGCCATGCAGAAAACTGCGGTCACGCAGACTGCACAGGATGCCAGGATGCTGATCCGAAGCAGCAGCTGACCGCTCTTTTGAACTATATGCTGCAGCATAATCAGAGCCATGCGGCAGAGCTGGATCAGATGGCGGAAAAGATCCGCAGCGCAGGGATGGAGAATGCCGCAGAGCAGATCAAAAAGGCAGTGGATGAATTCCAGAAGGGGAATATGTATTTAAGCCTTGCTCTTTCCATGGTGAAAGAGAATCAGTAAGGAGGTGAGAGCCATGTGCCTTGCAACCGCTTACAGGGGAAAGGAAGAGCCGGACAGCATCATTTTGCAGTATGTCAGCAGGATTGACGTGGATGGCACCACCATTACACTGACAGATGTGATGGGAGATACCAGAACCATCGAAGGCAGCATCAAAATGGTGGATCTTGCGGCCAGTAAAGTTGTGATTAACTGTGTGGAGCAGCCGTGAAGGAAGAGGATATACCGGAACAGATTGTAGAAGGATAGGAACTGATTAAGGAGGCATCATTTATGGCACATGTCATTGCAGTTGCAGGCAAGGGAGGTGTTGGAAAGACAACCCTCTGCGGCCTGATGATCCAGTATCTTTGCGAGAAAGGAAAATGTCCGGTTCTGGCAGTGGATGCCGATGCGAATTCTAACCTGAACGAAGTGATGGGGGTGGAAGTGGAGATGACTCTCGGAGAAGTCCGGGAGGAGGTAGAGCGTTCCGCGGATTCGGTTAATTCCAGTATTCCGGCCAGCATGTCCAAGGCCGATTACATGGAGATGATGGTGAACCGCTGTCTGATAGAGGATGACGATTTCGATATGCTCGTTATGGGCAGAACTCAGGGCAAGGGCTGTTACTGCTTTGTCAACGGATTGCTGCAGGCACAGCTCCAGAAGCTTACCCCGAATTATCCCTACATTGTTGTGGATAATGAAGCGGGCATGGAGCATATCAGCCGGGGAATCCTTCCGAAGGTTGATACGATTATTCTGGTCAGCGACTGCTCCAGAAGAGGTGTTCAGGCAGTGGGGAGGATTAAGGATCTGATCACAGAATGTGATCTCAAGCCATCCTCCATTGGACTGATTGTAAACAGAGCACCGGATGGAAAGCTGAATCAGGGTACGATGGAAGAAATTGAAAAACAGGGACTGACTCTTTTAGGTGTGGTCCCCCAGGATGAGGCTGTCTATGAGTATGACTGCGACGGGAAGCCCACAACTCAGCTTCCCAAGGATTCGCCGGTCAGAAAAGCACTTTACGGAATTCTGGAGAAACTGAATTACTGAGATACTCATGTGAATATTCCCCGGACAGTGGGAGCACTTCCGGGGTTTTATTAAAAAGTTAATATCCCCCCGGGGTGGATGGGATAGAAGAAAACACCCCAGTTATCTATCTAAAGGAGGTTAATGATGGGAACTTTTAAATTAACAACTGTTGAAGAATTTGAAGCTGCTACAAACCGACTGCTGGAAACAGGCAAAAAAGTCGGCGCCGATGCATGGCAGTATCGTGTAGCAAATCAGACTCCTCACTGTAAATTCGGTGAGCAGGGTGTCTGCTGCCGTATTTGCGCCATGGGCCCCTGCCGTATTACACCGAAGGCACCGAGAGGAATCTGCGGATGTGATGTACACGGTATCGTAGCCCGTAACTATCTGAAATTCACTGCCGGCGGAGCTGCAACCCACTCCGATCACGGACGTGAAATCTGCAACACCCTGTATCACACAAAACCGGAAGGCCCGTACAAGGTAAAAGATCCTGAGAAGCTGATCCGTATTGCTAAGGAATGGGGCGTTGAGACCGAAGGAAAAGATATCTATGATCTGGCTCACGAGATGGCTGTTCTTGGTATGGGCGAGTATGGTAAGGTATTTGGAAACCAGAACTTCCTGAAACGTGCTCCGCAGCACACCCAGGATATCTGGCAGAGAGAGGAGATTGCTCCGCGTGCCATCGACCGTGAAGTATCCTGCTCCTTACATATGACTCATATGGGATGTTCTTCCAAGCCGGAAGCGCTGATTCGTCAGTCCCTGCGTGCAGGTCTGTCTGATGGATGGGGCGGATCCATGGCCGGAACCGAGTTCTCCGATGTTCTGTTCGGTACTCCGAAGCCCATTGATACCGAAGCAAACCTGGGTGTTATGGTTGCTGAGAATGTAAATATCGTTGTTCACGGACACGATCCCTCACTTTCTGAGATGATCTGTGAATATGCAGATGATCCGGAAATGATCGCATACGCAAAAGAGATGGGAGCAAAGGGCATCACCGTATCCGGTGTCTGCTGTACCTCCAACGAAGTTGCTATGCGCCGCGGTATTCCCATGGCCGGAAACTTCCTGCAGCAGGAAAACGTGGTACTGCCCGGTGCCTGCGAAGCCATTGTCGTAGACGTTCAGTGTATTTTCCCGGCCCTTGGCCCCTTAAGCAAATGCTTCCATACGAAATTTATCACAACCTCTCCGATCGCCCAGATGCCGGATTCTGATTTCATCCGTTTCCATGCAGATACCGCTGCTGAGAACGCAAAACTGATCGTGAAGACCGCTATCGAAAACTTCAAGAACCGGAAACCGGAACTGGTTTACATTCCGGATATGAAGCAGAAAGCAACCGTTGGTTATTCTGTAGAAGCCATTGTGAAGACCCTGGACGGCGTTACCAACTCTCAGGTAGATGAGACCGGAACCACCAAACCGCTCATTGAGTGCATTACCTCCGGCGTTATCCGCGGTGCTGTTGCCATGGTTGGCTGCAACAATCCGAAGGTTCGCCCGGATACCGCTCACATCGAGCTGATGAAGAAACTGATTGCAAACGATATCGTAATCATCGCTTCCGGATGCTCCGCTCAGGCTGCTGCAAAAGCAGGTCTGATGGACAAAGCTGCAAAGGATCTCTGCGGCGCAGGTCTGAAGAGAGTCTGCGAGCTGGCTGACATCCCGCCTGTTCTGCATATGGGTTCCTGCGTGGATATTTCCCGTATGATGATTCTGGCTGCTGAGCTGGCAAAAGATTCCGGACTGAATATTTCTCAGCTTCCGGTAGTAGGCTGTGCTCCTGAATGGATGTCTGAAAAGGCTGTATCCATTGGTAACTATGTAGTTGCAACCGGTATCGATACCTTCCTTGGCGTTGAGCCGTATGTATCCGGTTCCGATCAGGTGGCAGAGCTTCTGACAGGCGGCGTAAGAGACTGGGTAGAAGCTGCTTACACCGTAGAAAAGGATATCGACAAACTGGGCGACCTGATGATCGCAAGAATTGAAGAAAAGAGAGATGCTCTGGGAATCTGATCCCCTCATCTCTGAAATAAACTGTAAAGGATGAATCATTTATGAAAATTGCAGTAACCGGAAAAGGTGGAGTTGGAAAAACCACATTTGCCGCCACATTGGCCAGGCTGTATGCAGAAGAGGGGAAACATGTCCTCGCAGCAGACGTGGATCCGGACGCAAATCTGGGACTGGCCCTGGGCTTCCCGGAGGATGTGCTGGATTCGATCGTGCCGATTACAAAAATGCGGAAGCTGGTGCAGGAGCGGACGGGCGCAAATGAGAATAATCAGTTCTACAAGCTGAACCCCAAGGTAGACGATATTCCGGATACCTATTCCAAGACCTGTAACGGTGTCAAACTGCTGGTACTTGGTACCGTGGATACCGCCGGAAGCGGCTGTGTCTGTCCGGAGCATGTGATGCTGAAACGGATTATCAGCCATCTGGTTCTGCGCAGCAATGATGTGGTCATTCTGGACATGGAGGCAGGGCTGGAGCATCTGGCCCGGGGAACCACAGCCGGAATGGATCAGTTTGTGGTTGTGATTGAACCCGGCGCCAGAAGTATCCAGACTTACAAAAATGTCAAGCGTCTGGCTTCCGAGCTTGGCGTAAAACAGGTTCGCGTTGTGGCCAATAAGGTCCGCAGCGAAGAGGACGAGGCATTTATCCGGTCAAGAATACCGGAAGAGGATCTTCTGGGATTCGTTCATTACAATACGGAAGTGATCGATGCGGACAGGCAGGGCATGTCACCTTTTGATGTGAGCCAAACTGCCACCGCGGAGATTCGTAAAATAAAAGAAAAAATTGACAACTGTTAATTTGATTGGAGGTAAAGACATTGACTTTATTTGATGTTGTTTTTAGTGGAAATGATACCGTCTATGGTCTGACCGAAAGCGCAATTGATGCAGCGATCGCTCAGCACGGCGCTGACAAGGCCGTTTCCTTCCCGGATACCGCTTACAGCCTGCCCTGTTACTATGGCGTAACCGGAACCAAGATCAACACTCTGGGGGATCTGAAGAATGCTCTGGGCGTTGTAAAAACTCTGATGACCAGAGAAAAACGTCTGAATGACGCATTTATGTCCGGCGTGGCTACCGCTCTGTGTGCAGAATTTATCGAAGTTCTGAAATACATTGACGGCGCTGCTCCTTATGAAGCTCCCTGCTACGGACATCTGGGTGATGCCATCATCCGTGAGCTGGGCGTACCCCTTGTTACCGGCGATATCCCGGGCGTGGCCGTTATCCTTGGTTCTGCTCCCACCGCTCAGGAAGGCGTGGATCTGGTTAAGAGCTATCAGGCACAGGGTATTCTGGTTACTCTGGTTGGCGGAATCATCGATCAGTGCGAAGAGCTGGGCTACAAGACCGGCGCAAATGTACGTGTGATCCCGCTGGGCAAGGACGTAACTTCCGTTATCCATGTCGTATCCGTAGCTGTCAGAGCAGCCCTGATCTTCGGCAATATTCAGCCGGGCGATGCAGCTGGTCTGATGGAGTACACCTTCAAGCGTGTTCCGGCATTCGTAAACGCATTTGCTCCGCTGGATCCGGTGATCGTGGCTTGCGGTGCAGGCGCCATCGCACTGGGATTCCCGGTTATTACCAACGAGGAGACCTTCCGCGTACCGAAGAGCCTGATCGTTCAGAAGGACGTATCCAAATTCAACGCGACCTCTCTGGAAGCGAGAGATATCAAGATCAAGGTTACCAAGATCGACATTCCGGTTGCATTTGCTTCCGCATTCGAGGGCGAAATTATCCGCCGCGGCGATATGCAGGTAGAGTTCGACGGTTCCCGTGTGGACTGCTGCGAGCTGGTTCTGGATGTTGAGGATGCTTCCAAGGTGGAAGATCACAAGATCGAAGTGATCGGGCCGGAAATCGATGAGTTCCCGGTTGGATCCAAGCAGTCCATCGCTTATGTGGTAGAAGTAACCGGCAAGAGCATGCAGCCTGATTTTGAGCCGGTATTCGAGCGTAAATTCCACAGCTACTTAAACTGCATCGAAGGTGTAATGCATACCGGACAGCGTGATATGATTCGTATCCGTATCAGCAAGGATGCCTTCAACGCAGGTTTCCGTGCAAAACACATCGGTGAGGTTCTTTACGCAAGAGTAAAGAGCGAGTTCGCAGCCGTTGTTGACAAGTGCCAGGTGAAGATTTACACTGATCCGGCTGAGTGTACCAGAGTACGTCACGAAGTTGCAACTCCGATGTTTGACAAACGTGATGAGAGACTTCTGACTCTGACCGATGAGTCTGTAGATGTTTACTACAGCTGCATTATGTGCCAGGCATTCTCCCCGAGCCATGTATGTGTGGTTACTCCGGAAAGACTTGGTCTGTGCGGTGCTGTTTCCTGGCTGGATGCAAAGGCAACCAACGAGCTGGATCCCCAGGGACCCTGCCAGGTGATCACAAAAGAAAGAGTAATCGATGAGAGAATCGGTGAGTACGAAGATGTAAACGAAGCAGTGAAGAAATTCTCCCAGGGCGCTCTGGAAGATGTATCTCTGTATTCCATCATTGAGAAGCCGATGACCTCCTGCGGATGCTTCGAATGTATCTGTGGTATCGAGCCTCTGTCCAACGGTGTATGTATCGCAAACCGTGAGTACGCAGGCATGACCCCCATCGGTATGACTTTCCCGGAACTGGCTTCCATGACAGGCGGCGGTGTTCAGACTCCCGGATTCATGGGCCATGGCAAACACTTCATCGCTTCCAAGAAGTTCATGAAGGCAGAGGGCGGAATCGAGAGAATCGTTTGGATGCCCAAGGATTTGAAGGAGCAGGTAAAGGACAGACTGAATGCCACCGCAAAAGAGCTGTACGGCATTGACAACTTTACCGATATGATTGCAGATGAGACTGTAACCCAGGACGATCCGGAAGCATTACTGGCATTCCTGACCGAAAAGGGACATCCGGCTCTGAGTCTGGAACCGATGATGTAACAACGGGGAAGGAAACCAGGCTGCCGCCAGGCAGATATTGTGTTTCCACGAGCGGTTATCGAAAAAGCCCGGACAGCGTGAACTGCGCGGCTGCAAATGCAGCCGCAGGGGCGAAGGCTCGGGCTTTTTGAGATAATAAAAGGAATATCTTACAGCAGTTCCGGATGCGGATCGGAGCTGTTCTTGACATTTTTTTGTCGAAGAATATTGAATTTTTTACCTGTCTGTAGTAAAATGAAAGCAATGTAATTTTATAACAGTCAATTTTATGAAGGAGGTTTTTTAACAATGCCGTTTAATGCAAAATCAGGAAAGTTCGCTGCAAACATCAACACCGTTGAAATCGGCTGCGGAGACAAAAAAATCGCTGTTGGTGGTGAGAATGTACTGCCGTTTTTTACATTTGATGCTCCCATCGAAAATTCACCGAAGGTTGGTGTAGAGATCACAGACTTTGGTCTGGAAAACGAACCGGACTGCATTAAAAAATATTACGAAGGCTGTGAAACCGTCGTAGATATGGCAAAGAAAGCCGCAGCTATGGAAGGAGCAGATTTCCTGTGCTTCCGTATGGAGGGCGGCGACCCCAATGGTGCCAATAAATCCACCGAAGAACTGATTGCTATGCTGAAAGAAATCGTAGCAGCAGTTGATATCCCGCTGGTTGTAGCAGGATGCAAAAATGTAGAGAAAGATGCAGAACTCCTTGCAAAAGCAGCAGAAGCAGTAGACGGAAAGAACGCTGTGATCCTGGCTGCAAAAGAAGAAAACTACAAAACAGTGGGCGCAGCAGCCGGTCTGGCTTACAAACAGATCGTCGGCGGCGAGTCTGCAGTAGATATTAACCTTGCAAAACAGCTGAACGTACTGCTGACCCAGCTTGGTGTTGATGGAAAGAGCATCGTTATGAACGTTGGTTCCGCAGCAGCTGGTTATGGTTTTGAATATGTTGTTTCCACGATGCAGCGTGTGAAAGCAGCCGCTCTGTCTCAGAACGACGCGACTCTGCAGATGCCGATTATTACTCCGGTAGCTTCCGAAGCTTGGGGCGTAAAAGAAGCAGTTGCCTCTGAAGCTGATATGCCTGAATGGGGCGATCAGGAAAAACGTGGCGTTGATATGGAAATTGAAACTGCAGCAGCAGTTCTGGCTTCCGGTTCCAACGCTGTGATTCTGAAGCACCCGACTTCCGTTGCAACAGTATCCAAGCTGATCAAAGAGTTAATGTAATTGCTACATAAGGAGGATTAATTACTATGGCACTTAAAGGTCTTGATATTTTCAAATTATCACCGAAGAAAAACTGTAAAGAATGCGGCAGCCCGACCTGTATGGCCTTCTCCATGAAGGTTGCTCAGGGCGCCGTTGATATCAGCGCTTGTCCGTATTTCTCTGAAGATGCGAAGGCTACACTTTCTGAGGCTACTGCACCGCCGATGAAGACCATCAAGGTTGGTGCCGGCGATGCGGAGATGTCCCTGGGCGGCGAGACCGTAATGCAGAGACATGAAAAAACATTCGTAAGCAAAACCAGATATGCCGTTTCTCTGTGCAACTGCATGGATGAAGCGACCATTGACGCGAAGATCGCTGCGATCCCGGCTGTTGATTATGAGCGTATCGGTGAGAGAATGTTCGTTGAACTGGTATATGTAAACTATACCGCAGACGGCGCATACGATTACGTAGAACTGGTTAAGAAAGCAGCCGCTACCGGCCGCGTTCTGATCCTGGGCTGCGAAGATCCGGAAGTGGCAAAGGCTGCTCTGGCTGTATGTAAAGATGCGAAACCGATTCTGAACGGTGCAACTGCCGCAAACTGCGAAGCAATGAACGCAGTAGCTGTGGAAGCAGGCGTTGTTCTCGGCGTAAAAGGCGCTGACATCAACGAACTGTATGACACCGTTGTAAAGCTGGAAGGTCTGGGCAATAAGAACCTGGTTGTTGACTGCGGTACCGCTTCCATTAAGGAAGCATACGCTACGGCTGTTCAGTTCCGCCGTGCAGCAATCAAAGACGGCAACAGAAGCTGCGGCTATCCGTCCATTGTGAATGTAGCAGCTCTGGCCAGAGGCGATATGCATCTGCAGGCAGCGCTGGCTTCTCTGTTTACCGTAAACTATGGTTCCATCGTTGTTCTGGAAGAGATGACCTATGCAGAAGCTCTGCCTCTGTACGGTCTGCGTCAGAACGTATTTACCGATCCGCAGAAACCCATGAAGGTTGCTCCTGGCATTTACCCGATCAACGGCGGCGACGAGAACTCCATCTGTCTGACCACCGTAGACTTCGCTCTGACCTACTTCGTAGTGTCCGGCGAGCTGGAAAGATCCGGTGTTCCCTGCAACCTGATTATCTCTGATGCAGGCGGACTTTCCGTACTGACATCCTGGGCTGCCGGTAAGTTCTCCGCAAATTCCATTGCAAAATTCTGGGCTGAAGCTGATATCGAAGGCAAGATCAAGAACAGAACCCTGGTACTGCCGGGTAAAGTAGCTGTTCTGAAGGGTGAAGTAGAAGCGAAGCTGCCGGGCTGGAATGTGGTTGTCGGCCCCACCGAGGCAGTACAGCTTGTAAAATTCCTGAAGGATATGCAGGGCTGATCTGAATCTGTAGGCTGTCCGGCAGGCGGATCCGTCTGCCGGTGGCTATGAAAATTCATAAATGAAAAGGAGAACTAACAATGGCAAAATTCGTAACAATTGGTGAAAGAATCCACTGTATTTCCCCGGTTATCCGTAAAGCTATGGCAGAAAGAGATCCGGAGCCGATCCTGAAGCGTGCAAAAGAGCAGCTGGATGCAGGCGCTACTTATCTGGATGTAAATATCGGACCGGCTGAGAGTGATGGCGAGGATCTGATGAAATGGGCTGTTCAGCTCCTTCAGAGCAACTTCGACAATGTTCCGCTGGCTCTGGACACTGCAAACAAGAAAGCCATTGAGGCTGGTATTTCTGTATATAACAGAGCAAAAGGCAAACCCATCGTTAACTCTGCTGATGCAGGCGACAGAATTGAAAACATCGATCTGGCTGCAGCGAACGATGCAATTGTAATTGCTCTCTGCTCCGCAGAAGGTGTTCCTTCTGACAATGATGAGCGTATGATGCACTGCCAGAACCTGCTGGAAAGAGGTCTGGAGCATGGCATGGAGCCCACCGATCTGTGGTTTGATCCGCTGTTCCTGGTTGTAAAGGGCATGCAGGACAAGCAGATGGACGTTCTGGAATGTATCAAGATGTTCTCTGATATGGGCCTGAATTCTACCGGTGGTCTGTCCAACAACTCCAACGGTATGCCGAAGCACATCCGTCCGATTATGGATTCTGCTCTGGTTGCTATGTGTATGATGCAGGGTCTGACCTCTGCAATCGTAAATCCCTGTGATTTACGTCTGATGGAAACCATCAAATCCTGTGATATTTTCAAAAATAATACCCTGTATGCAGATTCCTATCTGGAGATCTAATAAATGCATAAGGTTACTTTTAAGTTTGAAAACAGCGAAGATGTAACAGTCTTCGCTGCTTTC
>JAXEJQ010000144.1:0-7175 GCA_034101475.1 Candidatus Limivivens sp.
AGCCTGGTCCACCAGGGGAAACAGTCTGGATATTCCAACCGACTGTCCTACCAGGGAACGCCACGGATGGACGGGGGATGCGCAGATTTTCTTTGAAACGGCATCCTATCTGTTTGATTATGCAGCGTTTTCGAGAAAATATCTGAACGATGTGTTTGACTGGCAGAAAAAGGACGGAAAGCTTCCGCAGATCGCACCTGCAGGCGGTGTGGATTTTTATATGAGTGCCATGAACGGAAGTGTTGGCTGGTCGGATGTGGGAATTCTGATACCTTATCGTTTCTGGAAGATTTACGGGGACAGGAAGATTCTGGAAGATTACTATGATCGCATGAAAAAATATGCGCATTTTATGATGAGGCGCTGCGGAAAATGGGGCGGGCCCCTTGCAAAACCAGTGAAGGGATTATCCAAAGAAGCCAGAAGATATTTCGTAAATTGTGGCCAGAGTTATGGAGAATGGGCAGAGCCGGAAGAAATTCACAAGATGAGCTGGAAGGACTGCGCGGCTCCTCATCCGGAGGTATCCACTGCCTATACTTCCTATGTGCTGGGGATCATGGCTGATATTGCAAAAGAACTCGGACAGACAGAGGATGAAAAGGAATTTCGTACTTACAGTGAAGGCTGCAGGAAGTCCTATCAGGCTCTTGCGGAAACAGAGGAATACAGCCTGGATACAGACCGTCAGGCGCAGCTTGTACGTCCGTTAGCGTTTAAACTTCTTGGTAAAAAACAGGAGGGTTATGCCAGAAAGAGGCTTCTTCAGGCTCTGGATAATTACGGCTGGAGGCTGGGAACCGGATTCCTGTCCACACCTCTGATTCTGGATGTTCTGGCGGAATATGACCTGGATGCTGCTTATCGCCTTCTGGAAAATGAAGAAATGCCGGGATGGCTGTTTATGCCTAAAAACGGTGCCACAACCATCTGGGAATCCTGGGAAGGGACAGAGGCACAGGGAGGAATCGCTTCCTTAAATCATTATTCCAAGGGCGCAGTCTGTGAATGGCTGTTTAAGACCATGTGCGGAATCAGAGTGGATGGGGAAAATCATTTCCGTATTGAACCGAAACCCGGTGGGCATTTCACTTATGCCAGGGCAGTTTATGACAGTGTTTATGGTCGGGTAGAAAGCGGCTGGAAAACAGAAGAAGGGCATACAGTATATGAAATTGTGATTCCTGCAAACTGTACGGCAGAAATCTGTCTGCCGGGGCAGGAAAAAGAAACGGTAGGTCCGGGAAGTTATCGGAAGGTGGCAGTATAAGATGGCAGATTTTAACAGAGGATGGACTTTATTCGGGGGAAACGGAGAACAGGAAATTGTGAATCTTCCACTTCCTCATCATCACATATATCAGTTCATTATAAGAAAATTGAATTTATGTCTTGACAACTGAACCACTATAAAGGTGGTTCCGGCTAATCTGACAGATCTGGAGATGGTGCGGAAGAATATTCAGAAAACCATCCGGAATCTGCTGGACAGCTATCAGATGGAGCTGGCAGAGACGAAAGCGAAGGATTATGGCTGTCTGTCCGGAAAGCTTCTGACACACCTGGAAGAGAAAGAGAAGGAAACCAAAGAAAAGATTACGAAGCAGGAAGCCTATGACCGGGCTATTCAGATTATGTCGGACGTGGGAATCAAGGAGCCGGAAAAACGGTTTAATCAGTATCCCCATGAATTTTCCGGCGGTATGCGGCAGCGTATCGTTATCGCCATTGCCATTGCGGCCAACCCGGAAATCCTCCTCTGCGACGAGCCCACCACAGCGCTGGATGTGACCATTCAGGCGCAGATTCTGGAACTGATTAATGAAATTAAGAAAAAACGGGATCTTTCAGTTCTGTTTATCACCCATGATCTGGGGGTTGTGGCAAATATGGCAGATAAGGTGGCAGTGATGTACGCGGGAAAGATTGTGGAGTATGGAACCGCGGATGACATTTTCTATGACCCCAGACATCCCTACACCTGGGCGCTGCTGTCCTCCATGCCCTCTCTGGATACGAAGGACAAGCTGGAGGCCATTCCGGGCACACCGCCCAATATGATCTATCCGCCGAAAGGCGATGCTTTCGCGGATCGGAACCGCTATGCCATGAAAATTGATTTTGAGAAGGAACCGCCGTTTTTCAAGGTTTCCGATACTCATTACGCAGCTACCTGGCTGCTGCATCCGGACGCGCCGAAGATTGAGAAACCAAAGAGTGTGACGGAACGGATTGAAGCGATGAAGGAAATGGAGGTGCTTGGAAATGAGTGGGAATGAGAATATCCTTGAAGTCCGGCATCTGAAGCAGTACTTTGGAAAACGGGATTTTAAGGCGGTTGACGATGTCAGCTTCACCGTTAAAAAAGGGGAGGTTGTCGGGATCGTAGGGGAGTCCGGCTGCGGAAAGACCACCACGGGACGATCCATTATCAAGCTGAACAATGCCACCTCCGGTGAGGTATATTTCAAGGGCCAGCGCATTGTGGCAGGCACCCGTTCCTATACCGATGCCATAGAAGAAGAGCGCAAAGCTTCCCGGGAGCGTATGGAAGCCTATAAAAAAGAAGGAAACCGGGAGGCGGTCCGGGCAGAAAAGGAACAATACAAAGCATTTGTGGAAAAACAGAAGAAGCTGATCCAGGATGCGAAGAATGACCATAAAAACTGCGTGGAGCTGTACCGGAAACGCCGGGAAAAGGAAATCAACGCAGAATACGACGAAAAAGCAAAGGCGTCTGCCAAAAATCCGGCAGAGCTGGCCAGGCTTTCAAAAGAGCGCAGCGCAAAGCTGAAAGAGGCTTCAAAGGAAAACATCATGACCCAGATTCAGATGATTTTCCAGGATCCCATTGCTTCCTTAAATCCCCGTATGACCGTGCGGGAGATTATTGCCGAGGGTCTGACGATCCAGGGCATCAAGGATCAGGCCTATATTGACCAGAAGGTTTATGAAATGCTGGAGCGGGTAGGCCTGGTGAAGGAGCACGCGGGACGTTATCCCCATGAATTTTCCGGAGGCCAGAGGCAGCGAATCGGCATTGCCCGGGCGATTATCATGAATCCGGAGCTGATCATTGCGGACGAGCCGGTCAGCGCTCTGGATGTCTCCATCCAGGCCCAGGTCATTAACCTGCTGAATGAGCTGCGGGAGGAAATGGGACTGACCATTCTGTTTATTGCCCATGACCTGTCCGTGGTGAAATATTTTTCCGACCGGATCATCGTGATGTATTTTGGAAAGATCGTGGAGATCGCGGATTCTGATGAGCTGTTTGCCCATCCCTGCCATCCCTACACCCGCTCGCTGCTGTCTGCGATTCCCCTGCCGGATCCTCATTATGAAAAGAACCGGAAAAGAATGGTGTATGTCCCGGCAGAGGCCCACGATTATTCCACGGAGAAGCCTACCCTGCAGGAGGTTGCTCCCGGCCATTTTGTGAGCTGCAATACGGCAGAGCTGGAAAAATATTGCCGGAAGCTGGAGAAGAGATGAGGGCGAGGCGATGCAGAGAGAATGCGGAGAGATAGCAGAGAGATAATGCAGAGAGAATACGGAGAGATGAAAATAAGATGAAAGAGAAAAAAAACTGGATCACGCATCTGATTGCTGCGGCAGCCGCAGCGGCGATTGTGCTGCTGGTGATTTCCTTTGAGGTGGATACCTACGGGAAGAACACGACTCTTCTGATACAGTTTTTCAGCGATGGTTTTTTTACTTCCGCAGTGCTGTATCTGGGCAGCAGCGCCCTTGTCTTTATTTCGGAGGCAGGAAATTTCTACGGAATTCAGTATCTGGGCTATTCCCTGGTCCGCATTTTCAGCTCCCGGAAAGACCGGTTTGAGGACAGAAAAGACTACTTTACCTATTGTACGGAGAAAAAGGCGAAGATGAAGGAGCAGGGAAAGAGCTCCCTGAAATGGGTGCTTCTGCGCGTGGGACTAGGATGTCTGTTCCTGTCGGTGATTTTCGCGGTGGTTTCCTTCCAGACAGCGTAGAAAGTACGGAAAAGAGAGAAAACGGTGAGAAGGCATATGGCCAGAGCAGTTTTCTCTCTTTTTTGTGCAGAAGATTGAAAATAAATGGAGTGGCAGGCTGAACAGAAAAAACTTAAAATTTTTTGACTGAAACAGAAAAATGTTAAAGTTTCCTTTATTGACACGAAGAAAAAAATGTGATAAACGGCAAAAAAGAATAGGGACATTTTCTGAAGCAGAACAGGGATGAAAGAGAAAAAGAAAGGAGTGAAAAAGAGAGGAGCGAATAGGAAAACGGAAAAGAATATGCTGCTGTTTACTTTTCTGCGATTGTCTATATTGATTTGAATGCTCTGATTTAGAAAAATGTTCTCGATTTTCCATAACAGCGAATTGGTTATGACACTGTGGCTTTTATGGTAAAAAGCCGCCAAAAGAAAGGAGAGAGGAAGAGCTATGAAACGGGGAATACAACGTATTTCAAAGGTTTTGCTGCTGGTTCTGCTGCTGGTAGCGGCCTGGATTTGGCCGGGAGATGGTGCACAGGCAGAGGTACCGTCTGACGCACAGGAGTGGTGCGGACATTATTAAAAGATTTTCAAAGAAGAGGTTTCCATTACAGAGGCCAATGCCAGATGTCAGGCGATGGGAGGATATCTGCTGACGGTTACCTCCAAGGGAGAAAAGTATTTTGTTGAGGGCCTGCGCAATGCACAGAACTGTGCCGATACGAATCTTTGGATCGGGGTAATCAGAAGACAGTATCGAAATGTCTCCGAATGGATGAACGGAGAAGAATGGACTGCGCCGAATTCTTATTATGGTTTTTACAGTATTGGAGGAGATGATAGCTATACGACGGTTGAGTATGGAAATTTATCCTACAGATCTGCGGATGATGGAGTATCGCTGCCGATGTATTTCAGTCTGGTTTACCGTCTTATAGGGGGCGGACCGCAGGCATCGCTTCAGTCCAGTGCCGGTGAAAATGCAATGAAAGTGAAGCATGGCTATATCTGTGAATGGGGGGATCCCATCAATATCGCAGAGGCAGAGGTTAGCCTTTCACAGAATGATTTTACTTATAATGGACAGACACAGCGGCCTGGAACAGTAACGGTGACTTATCGGAATCATGTTCTGGAGGAAGGGTATGATTATAGCCTGACATTTACGAATAATGTATATGTAGGTGAAGCTACTGTAACGATAAGTGGAAAGGGCAGATTTACCGGCAGTTTCACGAAAAATTACAACATTAATCCTCAACCGGTGGAAACAGTCAGTGTGACTGCAGGGGAACCCCATTCCCTTCTGGTAGCCTGGGATGCGTCTGAACAAGCTGATTACTACGAAGTTGAGTATTCAGAGAACAGAGATTTTTCGGGATCTGTAAAAGCTCCACTGGTAAAGAGCGGCACATCCGTCACCTTAAAAAATTTGAAAAGAAACACACGCTATTATGTGCAGGTGTGGGCGATCTCTCTGGTTAATGGAAAGGAATTTCGGACAATACAAAAGTATAGTAATATCTATAATACAACGAGTTCTAAAATTGACCAGACGGATATCTGGGGATTCGGAAATCCGAACTATGTGGTGGGCAGAGAGTATTATGAGATGCTTTATGGTCCAGCCCAGGCAGAATTGCTTTATACGAATAATGAATTGAAAAACGGTGAGGAAAATCCGCATGGGTTATGCTATGGAATGACAATCTCTGCTATTTCCAGTCTGTATTACAATACTCCTTCTGTATCGTCCCTGGGAGTAAGCTCCCTGTATGATATTAAGAACGATAGAATGGTTCTGGATCTGATCAAATACGCCCAGATTCTTCAGTATTCGAAACAGGTAGATGATTTAAAATATGCAAATGCCTGGGATCTTGAGGGATTGTATAAAGCTGTTAAAAATCAGAATGTTGTCTCAATACGTATTGCGAGAAATGGAGTAGGAGCACATCGGATCTGGGGGCTTTGGATTCGTTATGAAGATGAAGGGTGTGTTGAGATTGAAGTCTATGATCCAAATAAACCAGGCGAAAGTGCGGTTCTTTATCTTTACAAGGAAAACGGTAGACTGAAATCCTGGTACTATACCATGTGGAATGGTCTCGCATTTCAGGGTGGGGATGCAGTGGCCTACATCAATGGAGGAGATACCATTGGTTACGACTCGATTTCTGGTCAATTCTTTGCGGATACTTTGAAAAAAATTGAGGAAGCAGAAAATAACATTCATGTTATGCAACAAAGTATTCTGGACAACAGCGGTGTGCTGTGTTCCGTAAAAGGTAATATTGGTAATTATGTTAAAAACTGGAAATTTAAAGAATATCAGCCAATTATGATTGAAGAGGGAACCGGCAGCACAGACACGAATCTCTATTGGCTCAGCTCTACAGATAATGTGGATCTCGAAAATGTTCCGGCAGGAACTACCATTACACTGGCTGCTCCAAACCACTCTGTCAGCATTCAGGTGGAGAAGACGGCTGATATTGTCATGAATGTGGGAAATACGCTGAATAACTCTGCTTCTGTTGATATGGCAGGAGGAGGAGCTTTTACCGTTACTTATTACGATGCGGCAGCGGATTCCAACAATTCTACAACGACCGTCATTTCCGGGAAAGCTGAGGCTGGTAAAGAAGCAAGGATCAGCCAGTCTGAGGCGGGAGTGCAGGTAACAGGAACTACGAGCCTTTCCATACAGGAGGAAAGTGGAGCAGAAAATGCCCAGGGAAAACGCCCGAATCCAACGAAAAAGACGGTGATGGCATCGAATCTGGATGCATCAGCCAGCTATCAGGCTTCAAGTGAAGAAGGAAAGATCCAGCTCAAGACCAGCTCCCAGAACAACGGAGTCTTTGACCAGGTGGTGGATACTTCATCTGCTTCCCTGAAAGTGAACGGCACCTACACCAGCGGTGCCCTGAAATACAAAGTCACCAAGCTCTCCGGAAGCACCGGAACGGTTACCGTTACGGCTCCCAAGAGCAAAACCGCTGCATCTGTTACAATCCCGGCGACGGTGAAGATCAGCGGCGTAACCCTGACGGTGAATGCCATCGGTTCCAATGCGTTCAAGGGCATGACAAAACTGACAAAAGTAACCATTGGAAAGAATATCACCAAGATCGGGGCCGGAGCCTTCAGCGGCGACAAGAAGCTGGCGAAGATCACAGTCAAGGGA
>JAXEJQ010000145.1:0-9063 GCA_034101475.1 Candidatus Limivivens sp.
ATCCCGAACATGTGTCTGATGGCACCGAAGAACGAATGGGAGCTTTCCGATATGATGAAATTTGCCGTCAGCTATGAAGGTCCCATTGCCCTGCGTTATCCCAGGGGCGAGGCTTACGACGGTCTGGAGCAGTTCCGGGCTCCCATTGTCTATGGGAAGAGCGAACTCCTCTATGACGAGACGGATATTGCGATTCTGGCTGTGGGGAGCATGGTGAAGACAGCGGAGACGGTGCGCCATGAGCTGCGGATCCGGGGCTTTAACTGTACTCTGGTGAATGTCCGGTTTGTCAAGCCCATCGATGAAGAGCTTCTGCTCCAGATTCAGAAGGAGCACAGCCTGGTGGTGACCATGGAAGAAAACGTCCGAAGCGGCGGTTTCGGTGATCATGTGCTGGAATATTACAACGATATCGGAAGCCCGGTGAAGGTTCTGAACATCGCGCTGCCGGACGACTATATCGAGCACGGAAGCGTGGATGTACTGCGCCGGGAGACGGGGATTGACGCGGAATCTGTGATCAAAAAAATTATCACCGGTTTTACCGGATTGGAGAAGCGATGAAAGAACGATTAGACGTACTGATGGTAAAGCGTGCCCTTGCCTCTTCCAGAGAAAAAGCAAAGGCTGTGATCATGTCCGGAAATGTATTTGTGGACGGGCAGAGGGAGGACAAGGCAGGTTCCATGTTTCCGGAAGAAGCGGAGATTGTGGTAAAAGGGAGTACTTTAAAATATGTGAGCCGGGGCGGCCTGAAGCTGGAAAAGGCCATGAGCCATTTTGATCTGAACCTGGAGGGGAAGGTCTGTATGGATGTGGGCTCCTCCACCGGCGGTTTTACGGACTGTATGCTGCAGAACGGAGCGGTGAAGGTCTATGCCATCGATGTGGGGCATGGCCAGCTTGACTGGAAGCTTCGTCAGGACCCCAGGGTTGTCTGCATGGAGAAAACGAATATCCGCTACGTGACTCCGGATCAGATCCGGGAGCGTCCGGATTTTTCATCCATCGATGTGTCCTTTATTTCCCTGACCAAGGTTCTGGGGCCTGTCCGGGAACTGCTTTCCGGTCAGGGACAGGTGGTCTGCCTGATTAAGCCCCAGTTTGAAGCAGGCAGGGAAAAGGTAGGAAAAAAAGGGGTAGTCCGGGATCAGGCCGTGCATCTGGAGGTCATTGAAAAGGTCATTGCCTTTGCAGGGAGCCTCTGGTATGAGGTGAAGAACCTGGAGTTTTCCCCCATCAAAGGGCCCGAAGGAAATATCGAATATCTGCTGCATCTGCAGAAGCGGGAAGAGGGTTATGTACAGGGAGAAATACCCGTGGATCCGAAACGGACTGTGGAAGAAGCCCATGGGACTCTTGACTGACGGAGAACGGTTATGGAGAAATTCTATGTGATTACAAATGGCCAGAAGGATCCGGGATTTTGTGTGACAAAGACCATCCGGGATTATCTGGCGGAAAAAGGGAAGGTCTGCCTGGTTCCGGAGGACGGAGAAGGCCTGGAGAGGCATTCCTACAAATATACCAATGCCAGTCTGATTCCGGAGGATGTGGACTGTGTTCTGGTGGTGGGCGGAGACGGCACTCTCCTGCAGGCCTCACGGGATCTGCAGGGACGGAATCTGCCCCTTTTAGGGATCAACATGGGGACTCTGGGGTATCTGGCGGAGATTGACCGGACCGGGGTAAAGGCGGCCATCGACCTGCTGATTGCCGATCAGTATGTGGTGGAGGAGCGGATGATGCTGGAGGGCTCCGCTTACCACAAGGGAAAGAAGCTTCTGCAGGATGTGGCTCTGAATGACATTGTCATTGGACGAAACGGAAGACTGCGCATTCTGGATTTTCATGTTTATGTAAATGGAGAGTTTTTGAATTCCAGCAGCGCGGATGGGATCATCCTTGCCACCCCGACAGGTTCCACCGGATACAGCATGTCGGTGGGAGGGCCTCTGGTTTCCCCCCAGGCATCCCTGATTTTGATTTCCCATATTGCGCCCCATACGCTGAACACCCGGAGTATCGTTCTGCCGGAGGATGCGGAGATTACCGTGGAGGTGGCGCCGGGGCATACCGGCTTTCAGGAAGGGGCAGAGGCGGTCTTTGACGGGGATACCTCCGTTCATCTGGATATCGGGGATACGGTGGTGATCCGGAAATCTTCCCGGGTTACCCGGCTGGTTAAGATTAACAACATCAGTTTTCTTGAAGTGCTGCGGAGGAAAATGAATGGCTGACAGAGATTATCGTCCGGCTAAGGAGAAAAGTATGAAAATTGAACGACACGCGAAAATTATTGATTTGATCAGCCGTTATGAGGTGGAGACCCAGGAGGAGCTGGCGGATCTTCTGAACCGTGAAGGATTTCAGGTGACCCAGGCCACGGTCTCAAGGGACATCCGGGAGCTGAAGCTGACCAAAATTTCCCTGGGCGGCGGAAAACAGAAATATGCAGTGATGCATCCTCAGGGAAACAATATGAACGAGAAATATCTCCGGGTTTTAAAAGACGGCTTTGCCTCCATGGATATGGCTCAGAATATTCTGGTGGTCAAAACGGTATCCGGAATGGCCATGGCCGTGGCAGCGGCGCTGGATGCCATGCACTGGCAGGAGATTGCCGGCTGTATCGCCGGGGATGATACGATTATGTGCGCAGTCCGCAGCGTGGACGAGACACTGATTGTCATGGAAAAAATCCGGAAAATTGTCGGAGAATAACATCCGGAAACTGCAGAACAGGAAAAAGCCGGGAGAGGGCCTGGACAGAAAATGCTACTGAACATACATGTAAAAAATATGGCGCTGATTCAGGAGGCGGATATTGACCTGCAGAAAGGGCTGAATATCCTCACCGGAGAGACAGGCGCCGGAAAATCAATTATAATCGGATCTGTGAATGTGGCTCTGGGAGCCGCGAGCTTTAAGGGCTTTGCCAAGGAAGGGGCGGATTACGCTCTGGTGGAGCTGGTCTTTTCCGCTGATGCTCCTGAACAGACCGCACGGCTTCAGGAGCTGGATATTCCCGTGGATGACGGGCAGATCATTATATCCAGAAAGCTGGTAAATGGACGCAGCATCAGCAAAATCAACGGGGAAACAGTGACGGTAGCTGCTCTTCGCAGAGCTGCGGAAATCCTCATCGACATTCATGGACAGCATGAGCACCAGTCTCTGCTGTCTCCGAAGAATCACCTGGTGATCCTGGATGATTTCGCCGGAGAAGAAGTGAAGACCTTAAAGGAGAGAAACGGGCAGCTGTATCAGGAATATGTCCATCTGAAGGAAAAGCTGGAGGCCTCCGTCATGGAGGAAGGAAAACGCCTGAAGGAAATGGACTTCCTGCGCTATGAGATCGATGAGATCGCCGGTGCCGCCCTCAAGGAGGGCGAGGATGAGAGGCTGGAGAAAAAGTACCGGAAAATGTCCAACAGCCGCAGGATCATTGAAGCGGTGACGGAAGCCTACCAGGCAACGGGCAATGACTATGGCGGAGCTTCCGACCAGATTGGCCGGGCGGCCAGGAGTCTCCAGTCTGTTTCCGGCTGCGATCCGGAGCTTGTGCAGCTCTCGGAGACACTGGCTCAGATCGAAAGCCTGATGAATGATTTCAACCGGGATGCGGCAGAATATATGGACAGTCTGACCTTCGATCCGGAGGAAATGGAGCAGACGGAGGAACGCCTGGATCTGATCAACCGGCTGAAATCCAAATATGGAAACAGCATTCCGGAGATTCTTGCGTATCAGAAAGAAAAAGAACAGCGTCTGGAGGAACTGACGGACTATGAATCTTATCGTGCCCGTCTGACGAAGGAATATGCGGCCAGTGAGGAAAAGCTTCTGGAAAACTGCAGAAAGCTGACAGGGGCCAGAAAGGCCTCTTGCAGGGCGCTGACTGAACAGATTACAGCGGCGCTGATCGATCTGAACTTTCTGGATGTCCGGTTTGAGATTCAGTTCGATGAACTGAAAAAGCCGGGAAAGGACGGCATGGATGAGATCTGTTTTCTGATTTCCACAAATCCGGGGCAGCCCCTGCGGCCCTTGCAGGAAACAGCTTCCGGCGGTGAGCTTTCCCGTATTATGCTTGCCGTAAAAGCAGTGATGGCGGACCGGGATGCCACAGGAACCCTGATTTTCGATGAGATTGACACCGGGATCAGCGGGCGTACTGCCCAGAAGGTTTCCGAAAAACTGGCGGTGATTGCCGGAAACCATCAGGTGATCTGTATCACCCATCTGGCTCAGATCGCGGCCATGGCGGACAGCCATTTTGTTATTGAAAAAAATGCCAGAAATGACACGACGGTCACCACAGTGCGCAGACTCTCCGATGAAGAGAGTATCCAGGAACTTGCCCGGATTCTGGGCGGCGCGGAGATCACGGAGCGTGTACTGGAGAATGCCAGGGAAATGAAAGAATTGGCAGGGAGAACAAAAAAATACTAGACTGAAAGCGCACAATATTCACATACTACAAAAGGATGTACCACACAACGGTACATTCTTTTTTTGTACCGAAGGGATGTGAATGTATGTGGAAGAAACAGAAGGGCAGATGGGCTCTGGTTCCGGGTCTGCTGTTTTGTCTGGCAGTCTGGCTGGGAATCGTTTTCTGGACCCGGATTCCGGACAGGCTGCAGGTTGTCAGAGGAAGCGATATGGAACGGGTACTGGATTTTCCGCTGGATACCATCTTCGAGGAAGAGGTGGTAACCGCATCCGGGCAAAATACTTCCAATATTCCGGAGGATCAGGTGCGGATTCAGTGCAGCCTGTTTGGCGTGATTCCATTTAAAAGCATAGAAGTTACGATTTGTGAGGAAATGGAGGTACGCCCGGGCGGCGAGCCCATTGGAATTTACATGAAAACCAGCGGGGTACTGGTAATCGGAACCGGAGAAGTGACCGGAGCAGACGGAATGGTTTCAGAACCTGCGCGTAATATCCTTCAGTCCGGGGACTATATTGTGGAGGCAGACGGAAAAATCATTGCCGCGAAGGAGGATCTGATTCGCCGTGTCGCAGAAAGTGAAGGGCAGGAGATGGTGCTGACCGTAAGCAGAAAAGACGAACAGATCAAGCTGAAGCTGTCACCGGTGCTGACAGATGATCAGGAATATAAGCTGGGTATCTGGATCCGGGATGATACCCAGGGAATCGGAACCCTGACTTACGTGAAAGAAGACGGAAGCTTCGGTGCTCTGGGTCACGGAATCAGTGATGTGGATACCGGAACACTGCTGTCTCTGGAGGGCGGCACCCTGTATAAAACAAGTATTCTTTCTGTCATAAAGGGAAGCCAGGGTGCTCCTGGAGAATTATCCGGAGTCATCCGCTATCAGAAAGATCAGGTATTGGGAACCATTGACTCCAACACCCGGTGCGGTATTTTCGGAAAACTGAATGAAAACAATATGGAAATGGAACTGGAAGAACCGGTAAAGGTCGCCTACAAGCAGGATGTTCATACCGGCAAAGCAATGATTCTGTCCTCCATCAGCGGACAGCTGCAGGAGTATGAGATCGAGATAACAAAAGTCAATCCTGGAGGAAGGGATGTGAACAAGAGCATGGTCATCCAGGTTACCGATCCGAAGCTTCTGGAGCTGACCGGAGGGATTGTACAGGGAATGTCGGGAAGTCCAATCATTCAGGACGGGAAGTTGATTGGGGCGGTAACGCATGTTCTGGTCAATGACCCGACAAAGGGATATGGGGTTTTTATTGAGAATATGTTATTGGCAGCGGAATGATCCTTAGCAGGTAATGCAATGAGCATTTCATTGTAATACCTGCTTTATAAATTCAAAAGAAATGGTTTTTCGTCTGAAACGGTGGTCAGAGGAAAAACAGTGTCAGATCATGGCGTTATTTGCATTCGATAACTGGTTGAGGCACCATCCTGAACTTCAAGCAGGGAATGGACAACAAATTCTTCCCCGTACATTATCGTACATTCTTCCTGATTTATAAGAAGTGTCACGCTGTCCTCATCCAAAGAGATCACCTTGAATAACAAGCCGATCATATTGGGGAGTTCAGATTCCTTGGGATTCTGAACCAACGTATCATAAAAATCCTCATAAAAAATATCACCGTTTGATATTTCATAATCCTTGGATTCCCCTGTTCCATAGCCGACAGATTCACCGAATTCATTCGTCCCGCTATTGTACGGGGTGACCCTCAGCAGAAAGTAGTTTGCTTCCATACCGCCTTTGTCGGGAACAAATGCAAAATATCTGAAATAGACAAGTGACCCAATTGCTAAAATCGAGATCAAACCGATAATGACACCGATAAGGATACCAATATTTCGAAGAATTGTATTACGCATAATTTCCTCCTTAAATACCACCGGATCGAATAAATACTATTTTACTCTTTGGTTTCTAAACGGAAATGTCTGCTGATGCAGACATCACCAATAATAAAAGTCGATTGCTAACGCAATCGCCCCGTATTCGCAATTCGCTCCGCTGCTTGCCCATACGGGTAGCCCGTCCAATAGCCATGTGTCTGCGCATGCAAGCATGCTTCACCATATGGCTGCTGTCCGGGACTTTTATAGTAAGATGTTGGGTCAAAAGATGCCATACGGATTGTTCTGTGCTTCGCACTCCCACAACCCTGCATCTTCTTAATGCATTATAGCATATCGTAGTACCTCCCAACAATATAAATGTTGTCCATAGCAATAGATGAATTTATGGTACCTGCCCCAATGCACTTAGCCGGGCAGGTGGGAAGAATAATTAAAAAAGATTGGCTGTTCAAATACCCGGTAATATGTTATGATTCTTATGTAAAACTATGAAAAATGATGGGGGTAAAAATTATGGCAGTAGAAAGACGTCCGGAAGACATGACCAGAATCACAACTCCGGAGCTTGCTCAGGCATTTATTGATGAGCAGATTAAAGATATCCGTGAGCAGGTGGGAGACAAAAAAGTGCTGCTTGCGCTTTCAGGTGGTGTGGATTCTTCTGTAGTAGCAGCACTTTTGATCAAAGCAATTGGAGATCAGCTTACAAGCGTGCATGTAAATCATGGTCTTCTCCGTAAAGGAGAGCCGGAGCAGGTGATCGAAGTTTTCCGAAACCAGATGAAGGCAAATCTTGTCTATGTTGACGCGACAGACCGTTTCCTTGACAAATTGGCGGGAGTGACAGATCCGGAGACTAAGAGAAAGATCATTGGTGGAGAGTTTATTGAAGTATTTGCAGAAGAAGCACGTAAGCTTGATGGGGTAGAGTTCCTTGCACAGGGAACAATCTGGCCGGATATTCTCGAGAGTGAAGAAGGAATCAAGGCACATCATAATGCAGGCGGACTCCCTGAGGATCTGAATTTTAAATTGGTTGAGCCGATTAAGATCCTGTTCAAAGATGAGGTTCGTATTGTTGGAGAACAGCTTGGACTTCCACATGGCATGGTATATCGCCAGCCGTTCCCGGGACCGGGACTTGGCGTTCGCTGCCCGGGTGCGATCACCCGCGACAGACTGGAAGCTGTTCGTGAATCCGATGCCATTCTTCGCGAAGAGTTTGCAAAGCATGGCCTGGAAGGAAAAGTATGGCAGTATTTTACAATAGTGCCGGATTTCAGATCTACAGGTGTAAAAGATGGAAAGAGAGCATTTGAGTGGTCTGTTATCATCCGAGCAGTCAATACAAAAGATGCAATGACTGCAACTGTTGAAAACATTCCCTTTGATCTGATGTGCCATCTGGTAGAGAGAATCACACATGAGGTTCCTGGCGTGAACCGAGTACTTTATGATTTTACACCGAAACCAACAGGAACGATTGAGTTTGAATAGGATTTTGCAAAAACAGACCCAGTGTTTATGCGGATTCCAAGCAAATTCCGTTATTTTTTTTGATACCGGATTGGCAACAATGTTTGCAATATTCCTTGAATAAAATTATATTTTTATAACATAAAAACCTTACTGATGAACTGTTTTCCAAATTGGAAAGAGTAGTCAGTAAGGTTTTTCTTTTGTATTTCTTTATTGATTCTTTTTTTTAGTGCCTTGATGAGTTTGTCAGAAAGTTCCTGAGACGGAACCTTTGCCCGAATCTCAGAGATGTCCAGTTCCGGATAGTTATATCGCCAGGTAGCGTATTCTTCCTGGCTGATTTCTCAGGCTTCCAGTTTTCCAGCCATTTGCTGCCATGCATGAAAAGCTTCGAACAGATGCTGATATTCTTTGTGCTCCCGGTCAAGTCGGACTCAGCGGAATGGGACTGGTTACAGTGCCGGGGCGTGTGGATGCCAATTATTTCAAGAAAAAGTTGTTTTATGAAGAAAAAAAGGAGGCACTTAAGATGGCTGTATATCAGGAAAAAGACAAAGGTACGTGGAGAGTGGTGTTCCGATACACCGATTTTACCGGGGAAAGAAAGCAGACGCAGAAACGTGGTTTCAAGACCAAACGGGAAGCGACTGCATGGGAACATGAGATGATGATCCGAAAAGGAAATAAGCTAGATATGTCGTTTGAGAGTTTTTATGAGATTTATTCCGAGTATACGGAAAGCATGTGAGGACGAAAAAGGAGATTTTGGATGAGGACGGAAATCTCCGATCTGGATGTAAGATTATCAAAAAAGGGGAAGTGTATGAGACGAATTTCTTTCAGTCTAAGAAAGAGGAATTTAAGTCCAATGCATTTCTTCAAAACACGAAGCAGATCATGACGGATGCCATCAATGAGATTGTAAAAGATGAAAATGAGAAGCTGCAGGTATTTCAGAGAGGTGGTCCTTATCTTGCTGCCAAAAAGATTGGGAAAAATAATCCCAAAGAAGCGGAGATCAGAGCAGATAATTATCTCCGGCATGAATGGACCTGGAAAGTAGATCGGGCATTACTTACAGGTGCATCAGAAGTAGAAGTGATGATAGCAAAGCAATCACAGATTGATGAACCGGTGGCGGAGTCACTCCGAGAACATGGGCATGATCCGAAATTATTTACCGGGATCCTTCAAAAAGCAATCGGATATCTAAGGGAATTTGTAGAATTTCTGCGGGAGATGAAATACTG
>JAXEJQ010000146.1:0-4957 GCA_034101475.1 Candidatus Limivivens sp.
GGATCGCAGAATCGAGACTCCGGTTCATAAAAGTAAAGGTATGCATCAGGCTCCTGGAATTCGCACTGTCCAGCGCCCCGGTGGGCTCATCTGCCAGAATGAGTGCCGGTTCCGTGATCAGTGCTCTGGCACAGGCGACACGCTGTCTCTGTCCACCGGAAAGCTGTCTGGGAAACTTGGTCAGCTGATCCGCAATGTCTAAAGGAGCAGCAACCTTCTTTAGTCTTTCTGACGTCTCACCGACAGAACATTTCCGCAAGTTTAATGGCAGTACAATATTTTCCCCGACAGTCAATATATCCAAAAGATTATACTCCTGAAAGATAAAACCAAGCCGATCCCTTCGGAAAGCAGCCAGATCCTGCTCTCTCATGACCGCAATATCATTGCCTTCCAGCAAAATGCAGCCGGAGCTGGGACGGTCAATGGTAGCGATAACGTTCAAAAGCGTACTTTTCCCGGATCCGGAAGCACCCATAATGGCTGTAAACTCTCCTTTTTCCATGGTAAAGCTTACGCCGTTTAATGCTTTGGACACAGTGTCTCCGCTGCCAAAATACTTTGTAACATTTTTCATTTCCAATAATGTGTTCATAATAATTCCACCAGCCTTTCCCTGATATCTTACCATATAACAGTGGTAAATTTTCTAACACTGTCTATCAGCAATCTAACAGTTTTGTAAGGTTGGTGTCAAAAAACGAAAAGAAAACCGGGAAAATGCGCCCTCCAAAGAAGTAATCTCCATTTGAATATTCAGACTCCGGCAAAGCTGACTTACGATGTAAAGCCCCATACCGGTGCTCTGTCCCTGCTTTCTTCCTGTTTCTCCGGAAAATCCGCGTTCTGTTACCCGGCGCAATTCATGTGACGGGATTCCCGGGCCGTTGTCTTCAAAGCATAGACTGTTTTCGCCCAGCTCTATATGAATCTGACAATCCGGACAATATTTTGCACAGTTGATCAGAAGCTGTTTCAGTATAACAACAAGAAGCTTTGCATCCGTATATACATGACCTTCGCCCGAAATAGAAACCGCAATCCCGGCATTAATCAAAAGCTCCATCTCCTCCCGCACCGCCTGATCGCAGACGGTACGCAGATCAACGATACTGATCTGTGTATCTTTTTCCACCGTCCGCAGTTTCGCATAGGTCAAAATGGTTTCTGTCAGGTTATCCGCCCTTTTAAGTTCCCTCCGAAGTTTAGACGGATTTCCTCCGTTGGACAGGATCAACGAGCAGGCAGTGAGAGGTGTTTTGATCTCATGAACCCAGCTTTCCACATAGTCAAAATAGTCCTGTTTCTCGTCTCTGGCCTGTTCCACAGCACCGATAGCAGAACGGGAAATCTCCTGCATCAGCAAATAATATTGAAGCTCCACACTGTCCCGGGGACGGGGAAGCGTTTCTCCAATAAGATATTTTTCCTGCATAGTTTCCAAGCGGCATTTGAGTATCTGAAGCCTCCGGTCAGCCCGTTTCCATGAAAACACCATGCAGAGAAAAAGGAGTAAAAGGCCACTGACAAGTAAGATGAACAACAGTGAAAAAGGAAGTCCGCAAAGCCAGACGATCAATGCCATATAGAAGATACCGATTCCTCCCATGCAAAGGGGAATGGCCTTTGATTGCATATAGTCCCTGAAGCTCATAGGCGGTACCCCACGCCCCGTACAGTACGGATGAAGTCTGTCGCACCGATTTGTCCCAGTTTTTCCCGAAGCCTTCCGATGTTCACATACAGCGTATTTCCGTCAATATACATTCCGTTTGTCCACAGATCTTCGATCAATTCCTCCCTGGTGCAAATGTCCTTTTGCATCAGGCACCTTAAGATTCGGACTTCGTTTTTCGTAAGTTCCACGGCAGCACCACCAAAAACAGCCCTCATTCCCGGAAGGTCAAGGGTCAGTCCTCTGACTGTCCATGTTTCGTTTGACGTAGTTTTCAGGATTCTGGCAATCCGTGCCAGAAGAACTGCAGAATTGTATGGTTTTCGTATAAAATCATCCCCGCCAACACCAAAGGCCAGAAGCTCATCCTCCGGAGTATCTCTCGCAGTCAGAAAGATTACCGGCACATTTGAGCTCTGCCTTAATTTCCGGCACAGGATAAATCCGTTCTCACCCGGCAGATTCACATCCATCAGGATCAGGTCACAGGGATCTTCCTCCACCGGCAGATAGCCGTTGGTCAGCAGCAATGTTGTAAGCTCCGTCCGGATGGCATCATCATCCTCAATAATTCTAATTCGTTTCATAAGTTACCTCATCTATTCCCTTGCTCCTTATTTTCATGCATCCTTCCGATTCTTTCGCTGCCGAGGTACATTCAGAAACAGCGCAATACAGTTCAGCCCCAGTGCCAGAGGAAGATACCAGTTGGTTTCCCTTCAAACACTACCTTTTCCATCCAGCTTATTGGAAGTGCTTGTTTACGGATCTGTTAACTTTACTTGCTTATCATACTCTTCTTCATTTCACCGATCCATACAAGATGGTATGAATTCTGCTAATCTGTCAAAAGGCTTTTTCATTGCAAATGCCAGCAGCACAACGATTACTGTAACTATAAAGAATAAGCCAAAAGCTTTCCCTTCCAGAATTTCAAATAAACCTCCGTATATCGCCTGCCCGATGGGAGTCGCACACATACCGATACACATGGCACAGGATATTACCTTTCCAATCAGATTACCCGGTACAATCATCTGCAAATACGACATGATCTGTATCGAAAACAACGTTGCCAGAAGCATCATAATAAAGCAGCTGACCATAATGATTCCATAAGAAACGATTGGCGGAATAGGAAGCATGAGTGCCAGCCCGATTGGGATCAGCGTTAACGCATCATAAAAAAGCAATAAATAACCTTTTTCAGCTTTTACCTTTCCTGCAAACATCCCGGCACCCATTCCCCCGCATAAGGATCCCACTGCCATAACGCCCTCTGCATATCCATAAAGACGATTTGCTGTTTCACTGTCAAAAGCCAGAAGCTGCGTTACAATCACAGGCAGGCCAATAATCATCAGTGCACTCAGAATCATATTAATTGCTGCAACAGCAAGAGAAAACTGCATAATCAAAGGCTGTTCCTGCTTCATATAGAGAAAGCTCTCTTTTAGGTCAGAAAGACCGATTGAAAAAATATTTCCCTCCGTTTCTTTTTTCTCAAAAGGAATCCGGATGAAAATTTCCATAATCGCAGATGACAGGAAACACAATAAACTAATATATAAAATCGGACGGATTCCGAAGAAACTAAATAACGTACCACCAATGACCGGACCCAGCAAACCCGAAAAGGAACTGACCAGATTAATCACTGCATTTCCCTGCATAATATGTTCATGCGAAAGCAATGCCGGAATACTTGCCTGAACGGCTGGCTGATATGCTCCCTGTATTCCATACAATAGAAACAAGGCAGCAAATATCAGTGCGACGATATCCATTTTCCCTAACAGCAAAAGAATACAAAGAACCAATGCTGCAGTCAAAAAGTCGAGTGCAACCATGATATTTCTTTTATTCACACGGTCCGCAAAAATACCTCCTACCGGTGCCAGCACAATCATTGGAATAAACGCACAAGCACTAACGATCCCAAATAAAGCCGCCGAACCGGTCTCCCTTAACAGATACAGCGGTAATGCAAATCTTAAGATTGCATTTCCAAACAAGGATATAATCTGACCCACTACTACCATTACAAAATTTCGATTTCTCATATTTTCCTCCTTTAATTCGATACATCCCATCGGTGGCACTGTCCTTCTCTTCCATTTTCCATCACCTGCTTTCCAACATTTTCTTATGCTTCGTGATCAGCCATGCCGAAACCATCGTTGTGAGAACTTCTGTGGCCGGAGCCGCCAGCCATACTCCCGTCATCCCCCAAAGGGACGAGAAGAGGAAGGTAAATCCAAGGAGAAGAACGATGCCCCGCAAAGACGAAATGAGGGCAGAGCTGCGCGCATCCCCGCAGCTGGTAAAATACATGGAGTTGATCACATCATATCCCATGAACAGAAATGTGACGGCGTAAAACCGGAAACCTGCGGATACCATATCGGCTACATTGTCGCTGCAGCCAAACATACCGGCATATCGTTTTCCGAACATGAAAAAGAACACCGCAAACAGCACGCCAATTGTGAACAAAACTTTATTCGTGATCCCGCGAAGCTCCATTGCTGTTTTCTGTTCCTTTGCACCCCAGCAAACACTTACAAGGGGTGTAAGTCCCTGTCCAAACCCAATTGCAACCATACTGTATCCATAAACTGCGAATCCAAGAATCGTAAACGCGGCAACACCCTCTGCTCCCACATATTTCATCAAGACATAGTTAAAGGCAAACATGGAAATTGCACTTGACATCTCTCCGATAAGCTCTGAGGAACCATTCAGAATCGTTTCCCGACTCACAGCTTTGTTAAATCGGAAACGCCGGAAGCCGATACTTCCAGACGGACAGAGGAACCATGCAAGCTGGACGCAGACCCCAATGATCTGGACGATCAGGGAGGCGATGGCGCTGCCCTGTACCCCCATGGACAATCTGCCAACAAAAAGAAAGTCCAGTATGGCATTCAGAACGCAGCTGAGAATACCCACCAGCACACAGATCTGCGGTTTTCCGTCTACACGGAGAAACATTCCCAGTATCGGACCAACCACCATCAGGGGATAGGTAAAAAGCATAATGCGGTAATACTGGGTGAAGAATCCGGACAGTTCACCGTCAGTTCTCAACACCTTCAAAATTGGTGAGAACAGCAGGAACACGGCAATGGATGTGAGTATGCAGATCGCCCCGGCGGTCACCACCGTCTGGGAAAACACCTCAGAAGCCTTGTGCTTCTCCTCTGCTCCCAAAAGTCTTCCGCATATGACTGTTCCGCCGACACCGACGCACAGACCCACACCCAGATAAAAATACAGAAT
>JAXEJQ010000147.1:0-14828 GCA_034101475.1 Candidatus Limivivens sp.
AAAGAGCAGTCTTTTGTATGATATTCTTTAATATCAAACACAAAAGACTGCTTTTCGTTATGAATTGGATTGATCAGGGTAATGTGAAAAATGCGCTCTTTCAAGAAGCTGGATGGATTAACAGGTATGCATCGGGAAAAGAGCAGTGTTTGTTTTCATTCGGACAATTAATCCAGAACAAGTTCGTCTTCCGTGAAAATCGGAATGGTGTCAAGCCCAGGGATATCCTCCTCCGCCCGGCGCTGTTCTTCTGTTTCCGGTTCAGAATCTGTTTCAGTCTCTTTATTCAGGAACTCTTCCAGCAGGCTCAGATCCTTATGGCCTTCGCAGGTCGCCGTAGGCGCCGCGTAGTTGGAGTCGTCGGTGTAGTCGGTGCTGCCTTCCGGTCTCTTGACGAAGATCCTGGTGGAGGTCTCACAGGTGGTGCTGGGCAGAAGACCGTTTTCTGAGCAGACATTCATGGCGAAATGCACGTCACAGGTCTGCGTGGGTTCTGTTCCGGCAGCAAAATATTCGGTGTAGGCCTGATCGCCTCTGGGATCTGCAGTGCAGACACCGGGAATTGCCAGCTTGCCGGATTTCCGGCAGACATAGGCAGTGACAATCGTTTCCGGCTGCTCAAAAGAGGTCACCGGCAGTTCGGCGTGAATCCGGTTCATAATGGTATTCCACAGGGATTTGTGGTAATTCCGATAAATATCGCCTTCCGGAAGAATGTCGTTGTTGTCGTAGCCGCCCCAGATTGTACAGGTGTAATATGGGGTGAATCCGGAGAACCAGATGCTGCGGTAATCGTCGGTGGTTCCGGTTTTGCCGGCTACCGGCATTTCACCCAGATTGATCAGAGTTCCGGTGCCCCGGGTCACCACATCCTGCATGGCGCTGGTCAGCAGAAAAGCGGTTTCTTCCTTCAGAACCTGAGTAGGTTCCGGGGAATTATCAATAATCACATTTCCATCCTGATCTTCGATCCGGGTGTAAAATTTGGGCTTGTTGTACTGTCCTTTGTTGGCGATGGTAGCGTAGGCGCCGGTGAGCTCCAGATTTGTTACGCCATCAGTAACGCCGCCCAGGGCAAGGGGCTGGCTGACGTCCAGGGCTTCATCGTTGTAGAGTGTGGTGATGCCAAGCTTCTGAGCGTAGTTGAAGCCCACCCGCGGAGAAATCTCCGTCAGACATTTTACCGCAACGACGTTGATGGAATTTGTGATAGCATCCCGGATGGTGGTAAGGCCGGTGTAGGTATTGTAGCTGTCCCAGTTATTGACGGGGGTTCCGTTTGCGTAAGCGTAAGGAGCATTGTCAAAAACCGTTGCCAGGGTCATGCCGTTGCGGTCCAGTGCCGGGGCATAGGTGGTGACAATTTTAAAAGTAGAACCGGGCTGTCTGGTGGTGGAAGTCGCACGGTTTAAGGTAAGGCTGGCTTCCTTCTCGCCGCGGCCTCCCACAATGGCTTTTACATAACCGGTGGACTGCTCCATAATGACCAGAGAGGCCTGGGGCTGCGGGGTAATGGAAATCCGTTCGCCTAGAACCTGGTCGCCCTTCTCCACTACCGATTCCCGGAAGGCCTTTGCCGTGGCTTTGGCTGTGTCAGAATCAGAGAACATCAGGTCGAAGAATTCATCGGTCTGGCGGACAAAATCCCGCAGATTGTCATTGCCGTAATGAATGGTTTCTCCGCTGGCCTTCTGAACGCTGAGGGCATAGTCGATACCGACTTCTGTTCCGGCCGGGAAATTCGCTTCATTGGAGAATTCTTCATCACAGATCTGCTGAATCGTCGTATCCTGTGCAGAATAAATTTTCAGGCCGCTGGTATAGAGAGCTTTGTAGGCCTGCTGATAGGAGTAGTCCAGCTGTTCCTGCAGATCATCCAGCACCTGCTCAATGAGCGCGTCTTCATAATAGGAGTAGATGGAATTCCGGTCTGAAGCAGAATCTGTGGCCTGAATGCGGTCATAGACATTGTCAGCCAGAGCTTGTTCCATCTCCGCCTGGGTAATGTACCCCTGCTCCAGCATGTATTCCAGAACGATTTTCCGGCGGGAAGCATTGTTTTCCGGGTTGGTAATGGGGTTATAACGGGTGGGATTCTGTGTGATTCCCGCAATCACGGCGCATTCGGAAAGGGTCAGATCCGAGACATCCTTGCCGAAATACCGGTGAGCAGCCGCCTGTACGCCATAAGAACCAGCACCAAGGTTGATGGTATTCAGATAATCCTCCAGAATCTGATCCTTGGAGAGCTGTTTTTCCAGCTCCAGAGCCAGATACTGCTCCTGAAATTTTCGCTTGAACTTCTCAATCAGGGACGTCTCCTGGGTCCAGTTGGTGAAGACATTGTTCTTCAGAAGCTGCTGGGTAATGGTACTGGCACCCTCGGAAAACTGTCCGCTGGTGATTCCCACTACGAAAGCACGGGCGATGCCGCGGATATCAATGCCTTTATGAGTATAAAAGCGTTCATCTTCAATGGCAACGACGGCGTGCTGCAGATCCTCCGGAATCTGATCCAGAGTAACCAGAGTACGGTTGGAGGTGGAAAGAGTCAGCTTCTGCATGACATTTCCGTTCTGGTCGTAAATGTAAGTAGCTGTCTCGGATGGTGTAACAGAAAGCTTGGAAATATCGGGAGCACTGTCCACCAGTCCGCGGATGATTCCGACTCCGGCACAGCCTCCCAGAACAATCAGTGCCAGAATACATAGAAATACGACCTTCACAATGAGAAAACTGACGGACTTGCCGGCTTTCTTTTTTATTTTCTCTTTCCGCTTCAGGACAGTGTTTTCATGGTTAAAATTTGTTGTCAAATGGATAATAACCTCCTTTGCGGTGTTTTCTTTTTCAGTATAGCAAACTTGGGGGTTGAAATAAAGTGTTTTCTTACTCTATAATATTACCAGAAAGGATTGGAATAAGCAAAGAATGGAGATTCGAATGAAAATTTATAAATCAGCCTACAAGGGCGGCGAAGGAGAGATTATTGAAAAAAAATCCCGTTTTATTGCCACGGTAATGCCGGTGGAATCCGAGGAAGAAGCGCTGTCATTTATCGCGTCCATGAAAAAAAAGTACTGGAATGCCACTCACAATTGTTCCGCCTTTGTGGTAGGGGAGAATATGGAGCTGCAGCGCTGCAGTGATGATGGAGAGCCCCAGGGTACGGCAGGGCGTCCGATGCTGGATGTGCTGCTGGGCGAAGGTGTTCACAATGTGGCGGTGGTTGTGACCAGGTATTTTGGCGGAACCCTTCTGGGAACCGGCGGACTGGTGCGGGCATATTCCAAAGCGGTGCAGGAGGGGCTGAAAAACAGTGTCATTATTGAAAAACAGGAGGGAACCCTTCTGAGACTTCAGACGGATTATAATGGGATCGGAAAGATTCAGTATCAGCTCGGACAGAAGGGGCTGACGATTACGGATTCCGAATATACGGATGTGGTGCAGGTGGAGACTCTGGTGCCCCAGGATCAGCTGGAAAAGCTCCTGGAGGATTTGACGGAGGCCACAAGCGGCAGAGTGAAGGTTCTGGAGAAAAAGCCGGTCTGCTTTGCTTTCGCAGAGGGCAGTCCATTGATTTTTTAAGTTTTTCTTTACGTTTTCACAATATTTGCTATAATAAAAAGCAACCGCTGCAAAGGCGGATTTCAATGGACGGATCAGACAGAGGGATCCAGACAGAGGGATTTATGACAAAAGATATTTTATTGAAAATCAAGGGGATGCAGTTCCTGGAAGAGGAAACAGGGGAGCCTCTTGAGATCATTACTGCAGGAAATTATTTTAATAAAGATGGAAAGCATTACATCAAATATGAGGAAGTCATGGAAGGCTTTCAGGGCAGTACCCAGAATTTGATTAAAATCAACGGGGATACCATGGAGGTGACGAAAAAGGGACTGACCAATGTCCACATGGTTTTCCAGAAAAACAAAAAGAACAGGACGTGCTATCATACACCCTTCGGGAATCTGATGCTTGGTATTGAGGCATCCGGGATTGAAGTACGGGAAGAAGAGGAAGAGATTGCGATTCAGGTGGAATACGAGCTGGAAGTGAATTATGAGCATCTGGCGGACTGCACTATTTCCATGAATATCCGGTCAAAAGACGCAAAAGAAGCCCGTCTGCTGGATTAGCAGGCGGGCTGTCTGGCTATTTTGCAGCCTTTTTCTCGTCTTTTTTCTTCTCATCCTTATTCTTACGGAATCGGGAGAAGAAGCCCTTCTTTTTCTGGGGCGGAGCTTCCAGAGGACCGCGGATACCTTTTACTTCTGTTATGTAGATGCCGCTGACAACGGCTTTTACGGTCTTTTTCAGCGGAATCACATCATAGATGCGGGCATCACAGACAAGGGTCATAATTCTGGGACCGACTTTGGCTTTTACGATGGGAAGCTTGGTTCTGCGCATCATCTTCGGTGTCTGCTCAATAACGACAGAAGGAAGACCGGAATCCTTCAGCTTCATCTTTTTCTTATCGATCACGAGCATGGTGACAGTTTGTTTGGCAGCTTCCATCTGCTCCTGCTGAATGGCCTGTTTTTTCTGCAGTTTCCGGCCGACAAAATAAAGGATGGCCAGCACGACCACAACGACTAACAGGATAATCAGCAGTACGTTCCAAAATGTTGACATGGTGTACCTCCTGCATGTGTAATTAACATCAATCCATTCTAGCATTTTTTAAATAAAAGCGCAATATTTCTTTATTTTTTTCTTAATTACTTATTTTCTGGTAGAAATTCAGAAGGGATATGGTATAATGTTCACGTGGGCAGTGAGCCATGCGCTCTCCAGCCTGAACCATTCGGAGGCTTGCCGGCGGAATTGTCCGGACCGGAGAGCATAGGGCGAAGGCCGTGATCGCCGTGAAGAGGTGATATGGGCATGGTGAATTGGAGAGAAAAGAAAATGCGAAGGCCGTGATCGACGTGAAGAGGCGATATGGGCGTGGTGAATTGGAGAGAAAAGAAAATGCGAAGGCTGTGATCGCAGTGAAGAGGCGATGGGCATGACGCATTAGAGCAAAAAAGGAAAACGAAAAAAGGGAGTCATGACAAGGGGGAGAAAATTCCATGGATTATAACGAGAGAAAGCGCCGTGCAGAGATTCGCCGGCGAAAAAGAAAACGCCAGGTTCTGATTGGGAAGATCATCATAACGATTATGTTGCTGCTGGTGATTGCCCTTTGTGTGATTCTGGTCAAAGATGTTGTTCTGAAAAATAATTTACCGCAGCTTGGGAAAAAGCCTGGAACGGAACAGGGAGTACAGGGACAGGTGCCTTCTTCTGAAACCGAAGAAGAACAGCCTGTCACAGAGACTGTTGCTCAGACAGAAGAAGCAGACCAAACGGAACGTCTGATTGCTGAAGCAGATCTGATGGCAGCACAGTACGATTATGACAGAGCCATTGAGCATTTGAAAAACAGTGGAAATTATGCCGGAAATACCAGAATGGAAGAAGCTGTGGCAGAATACGAGAATACAAAGGCGTCCTGTGTGGAGTATTCTCTGGAGGAAGTAACCCATGTGTTCTATCATACGCTGATTTATGATACCAGCAAAGCCTTTGACGGAGACAGCAAAGAAGGCGGTTATAATCAGGTTATGACCACTATTTCCGAATTCAACAAGATCACGCAGTCCATGTATGACAGAGGCTATGTGATGGTAAGCCTGCATGACATGTGTATTGTAAATGATGACGGAACTGTATCCAGAGGAACCATTCGTCTGCCTCAGGGCAAGAAGCCCTTTGTCCTGTCACAGGATGATGTGTCCTATTATCATTATATGGACGGGGACGGGATGGCCACGAAGCTCATCATTGATGAAAATGGTGAGGTTAAAAATGAGTATGTGAATGATGATGGTTCCATTTCTGTGGGGGATTATGATATGATTCCCCTTATAGATACATTTGTAAAGGAACATCCGGATTTTTCCTACCGGGGGGCGAAAGGTGTCATTGCTCTGACCGGTTACAACGGTATTCTGGGTTATCGCACGGATATCGCGTATAAAACAGGTGAAAACCTGGATGATTACCAGAGAAAGTGGCTGGATGAGCATCCGGATTTCGATTTTGAACAGGAATGCCAGGAGGCCACGAAGGTGGCAGATGCCATGAAGGCTTCGGGCTGGGAGTTTGCCAGCCATACCTGGGGGCATCTCAATGTGACGGATGCCAGTCTGGAACGGCTGCAGACAGATACTCAGAAATGGATGAATTACGTGTCGCCTCTGGTTGGCGGAACGGATATCATCATTTTTTCTTTCGGTGCGGATCTTGGAAGCTGGGAGCCTTATACAACGGACAATGAAAAATTCAATTATATGAAATCCCAGGGCTTCAGTATTTTCTGTAATGTGGATTCCAGCCAGTATTGGGTGCAGTTCGGCAATACCTATATGCGGCAGGGACGCCGGAACCTGGATGGTTACCGGATGTACTATAATCCGGATATGCTTTCTGATCTTTTCGATGTAAGTGAGGTATGGGACAGCTCCAGGCCGACACCGGTGCCTGCCATAGGATGAGCCAAGGGACAAAGTGATATATTTTAGAAGAGAGGAATAAAGATATGAAAAGAAAACTTGCAATGGCATTATTAGGAGTTGCTCTGATTGCCACAGGCTGTGGAAACAGTAAAAAAACAGAGACAGAGACGCCGGCAGCTGCGGAAACGGAAACAAAAGCCACAGAAGCTGCAAGTGAAGAAGCAGCGGAAACAGCAGAAGCAGCGGAAACAGCAGAAGCAGTGGAAACAGCAGAAACCCAGGGGGAGACTGCGTCTGAAACAGAGACGGAGATGGAAGCGGAACCGGAATACAAGGCGCTGGATTATGTGACCCTTGGAACTTATAAAGGCCTGGAGGTTACACTGCTGAAAGTAGAAGTGACGGAGGAAGAGATTGAGTCACAGATTGATACCAATATTGAAGACAGCGATAAAATGGATACCCTGACAGAGGGGACTGTGGAAGAAGGTGACATCGCCGTCATTGATTTTGAAGGAAAGCTGAACGGAGAAGCCTTTGAGGGCGGCACCAGCAAGAACTATGAGCTGGAGATTGGCTCCGGGACCTTTATTGATGGGTTTGAAGAAGGGCTGATCGGTGTCAAGGTGGGAGAAACCAAGGATCTGAATCTGACATTCCCGGAGAATTATGGATCCGAAGAACTTGCAGGGCAGGATGTTGTATTCACCGTAACCGTAAATGAGATTCAGAGAATGCCGGAACTGACAGACGAGCTGATTACAGAGATTTCCGATTGTAACACGGTGGATGAATATCGGGAATATGTTAAAGAAAGTCTGCTGGAGCAGAAAAAATCAAGCCAGCCCAGCCAGAAGCTGAATGATCTGTATTCCCAGATTTATACCGGAAGCACGATCAACAGCTATCCGGAAGAAGTTGTGAATTATCGTGTGGCTCAGATGAAGAACTACTATCAGGGTATGGCGGAACAGTATGAGATGGAATTCGCGGATTTCCTGAAGCAGTATATGCAGCTTACAGAGGAAGAATTTGACAGCCAGTGCAAAGTGCTGATTCAGAACAGTATGGTTCAGGAGCTGCTGATGCTGGCAATTGCGGAATCCGAAGGAATGGAAGTAGGCGATCAGTATTTTGATGAGAAAATCAACAGCTATGTGGATCAGACCGGTTCTGAGAGCAGGGAAGCACTTCTGGCGCTTTATGGCGAAGAGCAGCTGAAAAAGACCATGCTTATGGATATGGCTATGGAATTTGTGGTTGCAAACTGCAAGATCACAAATCCGGAAGATGAAGTAGCTGAAGAAGAGAATGCGGAAAGTGTAACGGCAGAAACTGAAAGTGAGGACGGGGAGACGGAAGCAGAGAGCGAAACTGCAGAGGCCGGAAGCGAGGCCGCAGAGACGGAAGCAGAGAGTGAAGCTGCTGAGACAGAAGCAGAGACCCAAGCTGCGGAATCCGCAGAGACAGAAACGGAAACGGCGGAAGCAGAATAAAAACGAGCCGATGAACTGCAGTTCTTTTGCAGATTCATCGGCTTTCCTTTTCTTGGCGGGAGAGTGATACGGAAAGCATCGGAAAAAGGACAAAAACGAATAGAATAACGAAAAGAGAATGAGAGAGGACAGAACAGGAGAATACGGCAGAAAATATGAGAAAGTTAGTTTGCTTTGATATGGATATGACTTTGTATGACCATCAGACGCTGGCAATTCCGGAATCGGCCCTGCAGGCAGTGCGAAAGCTTCAGCATGACGGGCATATCGTGGCGGTGGCCACCGGAAGAGATATGGATAATGAATTCAGTATTCATCTGGCAGAGATTGTTCAGCCGGATGCGATTGTCCACTGCAACGGACAAAAAGTGACTGTAGGAAACAAGGTAATTCGGGAGGCTTTTCTGGAATATGATCTCGTGGAACGCCTTTTGGATTTTGCGGAGAGAAAAGGGTATTCTGTTGGAGTGAATATTGGCCCGGATGGCTGTTTTACTCATAAAGAACGGGTAATTGAGCGGGAGAGACGGGTTTTTAAGATGAGAAAACGGGATTTTCTGGATCCAAAGCGGATTCTGGAACGCCCACAGTATGCTCTGACCTTTTTCGGGACTCCGGAAGAAGCTGCGGAGATCGAAAAAGCGTTTCCGGAGCTGAAACTGCCGCTGTTTGCAGCCAAAGAAGGGGCAGACATCATTTACCGGGATTCTTCAAAGGCGCTGGGGATTGAGGCACTGCTGGATTATTATGGCCTCGGGTGGCAGGATGTGGTGGCTTTTGGCGACAGTATGAACGATGTGGAAATGGTGAAAGAGGCAGGACTTGGGATTGCCATGGGAAACAGTGTTCCGGCGCTGAAGGAAGCGGCAGATTTTGTAACCAGGCGAATTGATGAGGACGGTGTGGTATACGGACTCCAATATGCAGGGCTGATTTGAAATAGGGCTGCTGCAATCCCACTGGCTTAAGACGGTGGGTTAAGGCAGCCCAAAGTGGCGGTTTGTGTTATACTTACGTCATGGGAACATGGAAATCTAAAAACAGGCACAAATATTTATGATGGCAGGATTGTTCCGTGCTTCGCACTCCCACAATCTTGCCCAATATTTGGATATCGTGGGACATTCGTTCCACTTTTATCCTCATATTTGGGCGGGTCAATCTGTCATAGAACCACTTATGCGCAAGCGCATCGTGGTTTATGACTTTTGACCCTGGCATCATCGTCATATTTATTACAATACCATATAATATTTGTATGTAAATACAGGAAGAAGCTATTCGTATCAAAACGGATATCGGATGATATAAAACAGCTTTCGTATGAGATATGCCGAAAGCATCATGTAATAATCAGATACATGGAAACGGATAAAGAACATGTTCATTACATGATAGAAACTGAACCAACGATGTCCATCAGTAAAATCATAAATCTGATGAAGAGTTATACAACATATCATATTTGGGAACGATATCTGAAATATTTACGAAAACATTTTTGGAAAGAGCATACTTTCCGGACAGATGGGCATTTTGCCTGTACTGTAGGGAATGTTTCGAAAGAAATGCTGCGTAAATACATAGAAAATCAAAATTATCATCTGGCAAAATCCATAACGGACGTATCATGGTACGAGCTGACAAGGCAATTAAGGTATAAAGCAAAATGGAACAAAAGAAAATATGTCAAAATAGACATATTCTATTCCAGCAGCCAGTTATGCTCAGACTGTGGTTATCAAAATGCAGATACAAAAGATTTGTCAGTGAGGACGTGGATATGTCCGAAATGCGAAGCAGAACATGACAGGGATATAAACGCAGCAAAAAATATATTAACAGAAGGATTAAGACAAAAAGCATAAAGAAAGATATAGGGCAGGGACTGCCCGAATAAACGCCTGTGGAGATAGTAGGTTACGAGGTCGATGAAGCAGGAAGCCCATTGGCTTAATGGGTAGTTCACATTCTGTATGGATAAAGGCAGACATCAATAAATGAAAAGGCAGGAATGATAGGCAGAAATGCCGAACAGATATGGCAGACAGATATGGTAGACAGATGTGCCAGACAGATGTACCAGATAGAAATAATGAAGGAGAAGACAACGAATTATGATGGAACAGAACAGAGAGAGCAGCAGAAGAGTCTGCGAACTGTCGCTGAAACAGATAAAAGCGATTTATGAAAATGACATGCAGCGGGATTTCCCGGCGGATGAGCTGAAGCCTTTTTCCGCATTGAAGCGGATGTATGAAGCGGGGATTTATCTGGGCCTGGGTTACTGGGACGGAGAGCGGCTTCTGGCATATGCCATGTATGTGAAAACGCCGGATGGAAAGCAGCTGCTTCTGGATTATTATGCGGTTCTTCCGGAAGAACGGAACCAGGGAACCGGAAGCAGATTTCTGCAGGAAATGTATGTGTGGCTTCAAGACGCGGAGATGATTCTCGGGGAAGTGGAAAATCCGGATTTTGCAGAAAATGCCGGTGAAAAGGAAATTCGAACCCATCGCATTGGCTTTTACAGACGAAATGGATTTTTGCTGATCGGACCGGAGCTTACCTGCTGTCTGTTCGGTGTGGAATTCCGGATTATCGTGAAAGCTCTCAGTGTACAGGAAGAAGAGGCAGCAGCACAGGCAGGAAAATGGTTGGAAACAATTTATCACCTGATGTTTCCGGCGGAACTGTTTGGAAAACAGGTGCTGGTGAAAAAGCTGCAGTGAAGAAGAAACAAGTCAAAAATGCAGGCATTTTAGCAGGGCAACGTCAGAAATAGCGTTTATGCCCTGCTTTTTTTACAGAACCTCCGTTAATTGGGCAGGAAGCTATAAAACAAACACATTCTTCTGGAAAATACGCCTATCGGCAAAATAAAATTGTTTATACAATACCCGGAAAGAAAGGATAAAGGTTTCCGTATTTTGCGGAAAATGGAAAAGAATCTCAGAGCCAACAGTTACCAAATTATTTGCAATTTACTCATGTTTCTGAGAAAAATGGCTGTTTGCTCATAAAATTATTTTTGATAAGGAGGAGTGGATATGAATGGTACTTTAAGAAAATGGCGTATGTCCGATGCAAAAGCTCTGGCGGCTGCGCTGAACAATAAAAAGATCCTCAATAATCTTCGGGACGGTCTGCCGTTTCCTTATACAGAGCAGGACGCATCGGACTATATCACCGCCATGCTTTCTGCTGATGAAAATGACACCTTTGCCTATGCCATCACTTTGAATGACCGGGCTATCGGCAGTATCGGTGCTTTCCGACAGAGCAATATCCACCGTCAGACAGCGGAGCTGGGGTATTATCTGGCGGAGGAGTACTGGGGCCGTGGCATCACAACGGATGCTGTTCGGCAGCTTTGCCGGATTCTTTTTGAAACCACGGATATCCTGCGTATTTATGCTGAGCCTTTTGCGTACAACACAGGCTCCCGACGGGTACTGGAGAAGGCAGGATTTCACTATGAGGGTACGATGAAAAACAATGCCGTGAAAAACGGCAGGGTTCTGGATATGACCATGTACGCATTGACGAAAGAGCCGTACACTTTTCGCCGGTTGACATCCGATGAGATTCCTGCAGCTCTTTCCCTTGCCTGGGAAGTGTTTTCCGAATACGAATCTCCGGTGTATTCCAAAGAAGGAACGGAAGAATTCCGCAGATGTCTGCACGACGAAAAGTATCTTGCGGGAATCACATATTACGGCGCATTTGACGGAGAAAGGCTGATTGGCGCAATCGGTATTCGCTCCGCGCAAAGGCATATCTGTTTTTTCTTCGTGAAAGGGAACTACCACAGAAAAGGAATCGGTACAAAGCTGTTCGAGCAGATACTCTGTGACGATCCCAATGGAACAATTACGCTGAATTCTTCTCCCTATGGTCTGCCCTTCTATAAGGCGTTGGGTTTTATCCCGAAGGATACGGAGCAAACGATCAACGACATACGCTTTACACCGATGGAGTACCAGGCATGTCTGACGTAAAATTACCCCTTGACTCTTCCATAATGTTAGATACTACAATGATGATGAGCTCAAGAACCGACAGAACTGGAGGGATCCCATGTTAAAAATCGGAGATTTTTCAAAACTGTCCAGAGTCAGTATTCGTATGCTGCGCCATTATGATGAGATTGGACTGCTTCGCCCTGCACAAATCGCCCCGGAGTCCGGTTATCGTTACTACAATGAGAACCAGCTTCCCATTGTCGGCAGGATCACAGCCCTGAAGGATATGGGCTTCGGGCTGGCTGCCATTGGCGAAATGCTTGATTATTGCTTCCGCTACCTGCCGGGGGTCTTATGACCAGATGGGGGACATTATGGCGGCTGTCGCAGCCTGGGTTACCGACAATGGTTATGAATTTGACGGCCCTGCTTTTAATATTTATCATGTCAGTCCTCATGAGACTTCTGATCCAAACGAATTCGTGACCGAGGTCTGCTATCCTGTCAGGAGACAATAATTCCTTCGGATACGCCGCACAGGCTGCTTTTTGGGTGGTAAGGAAATATTATCAAGAAATATTCCTGTTGATACATAAGCTGTCATAAAGATAATTCCCAAACATGTTTCAACGGACATTTTTGGCTCCTTCAGAAGGAAATACAAGAAGAAAATTTGATTGAAGAACAAAGAGAATGCAGTCTTATCAAAGAAAACGCAACAGGTGTTGTTCATAACGGATATATTTCTTCCAGCACTTAACAGGGAGGAAATTTACGTCCGAGCAAGAGCAGGTGTGCTTGACAAGGAACGGACGATAGTATATAATATCATGATTGCAGAAGAGTATCGGCTTGAAACATGAGATTTTGAAAGGGTTTGTGAAAATGGAAGAAAAGAAGAATTTATTAACTTATGCGGGACTGAAAGCTCTGGAAGATGAACTTCATGATTTAAAGGTTGTAAGAAGAAAAGAAGTAGCCGAAAAAATTAAGGAAGCCAGAGAGCAGGGTGACCTTTCCGAGAATGCAGAATACGATGCAGCAAAAGATGAACAGCGTGATATTGAAAACCGTATTGAGCAGATTGAAAAAATCCTGAAAAATGCGGAAGTCGTTGTAGAAGAAGAGGTTGATCTGGATAAAATCAGCGTTGGCTGCCAGGTAAAGGTTCTGGATGAAGAATTTGATGAAGAGATGGAATTTAAAATTGTCGGTTCCTCCGAGGCCAACAGCTTAAAAGGAAAAATTTCAAATGAATCTCCGGTAGGCCACGCACTGTTGGGCCATGGTGTAGGAGATGAAATCACCGTAGAAACCCAGGCGGGCGTTATGAAATATAAGGTACTGGGCATTCAGAGATCAAATTAAGGAGTGAAATTACAGTGGGAGAGCAAAAGAACGCACCGGCACAGGACATTAACCAGCTTCTGAAGGTACGCCGCGAAAAACTGGCAGAGCTCCAGGAAGCAGGAAAAGATCCATTTACGATCACAAAATATGATGTAACACACCACAGCCAGGAAGTAAAAGACCAGTTTGATGCCCTGGAGGGACAGTCTGTCTCTCTTGCAGGCCGTATCATGTCCAAGCGTGTTATGGGAAAGGCATCCTTCTGCAACATTCAGGATCTGAAAGGAAATATTCAGTCCTATGTTGCCAGAGACAGCATTGGAGAAGAAGAATACAAAGCCTTTAAGAAAATGGATATCGGTGATATTATCGGTCTGAAGGGAGAGGTTTTTAAGACGAAAACCGGAGAAATCTCCATCCATGCATCAGAGATCACTCTTCTTTCCAAGAGTCTTCAGATTCTGCCGGAGAAATTCCATGGCCTGACTAACACGGATATCCGTTACCGTCAGCGTTACGTGGATCTGATCATGAATCCGGAGGTAAAGGATACCTTTATCAAGCGTTCTAAAATCATTGCAAGCATTCGGAAATACCTTGCAGGAGAAGGCTTCATGGAAGTGGAAACGCCCATGCTGGTATCAAATGCCGGTGGTGCAGCTGCGCGTCCTTTTGAAACGCATTTCAATGCTCTGGATGAGGATCTGAAGCTTCGTATTTCACTGGAGCTTTATCTGAAGCGTCTGATCGTAGGCGGCCTGGAGAGAGTTTACGAAATTGGTCGTGTATTCCGCAATGAAGGTCTGGATACCAGGCACAATCCGGAGTTTACGCTGATGGAGCTGTATCAGGCTTATACAGATTATAACGGCATGATGGATCTGACAGAGAACCTGTACCGCTATGTAGCACAGGAAGTTCTGGGAACCACTACGATTGTGTATAATGGTATTGAAATGGACCTCGGCAAGCCTTTTGAACGTATTACCATGGTTGATGCTGTAAAGAAATATTCCGGTGTGGATTTTAACGAAATTCACACACTGGAGGAAGCCAGAGCAACAGCAAAAGATCATCACGTAGAGTTCGAAGAGCGCCATAAGAAGGGCGATATCCTGAATCTGTTCTTTGAAGAATTTGTTGAGGAGCATCTGGTGCAGCCAACCTTCGTCATGGATCATCCCATTGAGATCTCTCCGCTGACCAAAAAGAAACCGGATAATCCCGAATACGTGGAACGTTTCGAGTTCTTCATGAATGGCTGGGAAATGGCAAATGCTTACTCAGAGTTAAACGACCCCATTGACCAGAGAGAACGTTTTAAAAACCAGGAAGAGCAGCTCGCTCAGGGCAACGAAGAGGCGAATACTACAGATGAAGATTTCCTGAATGCACTGGAGATTGGTATGCCTCCGACAGGTGGAATCGGGTTTGGAATTGACCGGATGTGCATGCTGTTGACAGATTCCCAGGCGATTAGGGATGTTCTCCTCTTCCCGACGATG
>JAXEJQ010000148.1:0-14058 GCA_034101475.1 Candidatus Limivivens sp.
TAATACCAAATACAAGATTGATCATAATCGAACCGGTCAGCATGGGAAGTGTCACATAACGCAGTCTCTGCCAGAAGTTTGCACCATCGATCTGTGCAGCTTCATAATAGGATCTGGGAATGGTATTCAGACCTGCCAGGAAAATGGTCATAACATAACCGATCCCTCGCCAGGCATCCACTGCGTAAATGGATTTCCACACAACATTCAGATCCGACAGCCATTTCTGCTTCAGGAAACCCAGATGAACAGCATCCAGGAAGGAATTCAGCATACCAGTGTTAAAGTTAAAAATAGATTTGAAGGTCAGACCAATGATCATAAAGGGAAGAATGGACGGCAAATACAGAATGGTCCGGTAAACGTTCTTCCCCCGCAGTCCCTCCTGAAGCATAATCGCCAGCAGCAGCGCCGGAATGATCTTCAGGATATTGGAAATCACCGTAAATTTCAGGGTATTAAAAATACCGGAGGCATAGTCCGTGTTGGAAGTAAAAATCTCGATATAGTTCTTCAGTCCCACAAAACTGACTTCGCCCATACTCCGGGAATTCCAGTCCGTAAAGGAATAAAATACACCCAAAAGGCTGGGCAACAGGAAAAAGCAGATATACAAAATCAGTGGAATCACCAGAAACCACCAGGGATAAATTTTCTTTTTATTCACGCTTTTCACCACTTTCTATCCAGATAGCCGGAGATCCGATTCTCCGTTAAAAAGAATGCCGGGGCGTTTGCCCCGGCAATGCTGATCATTTTATTCCCAGGCAGCATCTCCTGCAACACCTGCTGCGGTTGCTCTGTTCGCATCCATATTTGCCAGAACGTCATCTGCTTCCATCTGGCCGGTGCAGTAAGCTACCATATCCTGACCGAACTGCATCCAGTAATCATTGGTATACTTGGTGCCGATCTGCAGTACGGTGTACTGTTTCTGCTCATCGGTAATGGTTGCCATGAACTCTTCTTCTTCCGGCAGCCAGTGCTGTTCTACCCCTTCATCCGTTACATCCAGGTTGGTATAGGACGGAGAGTTGTCCAGGATCTCCTGAAGACTCTCAGTGGTGCATACGAAACGGAAGAACTCTTTCACAAGTTCCGGATGCTCCGTTCCTGCATAGCCAAACATGGTCGGTCCTGAAGAGTTGGTGGGATAATAAGCATTATCTGCCAGCGGCTCCAGGAACAGTCCAAATTCATCAGAGGTTCCGGTCTCTTCCTGAATCTGTTTGATAAAGGAGGAGTTAGCCAGAGCCATTGCGCAGGTACGATCGCCAAATTCATTTACCATATTCGTAGAGTCGGTTCCGATCCAGTCCTCACCCAGGTAACCCAGGTCGGACAGCTCCTTGAACTGCTCCAGAACGGTCAGCATGGTTTCATTTCCTGCAAAAGTCGCCTCATTATTATTCAGCTTGTCATACAGTCCTTCCTCCGCTGCTGCGTAAACGCCGCCGATCTGGAAGAATGCCAGCTGGTGCTGCCATCCGTCTGCACCGGGCATAAACCACGGGGTAATGCCTTCTGCAGCAATCACTTCACAGACAGCCTTCAGTTCTTCATAAGTGGTGGGGACTTCCAGTCCCAGCTCCTCAAAGAGAGTCTTATTGTAAACCATAACGTATTCCGGTGAATTGTGCCACAGCTGCAGGCCATATACCTTGCCGTCATATTCACAGGAGGTCAGTCTGGTTGCCGGCATCACGTCAATCCATTCCTCGCCGGTAAAATCGATACAATATTTCTCCGGATCCACGATCACAGATTCAATAGCAAAAGGACTGGACTGAATCCAGAAAATATCGGAACAGGAATCCGTTGCCAGTCTGGACTGAAGCAGATCGCTGTACTGATCTGCCGGAATCGTCTGCAGATCAACCGTCACATCATAGGTCTCCTCAAAACGTGCGATGGTCTCATCATAACGGTTATCCATCCAGCCTGCAGATACCAGAATGCTCAGCTCTTCTCCTGCAAAATCCTGGGCAGCTTCTTCCGCTGCTGCCGGGATCACCATGCCCGTCGCCATCGCTGCACAGAGAACCGCACTGATCAGTTTTTTCTTCATAAATAATACCTCCCAATCATTTTTGTTACTTTCGTCTACATGTTACATCAATAATTAAAGTATAAACTACATTTTACACAACGTCTATGTACTTTTTTCACTAAAATTTGTACTTTTTTCATATTCTGTATACTTTTTATAAATTATTTACTATTTTTTGTGCAAGTTAACAAGATATCCTGTCTTTTCTTTTTTGCAATCTTTGTTTATACTAGAGCAAAAGGAGATTTCTTATGAAAAAAACCAAACTGCAGACCCGTTTTTTTCTGGCCTATCTGGCAATCGCGCTGTTGGTCACGGCCGCTTTCTCCATTTTCTTTTACCGATATACCTCGCGGCTTCTGATTGAACGCCAGACAAAAGCCGCCATCGACCTGAACGCATCGTTTCTTTCGGGTTCAGAGGCGGTTCTGGACGATCTGGATACCGTTTCCATCAATATCTGCTACAGCAACCTGGTAAAAGACCGACTCACAGATGACCTTTCCAGCGGTTCCAGCCAGTTTCGCTCTCTGGCGGACCTGATTGTGAGCATCAACGGTGCGGATCTTATGGTAGACCAGATTAATATATACGATTATGAGGGCTATCTGATCCAGGTGGGAATCCGCACTGTAGTCAGCTCCATCGACCTGAGTACGCTGGAATGGCTTCCCCGGGTTCAGGCCCTGGACGGAACGAAATGCTTAAGTGTACCCTACAAGGCTTCCTTCAGCTACAGCTCCGGTTCCTCCTGGTATATTTCCCTGTACCGTACCTTTACCAACCGCTCCAGAGAGCAGGTGGGTGTTATCGAAACCGTGAAAACCTGCCAGAGCATTTTCAAAAGTATCATTTCCTATCAGCAGAAAAACGCGGACGCACCGGACGTCTTTGTATACAATGAAGACGGCGCCCTGATTTTTCCCTATGACCTGAGTGAAGAAGAAAAAAATGCCCTTCCGGACTATCTGACCGCCGCCTCCTCCGGCGGGAAGACCAGTATTTTTAAAAATCCGGAAACCGGCGAGAAAAATATCCTGGTTTCGGAAACCTCTTCCGCCACAAATTGGACCTACATCACGGTTCAGCCGGAGAGCGTTGTGCTGGCTCCGGTCGCTCAGCTGCAAAAGCTGCTGCTTCTGGTGATTACCGCCATGCTGGCCGTTTCCGCCTATCTTTCCTGGAACCTCTCCAAAGGGCTGATCCTGCCCATCCGGCGTCTTCAGGGCATTATTGCGAAAACAGAGCTGGATACCCTCGGAAAGAATGCGGAAAGTTCTCTGGGGAGCTCCATTGACGAACTGGAAGAATTAAATGCCGCCTTCCAGAACATGAGCGCCAATCTGAAGGCTTCCATGGACGATCTTCTGGAAAGCCGTCAGCAGGAGCTGAAGTCCCGGACCCTGGCTCTGCAGTCTCAGATTAATCCGCATTTTTATTACAATACGCTCTCCAGCATTATCGTTCTGGCGGAAAATAACCAGTCGGAGGAAGTCATTACCCTGTGCCGGAATCTGACCAAAATCATGCGCTACATTACCAAAAGTCAGGATTCCACCGTTTCCCTCCGGGAAGAAATCGACTATATCCGTCAATATCTCTACTGTATGAAGGTCCGCTATCAGTCCAGCCTGAACTACGAGATCCGGATTGACGAAGAGATTCTGGATCAGCGAATTCCCAAGCTGATTATTCAGCCCCTTGTGGAAAACGCGCTGAAATACGGCACGGACTGTCCGCCGCCCTGGAACCTGACCGTTGAAAGTCAGGTGACAGATTCCGGCTGGGAAATCTTTGTCCGGGATTCCGGAAACGGATTCTCCCAGAACCGGATTGACCTGATCAGCCAGCGGATCCGGGAGGCGCAGGCCCGCCCTGGTATGCCCGAAATGGAACTGGGCGGCATGGGACTTTTGAATGTCTGTCTGCGCTGGAAATATTTTTGTCAGGAGGAAGCCCTGTTCACCTATGGAAATACCCCTGACGGCCACGGACAGGTGTCCATCGGCAGAAGAAAAAAACAGAAGAAGGAGGAAGGAACACATGGAACAACCGAAATATACTGTTGTAGTCGCCGAGGATGAAGAGCTTCTCCTTCATAACCTGGTGGGGAAGATTGAAAAAACCAACCTTGGCTTTAAGGTGATCGGCACTGCCCAGACCGGCCAGCAGGCCTATGAAGTCGTGAAGGAACTGAACCCGGATCTGTTGGTGACCGATATCCGGATGCCCATCATGAACGGCATCGAGCTTCTGGAAAAGGTTCGAAATCACTATCCGCTGACCCGTTTTATCATTACCAGCGGCTTCTCCGATTTTGAATATGCCAAAAGCGCCATCCGCCTCCGGGTTTCCGAATATCTCCTGAAGCCCATCGACCCTGAAGAGCTGCGGGCCGCGCTTCTGAACATCCGCAATCAGTTTGAAATCGAGCGCAGCGAATACTCCAGCATTTTCAATGCGGAAATGACCCGGAATCCTCCGGAACAGATCGCAGAGATCCTGAACAACTATCTGATCCACAATTACAACATTGATATCAACCTGAATCTCATTGCCAGCAGCATGAACTACAGCTCCAGTTACCTGACTAAAATATATCAGCAGAAATACGATACAACGCCCTCCAAATTCATCACTTCCCTCCGGATCACCCATGCCAAACAGTATCTGACCCACAATCCGGAGCTTTCCATCCGGCAGATCGGCGAACTGGTAGGCTACCACGACCAGGGATATTTCAGCAGAATTTTCAAAAAACAGACAGGTCTGAGCCCCTTTGATTATCGGGAAAACCCCGGGGAATAACCACCCGGGGAACCCGGCATTCCAGCCGTTTGTCCCGGAACGGCTGCCGTATAAATGCTATTTGCTTTTTGTCGAAATTTCACGAACGATTCTTCTTGCAGATTTCAGCAGGTCATGCTATAGTGAAACCATCATCCGGACAGCTCCGGATCCCGAATCGATATTCCGGGCGGTCGCCCATGTTTTCCATGTTTTATGTTTTATGTTTTATGTTTTATGCTTTTATATTTTTTATATTTTATGTTTTATGCTTTGTGCTTTTATATTTTTATGTTTTATGCTTTGTGTTTTATACTTTATATTTAATGCTTAATGATTAGTGATTTATTCTCTATACTCTATACTTTATACTTTATGTATTTTGTTTCCTGTTTTTGCAGCCATTCATATTAATTCAGCAAATACATACTTTACCATTGCATTTATTCTTCTGGTTTGCTACAATATTTATGAAAATGCAAAGTTTTTAATTGCTTTTGCGTGAAAGGAGTTTTTTTGAGAAAAGACATCAGCCAGAAAAATTATTTGGACAATCCGGTGCGGATTGCCGACCTGATAAACGGGTTTCATTTTCATGGACTTCCCTTTGTCAAGGCAGAGGATATCCAGAGGGATGACAGTCAGATACCTGTGATGAAAGACGACGTCCCTGATTCTCTTTTTTCTCATGATCTTATACGGAAAATTATTAACGGCACTTCCTACTGGTTCCTGGGACTGGAAAATCAGGATTCTATCGATTACAGTATGGTGATCCGAACTCTGATCTGCATTGCCAACGGTTATTATCAGCAGGTCCGGCGGCTGTCCCAGGCTCACCGCGCAGCAAAAGATCTGCCCTCAAAAACATTTACCTCCAGAATCGCAAAAGAAGATCTTCTGATTCCCATTACCGTTCTTGTTCTCTATTTTGGAAAAGAGCCCTGGGACGCAGCACTGAGCCTGCATGATCTGCTGGATTTCAGCGGTGTCCCCAGGGAACTCCGGCATGTATTCGCAGATTATCAGATGCATGTGCTGGATGTCCGCAGATATCAGGAAACCAGGCATTTTCACTCGGACCTGCGTTTACTGTTTGGATTCCTGCAGGCAGATCACGATCAGAAGCTTCTGAAGAATTTTATTGCCGACAACACAGCAGAATTTTCCCGGCTCCCTTCAGATCTGTACTCTGTTCTCCGGCAGCTCAGCGGTATCCGAAATATGAAACCAATTGACGAACTCACGAAAAAGAAAGGAATGATCAATATGTGTAAAGCTTTGGATGACATGGTTCATGATGCTGAAGAAAATACTACAAACAAAATAATCGCAGAAATCAGCGATACTTTTTCGGAGATTATTCCGGATATTCAAAATAAACTTGCAAAAAACAGAGATGGACAAACGACATCCGCAGTTTTTACCGGAATAATCCAGGATATCAGAAATCAGTATCTGGAAAAACAGGATGAATTTGAAGAGGAGCGTCAGAGTTTTGAAAACCAGCGCCAGGATTTTGAAAACCAGCGCCAGGAACTGCTTTCCCGTATCCGTGAGCTGGAAAGTCAGTCTTCTTTCCCTGCCTCATGATATCCGTCACTGTCATTCCAACACAATGGGATGCCGCATATTTCACGCAGCATCCCACTTTTCTCATCTCATTTATATTTATTTCGTCATCAACGCGTCTGCCAGCTTCTCCAGTTCCGCTCTGCTCTCTGCGTTCAGCTTTGAACGGATCGTTACCATCGGCTCCACAAGCGTGATATCCTTCATCTCGTCCAGTTTGGCTTTCATGACCTTACCGGCAGAGGGTGCCCAGGTTCCGTTCTCAATCAAAGCCACTCTTCTCTTCTGGAAACGTTTGGAAACCAGATGATTCAGGTAATCCTCCATACACGGGAATACGCCTGCATCGTAGGAAGCGGCAGCCAGCACCAGCGTATCATAGCGATAAGCATCCTCTATGGCCTCTGCCATATCGTCTCTTGCCAGATCAAACAGAGAAACCTTTTTCGCCCCCCGCTCTTCCAGCATGGCAGCCAGCTCCCGGACTGCTGCTGCTGTATTGCCATGGATCGAAGCATAAGCGATCACGATACCCTCATCCTCCGGCTCATAACTGCTCCAGGTCAGATATTTTCCGATATAGTAGCCCAGATTCTCCTTCAGAATGGGACCATGCAGCGGGCAGATCATCTGAATATCCAGAGTCGCCGCTTTCTTCAGCAGTGCCTGTACCTGCAGACCATATTTCCCCACAATATTTATGTAATAACGTCTGGCCTCACAGGTCCAGTCCTCCTCAGCATCCAAAGCGCCGAATTTGCCAAAGCCGTCCGCCGCGAACAGAATCTTCTCGCTCTGCTCATAGGTCACCATAACCTCCGGCCAGTGAACCATGGGCGCCATAAAGAACTGAAGGGTATGTTTCCCGAGGCTCAGGGTATCCCCTTCCTTTACCGTAATGGTTCTGCCCTCCTGGTCAAAATCAAAAAACTGCTTCATCATCGGGAATGTCTTCGGATTTCCCACAAGTTTCATATCCGGATATTTCTCAGCCAGAAGCTGCACATTTCCCGCATGATCCGGCTCCAGATGGGAAACAATCAAATAATCCGGACTCTTGCCTGCCAGAACCTCCTCCAGGTTCGCAAGCCATCCCTCGGTTCCTCTTTTATCAACGGTATCCATCACCGCGATCTTCTCATCCAGAATTACATAAGAATTATAAGAAACGCCATTCGGAACCACATACTGGCTTTCAAATAAATCAATAGTCTTATCGTCCACACCTACATATTTCACAGTATCTGTGATCGTAATGTCTTTCATTCCGCTTTCCTCCTGAATTAAAAATCAGCCCTTTACTTTCTGTTTTATGCTTCATATGCATTATAGCGAATGCTTTATCATTTGACAACCATATCTCATAAAAAGTTTCGGTAACTGTTTAAAACAACAGCCGGAGCAAATGCTCCGGCTGCCGCCTGTGCCATCAGAACCTCCTCAGACACGATTTTTTTTAATTATTCCTGTTCTTCCTTTTTGCGTTTCCTGCTGAGCAGTGCCAGAAGAATCGCGCCGGATGCACAAATTCCAAACAGATACCAGTTCAGCGGTGTATCGTCACCTGTCTTGCTGGGCTTGGTTGACGTCGTGGTTGTCTTTGTGCCGGAAGGTTTACTGCTGCTGCTGCTTCCGCTGCTGCCTCCGCTGCTCGGTTTCGTAGATCCCGGAGTGGTCGGGGTGGTCGGAGTCGGCTTGGTATCCGTCTGCGGTTCCGTATCCGGTGTCTCTGTTTCGCTTTCCTTGGAGTTCACAACTGTACGTTCAACGGACTTGTGATCCGTATCCAGCTTACAGTAGGATTCACCTATCGTTACAGTATAATCAAAGCTGCTGTCTACCGGGAATCCATCCTCATCCGTTTCTGCCAGATAGTATTCGCCATAAGGCAGATCCTCAAAGGTGATCTTTCCTTCCGAAGCATTCTTCAGATTCAGTTCCTGCACGCCTGCATCCGCCATGGTGGTCAGTGCCGCATCAACGAACAGTGCGAAATAGAATGTTTCATTCACCTTGGCCGGTTCGCCGTCAATCAGAACCTTCTTGTTCACGATAATCTTGCCATCCTCCAAATACTGAGGCGGAACATCCGTGATATGGTTGATAATCGTACTCTTCGCCGTTGCCTGGTTCGGTGTCAGGACTGCCTTGCCATCAATAATCTGATTGGATTCGATTGCAAAGCTTTCGCTGATCGGATTACCATTTGCATCCGTCTCGGCTACATAGTAGGTACCGTACTGCAGCTTCGTGAAGATGGTAGAGGTCGTATAAGAACCGTCTACATACAGCGGTTTCACACTGGTTACACGCTCGGTGCAGCCTTCATCCGCAAACAGGGCCACATAGAAGGTATAGGTTACCGCAGTGTACTTACCGTCACGCATTACAACCTTCTGAACAGTAACGCTTCCTTCGCCGTCAGATACCTTATCTTCCATAACAACCTTCTGAATCGTGCCGTCTGTATTCACGGTAAAGGTAATATCCTTCGCCAGATCATAGCCAGCCGGTGCGGAAATCTCAGTCAGGGTGTAGGTTGCGCCTGCGATCAGCTGACCGTTAATCTCCTTGGGTTTGCCGGTGGAGGTCCACTCCATAATGACTTCGCCCTCAGAATCCTTCAGAGCCAGATGAGCGCCTGCCAGTTCTGCGTTATTGGTTACATCCATCTTGGAAATCTGAACCTTGGTGGTATCATCCTTCATAACCACCCTGGTCGTCGTTCCATCATCTTTTACAGTAAATGTAATGTCTTTTGCCAGTGCATATCCATCCGGAGCAATGGTCTCATGCAGTGTATAGGTACCTGCGGCCAGACCCTTAATCTCCTTCGCATTGACATCAGAGATCCATGCGAGCTTTTCACCATAGATGGTAACCGCGATTTCGCCGTTCTCATCCAGTACCTGGAGGGCTGCGCCTGTCAACTCTCTGGTGCCGCCTGTCAGAGCAACCTTACTGATCACCGTTTCAGTGGGTGCATCCTTCATGACAACCTTGTTCTCTGCCGTCAGTTCATCGGTGATGGTAAATGCCACATCCTGTGCTACGGAATAGCCAGCCGGTGCAGCGGTCTCACGCAGAATATAATCTCCTGCAGGCAGGCCCTTAATCACCTTCGCCTCTGTACCGGAGGTCCACTCAAGCTTCTCGCCATAAATCGTGGAAACAACTTCTTTTCCTTCCTTGTCGAGAATCTGGAGGCTTGCGCCCGGCAGTTCTTTTTCTGCATTGGTAATGTCAATCTTGCTTACTGTTACTTCTGTTGCCTGGTTCTTCATGGTTACGGTATCAGGCTGAACCTTCAGCTCATCCGTAATCGTGAACTTCACATCTTCGGCTACCGTGTAACCAGCCGGTGCGGTGATTTCTCTCAGGGTGTATTCGCCTGCCGGCAGACCCTTGATTTCCTTCATCTCTTCACCGGAAACCCATTCAAGCTTCTCGCCGTAGATGGTAGTGATCACTTCATTGCCATACTTATCCAGTACCTGAAGTGTTGCGCCCGGCAGCTCTTTGGAAGCATCGGTGATATCAATCTTGCTGATCTTCACAACAGTTACGCTGTCCTTCATGGTAACCTTGTTCTGTACCGTCAGATCATCGGTGATGGTGAATGCCACATCCTCCGCTACGGTGTAGCCATCCGGTGCGGTGATCTCACGCAGGATATAGTTTCCTGCAGGCAGACCCTTAATCACTTTCGCTTCTGTTCCGGAGGTCCATTTCAGTTCCTCGCCGTAAATCGACTTCACAACTTCCTTGCCTTCTGCATCCATGATCTGCAGCTCTGCGCCCGGCAGCTCTCTCGATGCATCGGTAATGTCAACCTTGCTGACCGTTACTTCAATCGGCGCATTCTCCATGGTCACCGTTTCAGCCGGTTTCAGTTCATTGGTGATGATAAACTTCACATCCTTTGCCACGGTGTAGCCATTGGGTGCGCTTACCTCACGCAGATAATAGGTTCCTGCCGGAAGTCCCTTGATGATCTTCGGCTCATTGGTGGAAGTCCATTCCAGCTTCTCGCCGTAAACGGTTGTTACAACTGCGGATTTGCCTTCATTGAGGATCTGGAGACCTGCGCCCGGCAGTTCCTCACTGTTGGTGATATCAGTCTTGCTGATCTTCACTTCAACAGGTGCATCCTTCATGGTGACCGTTGAACCTACGAGTTTCAGATCATCCGTAATGGTAAATTCTACATCTTCCGCTACCATATAGCCATCGGGAGCGGTGATCTCACGCAGAATGTATTCGCCTGCCGGGAGACCCTTGATATTTCTGGGCTTTCCGTCTTCGCCGGATACCCACTCAAGCTTCTCACCGTAAATCGTAACTGCGATTTCTCCGGTTTCCTTATTCAGGATCTGGAGGGTTGCGCCTGCCAGCTCTTTGGAAGCATCGGTGATATCCACCTTGCTTACATTGATTTCAGTCGGGCAGTCACTCATGATCCGCGTTACCGGATTCTGAGATACGGTCATATTTTCGTTGATCGTGATCTCAACGGGCTCTGCAACCGTATAACCTTTGGGTGCTTCCGTCTCTACCAGCCAGTAGCTTCCCGGCTTCACGCCGTTCAGTACCACTGCTTGTGTGCTGGATTCAAATCTCAGCTTCTCACCGTATACGTTGATAACAATATCACCGATTCCGCCGTTTTCTGTCTTCTCACGGATTTCCAGTTTCGCGCCTTCCAGCGGTACAACCTGGTTATCCTTGGTGAAGCCGGTCTTGCTGATTTCCAGACGGATCGGCTCATCCTTCATGATGATGGTATTGTTCTCAGCCGGTGTCTCGGTCTCGCCTTCCGGAATCGTAATGGTTCCGTCCGCATTTACCTTGAAGACAATCGTGTTGGCAATGGTATATCCAGCGGGTGCTGCGGTCTCAACCAGTGCGTAGGTTCCTACCGGAAGTCCCTTCACAACATGATCGGTTCCGTCAGATGTCCAGGTTACCTGTGCATCTGTCTCTGCACCTGCAGCCTTATAAATGGTTTCTGCCAGTTCGTCGGTTACATTGCCTTCTCCATCAACCTTCACAATCTTCATCTCAGCGCCGGCCAGCTCCTTGCCTGTGAGAAGGTCGGTCTTCTTCACAACAACTTCAGTCGGCTTATCCGGTACTGTAATTGTCTGCTGTGCCTCCACAGACTGATTTGCTTTAATCGTGAATTTTCTTGCTGCGGCAATGGTAAAGCCTTCCGGTGCCTCAGTCTCTACCAGATAGTAAGTACCCGGCTCAATACCTCTGAGAATATCATTTTCAGCATTACCCGTTGTTACAAGGATCAGATCTTTGCCATATACGTTCTTTACAACTTCATCCGTATACTTGCTCTCATCTTCTGAATCAACTGTACGTACTTCAAACTTCGCACCTGCCAGAGGCTCTGTCTTTCCGCCTGTTTCGTCTGTCTTTACAATAGTGACAGCGGCCGGTTCATTGGACATCAGAACTTTATTGTTCTTAAATCCTTCTACTGTGCCATCTTCTGCAATTGTAAAGCTGATGGATTTTGCTACGGTGTAGCCAGCCGGTGCCGTCTTCTCAACCAGTGCATAAGTTCCAGCTGCCAGGCCCCTTACAACCTTTGCAATCTCTTCACCATTTTCATCAACAGCCGTAGTCCACTCAAGCGTATCACCATAGAAGGTTTCTGCCAGTTCACCTGTCGGATTTCCATTTCCGTCAACTGTTTCGATTCTCAGAACCGCTCCTGCCAGAGCTTTTCCGGTAAATGCATCTGTCTTGGAAATCGTAACCTCTGTTGCCTCATTCGGAATCTTAATTTGTTCAAGATCCGTTACCATACTACCTGTTACGCTAAACGGAATCGGAGCTGCCAGCTTGATAAATCCTGCCGGAGCTTTGGTCTCTACCAGTACATATTTGCCAGCCAGCAGACCTTCCAGTACTGTATTCTTACCGGCAACGGTTGTAAAGGTCAGCTCCTTGCCATAAACATTCTTTGCAATTTCATCTTTATAGCCAAGTTCAGCTGTTTCATCTTTTACATGAACTTCGAAAACTGCTCCGCCAAGTACAGGTGCTTCATCATTTGATGCATCTTTCTTGCTGATGGTTGCTGTTACCGGAGCATCTTCCATCACAATCCGGATACTGCCGTCAGCCAGTTCTTTAAACTGTTTTCCATCATAGATGCTTACCGTTCCGTGTTCATCCAGGCTGAAGATAATCGGATCTGCCAGCTTATAGCCATCCGGTGCATCCAGCTCTACCAGAGCATACACACCTGCAGCCAGACCCTGAACCTTCTTCACTTCATCAGTTGTTTTCCAGGTCTTGAGATCCTTTCCTGTCTGATCTTCGCCATATACCTGAGCCAAATTGCCGATGGTATACGTTTCGTTGTCCAAAGTTGCTTTGTAGATACCAAGTGTTGCTCCCGACAGCGTTTTACCTGTCTTCGCATCTACTTTCAGAACTTCAAGCTCCAGCGGCTCATTATCGATCGTTTCTTCCATCGGGTCTGCGGTTACAGACAGATCCTGATTAATTGTGAATTCAAGCGGTCTTTCCGCAATCTTATAACCCAAAGGAGCCTCTGTCTCAACCAGATAATAATCACCCGGTTTCACACCTGTCAGTTCAACTACGCTGCCTTCAGTTGTAAATTTCAGCTCTTCACCATATGCGTTTTTAACAACCTGATTCTCAGCTTCCGGATTATCTCCCGGCTGCTTTGCCCGAACTTCAAATTTAGCACCTTTGACATATTCTTTTGTCAACAGATCTTTCTTATGAATATAGGCTTTTACAGACTTATTCTCAACAGATACTTTTACCGCAGCTACCGTAGTTGCGTCTGACATTTCATCCGTCACAGTAAATTCCTGATCCTCTGCCAGCGTAAATCCATCCGGAGCTTTTGTTTCATGCAGTACATAGGTACCAACTTCAAGTCCTTCTACTGCAACCGGAAGTGTGGTGCTGTTTTTAATACTGATCGTTTTAACAATATCAGTGCTGCCTTTCCTGTAAATCACAAATTCCACAGTTTCATTCTCACCGAGGCTGAATGAACTGCCTTCAGGAGAATCTTCGTAGCTCTTTGTGATCTCGACCCTTGTCAGGCGGTTAGTCATTGTTACTGTCTGAATACCAGAAGTTGTGGTTGCTTCATCCGGTACTGTAAACTTCACAGGTTCTGCAAGAGCATAACCAGCCGGAGCCTTGGTCTCTACGAAATAGTAAGTGCCATTTCTCAGTCCGGAGAAGGTTTTTTCTTTCTGTCCGGATACCCACTGAAGGGCTTCCCCTTTGACTGTTACTGCCAGTGCACCGATTTCTTCATCATTTTCACCGGCCGCATAGTGTACCTCAAGGTGCGCGCCTTCTACCGGTTCACCATCCTCATCAACCTTTGCGAAAGATACCTTACGTAAAGAATCTTTAATAATCAGAAGATTATCTTCTACCGCCTTCCCGCCTACTGTTACAATTTCTTCAGAGCCAGATTCGTCTGTTGTAATGACAAATTTTGTATCACTTGCCACCGTGTAGCCGTCCGGAGCAATCGTTTCTCTGAGAATATAAGTGGTACCTACAGTAAGACCTCTCACTGTCTGCGGCGTTGTTCCGGAAATCCATGTTGCTACAGGCGCCAGTTCCTGACC
>JAXEJQ010000149.1:0-7070 GCA_034101475.1 Candidatus Limivivens sp.
GAGTTAGTATGTTCCTCACATCCAGCTTCCTTCAGATTCGAGGTCGCCCCCGACACCCTTGCCTTCGGCTATATCCTTCCCACTACCGGGCGGATTCGGGACTTTAACCCGTTAGAAACGTGCGCCGCTAGGCGCACCACAGAAAGGTGCCGCCAGGCTCTCCTGCCGGCAGCACCTTTTTCTTTCGTCAAACGCACATTTTATAAATGGTATGAATCAGTTTCTCCGATTCCTCCCAGCCCAGACACGGATCTGTAATGGATTTCCCATAGACATGGTTTTCATGGCTGATCTTCTGGCACCCCGGCACCAGATAACTCTCTATCATCACACCCTTAATCAGCTTTTTCAGTCCTTCATTTAAATTCCGGCTATGCAGAACTTCCTTAACGATCCGGATCTGCTCCATATACTGTTTGTTGGAATTGGAGTGGTTCGCATCCACAATCACCGCAGGATTCTGCAGGTTCCGTTCCTCATATTTCTCCATGAGGAGCTTCAGATCCTCGTAATGATAATTGGGAATACAGTTCCCATGCTTATTCACCGCCCCACGCAGAACTGCATGCGTCAGCGGATTCCCGGTGGTATCCACCTCCCAGTTCCGGTAAATAAAGTTGTGGGGGCGCTGCGCCGCATAAATGGAGTTCAGCATAACCGAAAGATCCCCGCTGGTCGGATTCTTCATACCGGCCGGCACATCCATCCCGCTGACAACCAGGCGATGCTGCTGGTTCTCCACAGAACGCGCTCCGATAGCCACATAAGAAAGAATATCAGATAAATAACGCCAGTTCTCCGGATAGAGCATCTCATCAGCAGCCGTCAGCCCGCTTTCGTCAATGGCGCGCAGATGAAGCTTTCGAATGGCAATCAGACCTGCCAGCACATCCGGCTTTTTCTCCGGATCCGGCTGATGCAGAAGCCCCTTATAGCCTTCGCCGGTGGTTCTTGGCTTATTCGTATAGATACGCGGGATCAGAACAAGCTTGTCTCCAACCTGATCCTGTACCTTCGCCAGCCTCCCAATATATTCACAGACCGCTTCTTCATTATCTGCTGAGCAGGGACCAATAATTACCAGAAACTTGTCTGACTCCCCTGTAAACACGTTCTTAATCAGCGCATCCCGCTCCTCTTTTATCTTTGCTGCCCTGGCCGATACGGGATATTGTTCCCGAATTTCTGCCGGTGTCGGCAGCTTTGTAATAAAATTGAATCCCATAATGATCCTCCTGATTAATTTTTCGGACAAAATATTATAGCATTATTTCCGGCATTTTTGCAATGGATTTTCAAATTAATGGTTTTTTTTTCAGATTTTCTATGGTAAGATAAGGAGGAAAGGATCTTGTTTTTCCGTTCTCTCCGGAAAACAGTTCAAACTATATACGAATTTGGAAGTGACAAATTTGAGCAAAGAGAAGAAACCCTATTTCCCCATGTTTGTTGATCTGAGTCAGAAAAAGGTCGTTGTGGTTGGCGCCGGCACCATTGCCAAAAGACGCATCCGGACGCTCCTGGATTTTACCAATCACCTGGTCGTGGTGGCACCCGAGGTAAACCGGGAGCTTCTGGATCTGGAGCAGGCCGGACAGCTCACGATTCTCCGGAAGAAATATGAACGTGACGATATTTACGATGCGGATATGGTCATTGCAGCTACCAATGACTTTCAGACAAACAACGACATTTACAACGTCTGCAAATGCATGGGCATTACGGTAAATGTATGCAGTGACAAGAATAAATGTGATTTTTATTTTCCGGGCATTGCCCGCAAAGACAATATCGTAGCCGGCGTCACCGCCAGCGGAAATAATCACCGGGCTGCCCGGGAGGCAGTTGAAAAGATCCGCGGTATTCTCTGATACCGTGGATCTTTTCTTCGCTCTGCTTCTTTTTTTCTGACTTCTATCCTCGCGGATGGGCTTTCCGATACACCTGACGCATATGATCCATATTCATATGCACATACATCTGTGTGGTCGCAATATCCGAATGCCCCATCATCTCCTGTACTGCCTTCAGATCTGCGCCGTTCTGCACCAGATGCGCCGCAAAGGAATGGCGCAGTGTATGAGGGGTAATATCCTCCTCAATCCCGGCTTTTTTCGCATACTGCTTGATCAGCTTCCAGAAGCCCTGGCGGCTCATGGATTTACCGGAACAATTCACAAATACATACTCGCTTTCTGCATCCTTTAAAAGAAGCTGCCTGGAAGCTCCGTAATACTGCTCCAGCGCTTCCCTGGCCGCATTTCCAAAGGGAATGACCCGTTCCTTTCCGTCATCCCGGCAGATAATATAGTTCATATTCAGGTTCACATCGGAAGTTTTCATGCTGACAAGCTCCGTCACCCGCAGTCCCGTAGCGTAAAGAAGCTCCAGCATGGCCTTATCCCGGATCCCCTTGGGATTATTGGTCGAAGGCTGCTCCAGGAGACGCACCGCCTCATCCTCTGACAAAATTCCGGGCATCTTTTTCTCGATATGGGGAGCCTTGATCTGCTCTGTGGGATCCTTTTCCACAATCCTGTGGCCAAAGGCATAATGAAAAAAAGCCTTCATAGAAGCCACGTTTCTGGATACCGTAGCTGTGGAAAAGCCTGTTTTTTCCAGATATAAGATATAGGCATTCAAAGAAGTCACTGTAACATCTCTGACATCTGAAATCTCTCGGGCAGCCAAAAACGCAATCAGACGTTTCAGATCCCGCTGATAGGACATCACAGTACTGGCAGAAGAATGACGCTCCTGCTCCATATAATTGACGAAAGCCGGGAATGTTTTTTCCATGAGTAAGCTCCTAATTATTTCATAAACTCAAATGTGCCTCAAACCATCATTCAGAATGTTTCTTTTCCTTTTTTACGCACTTTTATCCTCATATTGGGGCGGGTCAACCAGTCATAAACCACTTATCGTGATTTATGACTTTTGGCCCTGGCATCATTATAATCAGTTTATTCGACAAAATCAAACAGCATTTTAACCAAATTTTGTCCCCTTTTTAAATCACCATATCTCGCTGATTATTTTCTGAATTCGTACCATATGTAGTAATTCTCCATCCCTGTTTTTTTAAAAAAGTTTCAAAAATAGCCGAAGAATTCCCGGATTCACGCAACTTTCCGTCAAAATGCCCAAAAAATACAACCCGAAAGCCGCCAGGAGGTATGCAAAAAACTGCTCCCGTCTGAGAATCCGTCCCTTCTCCCGCATCCACCCATTTCTCAGCAGTAAATAAACTGCTCCTCCATAAAGAAAAATCTGAGGAACCACAGCAGCGGCGGCCATTCCAAACCCGGTCAGTCCCTGCTGCAGCATAGCGCCCCCGAAATAAATTCCTCCCAACCAGCCGGTAATCACGCTGAGTGCTGCCGTCAGGGGCAAAAAAGGCTTTGCACATCCCACCAGGGCAGCCAGAAGGAACAGCTGGATTCTTCTCGCAAAAATCCGGAAAAATATTTCACTTCGGTCTTCCTGTACCAATTCTTTCCCTTTCTCCAGAAAATCCTGAAATACGGACACATGTCTCAAAGCATCGATCCTGCAGAGATGAATCGTCACGATTCCAAGAATAACTCCCAGTAAAAATGTCAGCGTCAATCCTTTTTTTAACCCGGCATCTGCTTTATTCATGCAGCAAACTCCCTGTTTTTCTCTATCATTTTTATGCCGGCAGACTTTCCGGAATTCCAGAGCATCTGACTTTTCAGAATAACAATGGAAATATTCCATACATTCCTGGCATTCCCGGAATTCAAACAAATGCAAAAAAGCCATCGCACGAATTTCTTCATACGACGGCTTCTTTTCTCACATACTCTCTTTACTTCGCATAGTCCACAACACGCGACTCTCTGATCACGCTGACCTTGATCTGTCCGGGATATTCCAGTTCTGCTTCAATCTGCTTGGAAATATCTCTGGCCAACAGCACCATATCCGCATCGCTGACCTGCTCGGGTACAACCATAATTCGAATCTCTCTTCCTGCCTGAATAGCAAAAGACTTATCTACGCCTTTAAATCCATTTGTAATATCTTCCAACTGTTTTAATCGATTTGTATATGTTTCCAGTGTTTCTCTTCTTGCACCCGGGCGTGCTGCAGAAATCGTATCAGCAGCCTGTACAATACATGCAATCAAAGATTCCGGCTCCACATCGCCGTGATGCGCTTCCACCGCATTAATCACGACGCGTGACTCCTTATACTTCTTACACAGATCTGCACCAATCTGAATATGAGAACCTTCCATTTCATGGTCGATGGATTTTCCAATATCATGTAACAGACCGGCCCGTTTCGCGATGCGGACATCAACACCGATCTCCCCAGCCAGCAATCCTGCCAGCTGTGCAACTTCAATCGAATGCTTCAGAGCATTCTGACCGTAGCTGGTACGGAACTTCATCCTTCCTAAAAGTCTCACAAGTTCCGGATGGATACCGTGTACTCCAACCTCAAGGGTGGCCGCTTCGCCTTCTTCCCGAATCATGGTTTCCACTTCTTTCTGTGCTTTTTCAACCATTTCTTCGATTCTGGCCGGGTGAATTCGTCCATCCACAATCAGCTTCTCCAGAGCGATTCTGGCAACTTCTCTGCGGATCGGATCGAAACCGGATAAAATAACTGCTTCCGGTGTATCGTCGATGATCAGATCGACTCCGGTCATGGTCTCCAGGGTTCGAATATTCCGGCCCTCTCGTCCAATAATTCTGCCCTTCATTTCGTCATTCGGCAGCTGCACGACAGAAATGGTACTCTCTGCCACGTGATCGGCTGCACATTTCTGGATAGCGGTTACTACGTACTCTTTCGCCTTTTTGTTGGCATCTTCCTTTGCTTTTGCTTCCAGCTCCTTGTAAAGCTTGGCTGTGTCATGTTTTACTTCATCTTCAACAGTTTTTAAAAGATACTCTTTTGCTTGTTCGGAGGTAAGACCTGAGATTCGCTCCAGTTCCTGTACTCTCTCTTCGCTGAGTCTTTCAATCTCAACGCTTTTTTTCTTCAGCTCTTCTTCTTTTGCTGTCAGGCCATTCTCTCTCTTCTCGATCGCATCCGCTTTTCTGTCAATTGCCTCTTCCTTTGACAGAACGCGCTTTTCGTAACGCTGCAGCTCTGCTCGACGCTCTCTGGTTTCCTTGTCCAATTCATTCTTGGTCTTCAGGGATTCCTCCTTTGCTTCAAGCAATGCCTCCCGTTTCTTTGTCTCTGCAACCTTCAACGCATCATCTATTATTTTCCTTGCTTTTTCTTCTGCGCTGCCAATTTTCTCCTCTACAGACTTCTTGTAGTTCGAAACAGCAACCTGGAAGGTAACAGGGATCGCGATAATCAGAGCGATGACCACAGCAATAATCGCTATTACTGCACTCGGCACAGGAGCACCTCCTTATTTAGTTTTCATTGTACAAATACAACAAATAAATTTTACATTGAATTGTGTTTATTGTCAAGTAATAGATACAATTATTCGCATCAAATGATTACCATTCGAGGACTCTGGCAATATCACCTGTCCGAAATCCTTTTCGCACCAGGAACTGATAAAGCTTCTGAATCTCCTTTGGTTCTGCTGTCTCCGGATCGATTCCTTTCTTTTCGATCCAGTGCCGGATCAGCTCCAGTTCATCGTCATCGCCCTCTTCCTCATAAATCTCCTCTGCCAGTTCCCTGGGAATGCCTCTGGAAACAAGATCATGAAGAATCTGCAGCCTGCTGCGGCTGTCCTTTTTCTGAGAAATATAATTGGCCGCATAACGTCTGTCATCCAGATAACGGAAGCCGTACAGCCATCGGATCACTTCCTCCACCACTGCATCCGGATACTTCCCCTCCTTCAGCTTCCGGCGCATCTGAAACTCTGTCCGATCCATGCTCTTTAACAGATAGAGGCTCCTGGCCTGGGCGCGTTTTAACAGAACCTCCTTCAGAACCGTATCATAAAGTTCCTGAGAGATCTCCGTATCTTCCCGGATCCGATAACGAGACAGCTCGCCTCCATACAGAATAAAGGCAAGCTGTTCCTCTAAATAGACGTTATATCTTCCTTTTCCGGCCGGTTCAATCCCGGTGACTCTCATAAGAGTTCTCCATCAGAGGATTCCCCGGGCTCAAACCCCGGCCCCTCCAAAGCGACCGCTTCCTCTGTCTGAGCAGTGGTGCCGCCCAGGCCATAGTGCGCCCGTACCTTTGCTTCCACCTCGTCCATCACAGCGGGATTCGCCAGGAGGTAATTCTTGGCATTCTCGCGACCCTGACCGATCTTCGCATCATTATAGGCAAACCATGCGCCGCTCTTATTGATAATCCCCACATTCACAGCCAGATCCAGCACATCACCGGCCTTCGAAATTCCCTTTCCGAACATAATATCAAACTCTGCCTCTTTAAAAGGAGGAGCAACCTTGTTCTTCACAACTTTAATACGGGTGCGGTTTCCCACAACCTCTCCGCCCTGCTTCAGGGATTCAATCCGGCGCACATCCATCCGAATGGAGGAATAGAACTTCAGAGCACGGCCGCCTGTGGTCGTTTCCGGATTTCCAAACATCACTCCGATCTTTTCTCGAAGCTGATTGATAAAAATAACGATACAATTGGTCTTGCTGACAACCGCCGTAAGCTTCCGGAGTGCCTGAGACATCAGACGGGCCTGCAAACCCACGTGGCTATCACCCATATCTCCGTCGATCTCCGCCTTGGGAACCAGTGCCGCGACAGAGTCCACAATGATAATATCCACTGCTCCGGAACGAACCATGGTTTCTGTAATCTCCATGGCCTGCTCTCCGTTATCCGGCTGGGAAATATAAAGATTATCAATATCTACACCAATATTCTTCGCATAAACAGGATCCAGCGCATGCTCGGCATCAATAAATCCTGCAATCCCGCCCAGCTTCTGAACCTCTGCCACCATATGGAGGGCAACCGTCGTCTTACCACTGGACTCCGGACCGTAGATCTCAATAATCCTTCCCTTCGGCACACCGCCCAGTCCCAGGGCAATGTCCAGGCTCAGAGAACCTGTGGGAACCGTCTCCACATTCATGTTC
>JAXEJQ010000150.1:0-30182 GCA_034101475.1 Candidatus Limivivens sp.
CCCACAATCCTGCCCAATATTCGGATATCGTGGGACATTCGTCCCACTTTTATCCTCATATTGGGGCGGGTCAATCAGTCATAAAACCACTTATGCGCAAGCGCATCGTGGTTTATGACTTTTGACCCTGGCATCATAAAATGAGCGAATTGCGAATGTTTTCGTCGATTTTGGGAGTGCGCAGCACGAAAAAATCGGCGGAAGGTTCATTTGTCGGGAGACTCATTATCATTGAGTGTTTGGGAAATGGCAGGTGAGTACATAGATGAGTGAAAAAATAGAGGTTCTGGGTGTCAGGCTGGACTGTCTCAGCACAGAGGAGGCCCTGGAGAGGGCAAAGGGATTTCTTCGTGGAGACGCGCTGCGGATTATCGGCATGGTGACGTCGGGGATTCTGCTGGCTACAGAGAGATCCGAGGAGTACCGTCAGCAGATCGAGCAGCTGAATCTGAGTATTATCCGGGATCGGGAGATCCTGGAGGCTGCTGGAGTGACGATGCCCGAGAGACTCTGGGAGGCGGAGGACAACTGGTTCCTGCCGGCATTTCTGGAATATCTCGGAGAGGAAAAAAGGAGTCTGGTTCTGGTGGCTGAGACAGCGGCAGACAGAGAAAAGCTGGCCTCTGAGCTGAAGGAGACCTATCCGCAGCTGAATCTGGTGGGAAGCTTTTCCTTTGAGGAGACAGCCGGAGGGGATACGGATGCCCTTCTGAACCGCCTGAACGGTATTTCTGCCGATGTGATTCTGGCGGCGCTGCCAAGTCCTCAGCAGGAAAATTTCGCCTATCTGAACCGACAGAAGCTGAATTCCAGAATCTGGATTGGTATCGGGAAAAACGGCGGGATCCAGAAAGGGATGAAAGCCAGACAGAAGTTCCTGGAAAGGATCCTTGAAAAGCGTACTTTCCGGAAACGTGTGGCAGAATTTTCCGAGGAAGCGTAAACTTTGCTGCTACAGAGAATTATCCGCCATTTATATGGCAACATTTTTAAAGCGAAAAGCATAAAAAATAACAAATTTCACTTTATTTTTTTGGCATTTTGTATTAAAATAAGGATAATTGGACTGTGGCAAAGGAGTGGAAAAAAATGATTTCAAACCAGATATTGCAATCGACGATCGAAGGCTTAAAAGTGATTTCCAGAATTGACCTTTGTGTAATTGATTTGGAGGGGAATGTTCTTGCGACGACCTATGCAGAGGCCGAAGAACATAAAGCGTACATGCTTCCGTTTGTGGATTCACCGGCAGACAGCCAGCTTGTGCAGGGATATCAGTTCTTTAAGATTTTCGATGAGCATCAGCTTGAGTACATTCTGGTAGCAAAGGGAAGCAGCGACGATGTCTATATGGTCGGAAAGATGGCTGCTTTTCAGATCCAGAATTTACTGGTAGCCTACAAGGAGCGGTTTGATAAGGATAACTTTATCAAGAACCTGCTGTTGGATAACCTTCTTCTGGTGGATATTTACAACCGTGCCAAGAAGCTGCACATTGATACGGAAGCCAGAAGAGTTGTATTCCTGCTGGAAACAGACCATGAGAAGGATAATTCCTCTCTGGAAAATGTCCGGACGATGCTGGGGGGCAAAAACGGAGATTTTATTACGGCAGTGGATGAAAAGAGCATTATTGTTGTAAAGGAGCTGGCGCCGGCAGAAGGATATCCGGAAATGGAGCGGACAGCCAGACAGATTTTGGATTCTCTGGGGGCGGGCAAAAAGGAGATAGCCCATATTGCATACGGCACGATCGTTGACGAGATCAAGGAGGTGTCCCGGTCTTATAAGGAAGCCAGAATGGCGCTGGACGTAGGAAAGATTTTCTATGCGGACCGGAATGTGATTGCCTACAGTTCTCTCGGAATCGGACGTTTGATTTATCAGCTTCCGATCCCGCTTTGCAAGATGTTCATCAAAGAGATTTTTGAAGGCAAATCTCCTGATGATTTTGACGAAGAAACATTGACAACGATCAATAAGTTTTTTGAAAACAGCCTGAATGTCTCTGAGACATCCAGACAGCTTTATATCCATCGCAATACCCTGGTTTATCGCCTGGACAAGCTTCAGAAGAGTACAGGCCTGGATCTGAGAGTGTTCGAGGATGCCATTACCTTTAAAATTGCATTGATGGTGGTGCGGTACATGAAGTATATGGAGTCCATGGATTATTAAGCAAAATCCAATGAAAAACGTTGCATAAAAGGGTTTTGGTCACGATAAGATAAAAAGGTATCGTACCAAAACCTTTCTTATTAAGGAGCAGACTATGGAAAAACGCAGCAGCTTTCTGACAGGGGCAATGTGTGGAATCTGTTTTACCCTTTTGCTGATGCTCGGCATCCGCACTGTGGGGACAGAAGCAGCCCAGAAAGGGGAGCCGTCTACTGCCGTCGGGGCAGAAACGGAGAGTGAGAAGCTGAGCCTGGATCTGGAACAGAGCGCCCGGAAGCTTCAGGCCATTGAGGATATTGTGAACCAGTATTATTATGATGAAGTGGACTCCGAACAGGTGGAAGCTTACATTTATAAGGGAATGGTTGCCGGATTGGGAGATCCTTACGCAGCGTATTATACGGAGGAGGAGCTGGAGCAGATGCTGGAGTCCAGCAACGGTTCCTATGACGGGATCGGCGTGACCCTGACCCAGGATCGCAGTACCGGCCTGATTACCATTGTCCGGTGTTATGAAAATACACCGGCGGCGGAGGCCGGCCTTCAGGCAGGGGATATTCTGAAAAAGGTCAATGGGGAAGATGCGGCGGCCATGGATCTGAATAGCCTTGTTTCCCTGATCCGAACTGCAAAGGGGGAGACTGTCACGATCTGTGTGAGCAGGGAAGGAACAGAGGAAGAACTGGAATTTCAGGTGGAGAGGCGAAAGGTGGAGATCCCCACGGTAGCCCATGAGATGCTGGATCATCAGATCGGATATATTCAGATTGCGGAATTTGATACCATTACGGAGGAGCAGTTCATCCAGGCCAAGGAGGATCTGGAAAGTCAGGGGATGGAGAAACTGATCATCGATCTGCGGAGCAATCTGGGAGGTGTTCTGGATACGGTCTGCCAGATTCTGCGTCAGATCCTTCCGGAAGGTCTGATCGTCTATACGGAGGATAAAGACGGAGCCCGCACAGAATATCGGTGTGATGGGGCATACGAGCTGGATATTCCGCTGGCTGTGCTGATCAACGGCTACAGTGCCAGTGCCTCGGAAATTTTCGCGGGAGCAGTTCAGGATTACGGGATCGGCACCCTGGTGGGGACGAAAACCTACGGAAAGGGGATTGTTCAGCAGACAGTCCGTCTGACGGACGGTTCGGCGGTGAAGCTGACCATTGCGAAATATTTTACCCCTCTGGGAAATGATATCCATGGAAAGGGAATTGAGCCGGACGTGGAAGTTGAGCTGGAGGAGCAGCTGAAAAATCAGCAGCAGATATCAAAAGAGGAAGACAATCAGCTTCAGAAAGCCATTGAGATATTGGAGGAAGAACATGCAGGATAAAATTATTTTTCGGGAAATGTTGAGTGAGATTAAAAAGCTGGCAGACGAGAAAGGGAATCGTCTGACGCAGGAGGAGATCCGGGAGTTTTTCAAAAATGTCCCCCTGGAGGAAAGTCATTTTTCGCTGATTTTTGAATATCTGGCAGGAGAAAAGATTCGGATTGAAGGCTATCAGCCCCGGAAGGATATTTCGCAGGGGGACGGAATATCCGAAAAACCGGAGGAAGGCAGGAAGCAGGAGGCAGAGGAGGAAGCAGCGGACGACCTGGAGAGGGCGCCTTTGGATTTTTATCTGGAGGAGCTGCAGGGGATTGCGCAGATTACCGGAGAAGAGAAATGGAAGCTGTTCCAGCTGGCAGCGGCAGGGGATCCGGCAGCGAAGAGCAGGCTGACCCAGAGTTATCTGCAGACGGTCTATGACCTTTCCAGAACCTATTCATTTGAGGGGGTACCCCAGGGAGATCTGATTCAGGAAGGAAATGTGGGACTGATTCTGGCTCTGGAGGAGCTGGAGGTGGGTCTGGATCTGGAAGCCTATGAGGCCTTTCTGTTTGAGAAGATTCAGAAAGCCATGGAAGAAGCGCTGGAGGAGAGCCAGGACATTCGTGATATGGGAGAAAAGATCGCGGAGCGGGCCAATCATCTGCAGGAGGCAGTGGATAATCTGGAACGGGATCTGGAACACAAGGTGTCCATTGAGGAACTGTCGGCATATCTGGAGATGCCGGTGGAAGAGATCAAGGATATTCTGCGGATGGCGGGAGATGAGATCAAAGTGGAAGCCATCCATAAGGCAGACAGAGAAGAAGAGTAAAAGCCTGGCTTTTACTCTTCTGAATCGGATACTTCCGGGGATTCCGGAAGATATATATGAACTTTTTCAATTCGTTTCCGGTCTACGGAATCCACAACCAGACGGATGCCGGTATCGGTGATGACAAATTCGCCGGATTTGGGCAGATGATCCAGATGCTCGATGATGTATCCGCCGATGGAATCATAGTCCTCGGAGTCCAGGGAGAGTCCCAGAGCATCATTCAGGTCATCCAGCTTCATGGAGCCTTCCACAATCACTTCCCGGTCGCTGATCTGCCGTATCAGATCTTCCTCATCCTTGTCATACTCATCCCGGATTTCACCTACGATTTCCTCAAGGAGGTCTTCCAGGGTTATGAGCCCTGCAGTGGCTCCGTATTCGTCCAGAACAATGGCCATATTCATCGAATACTGGCGCATCTCCACCAGAAGCTCGGAGGTCTTCTTATATTCATAAGTAAAGTGCGGTTCCCGGAGGATATCCCGGACGTGGAATTCCCTGGAAACATCCCGCACCAGGAGGTCTTTGATATTGATAATGCCGATGACATTATCGGAACTGTTTTCATAAACAGGAATACGGGTGAATTTTTCTTCGCGAAAGACATCGATAATCTCTTCGTAGGTACTGTCAACAGAAACGCAGATCATATCCACCCGGGGAACCATGATATCCTTTGCCTGGGAATCCCCGAAATCCACCACGTTATAAATCATCTGGCGTTCGTCGCTCTCGATAACACCTTCTTCATGGCTGACATCCACAATGGTGCGCAGCTCATGCTCGGTCATGGTGTTTCCCTTGGCATTGGGATCTACCTTCAGCAGCTTCAGAAACAGACCGGACAGCTTATTGATCACGAAGATCAGGGGTGTCATGATCTGCATGAGATACCAGATAATGCCGGAGTAGGAAAGGGCCAGCTTCTCCGCATTGATGGTAGCCATAGTCTTGGGGGTGATTTCACCGAAGATCAGAACCAGGATGGTCAGAATACCGGTGGCAATGCTGACGCCGGCGCTGCCGAAAAGGCTCTGGGCCAGAGTAGCGGAAATCGCAGACGCGGAAAGATTCACTACGTTGTTTCCAATAAGAATCGCACTGAGCATTTTTGCGGAATCATCAATGATCCGCAGAAGGCGTTTTGCTCTTTTATCACCCTGTTCAGCCAGGCTGGTGATGCGGATACGGTTTACAGTTACCATAGACGTCTCTGCCGATGAGAAAAATGCAGACAGTCCTAACAGCAGAATCAGAGAACATGCCTGCAAGGCGTCACTCGAGTCCAAAAAAAATCATCTCCTTAATATATTTCTTTTATGAGGATGAATATACCTTATTTTCCCCGGGATTGCAAGAATTCAATAATAACGTAAATAATCTTAATAAATTTGTAATAAATACTTGAAAAGTTGTTTCGAAAATGTTATAATTGGTTTCACATGAAGGAGCTGTGCCATGTGCCTGGCACAGAAGATCAGACAGAGAGATTATAAGGGGAGAATAAGGATGAAAGCGAATTTGATGCGGGAAACGGTAAAGAGATCTGGTGCGAAGGCGATGGGATGCCTCATTTTGAGCGCGGCGTTCTTTCTGGGAACGGCGGGAGACAGCGCCTGTGCCGTGGCAGATGTGCAGGCCATTGAGGAGGAGATTCTGGCTCTGGACATTCATTCCAGAGAGGATGCGAAGCAGCTTGTACCGTTGTATACCCGTTACTGTGCATTGACGGCGGAGGAGAAGGAGGAGGTTTCGGGAGAGGCCAGGCAGCTTCTGGAGTCTGCCACAGAGATCGCGGGAAGCTATAATCACAGTGACCAGGGCGTCAGTGTATCAGGAAATATTCCATGGTATGTACAGCTTGAGGTTTCTGTGCTGGAGAATGCACCGGAGACAGAGGAGGATCTGGAGATCCTGATTCCCTATGAGATTACCCTTTTGGATTTATATACTAACAGTGAGTATACCCTGCCGGAAGGAGAACTGGCGGTCGTGTCCGTCCCGGCTCCGGAGACAGAGGAGGAAGTAGGATGGAAGGTTCTGCATTATCTGAAGGACGGCAGTATTGAAGAACTGGAAGCGGAGGTATCCGGAGGTATGGTTTCATTCCGGACGAATTCCTTCAGTACCTTTGGTCTGGCAGGTCAGACGATCATCGGTATCGGACCGGGAAGCGGTACGAATTTTCAGCCGGATGAAGAGCAGACGGACAGCAGCGAATCGGCCGGTACGGAGCCGGGCGGCAGCGAGGCGGGGACTTCCGGTGGTGTTGTGCCCTCCGGTGGGAATACTTCCTCTGCCGGAAGCAGCGTTTCCACAGACAGTACCGTGGCCACTGATCCGGCGCTGACAGGAGACCCGACAGATATCTGGTCACTGGCAGTGGCGGCGTTGGGTGCGCTTCTGGTGATCGGAGCTATTTTGTGCACAGGCAGCAGAAGAAGAGAAAGATAATTACATTATTTTTAACTGTTCAGAGCCAGGCAAAATTTCATGAGTTACCGACGAAATGCGAAGCATTTTGGAGGTTGGCTCTGAAAAGTTACTACTATTTTTATAAATGACAGTTTCCCAGGGCATTGCCAGACACTCCCCAGACTGGCGGTGCCCGTTTTTGTATTTCAGTCCCACAAAAGAGAATTCTTTTTTTTCTGCGGAAAAGCCTGTCATATTTTTCCGGGCGGACTCATATATTTAGATACAAGAGGAGGGGAAATGCTTATGGAAAACTCACAAACCGGAAAATCCAGGCTGGGCGCGGTCCTGAAGGGGCTGCTCCTGTCCTTCCTGACTACCGCGCTGCTGCTGGTACTTCTTGCTTTTTTCCTGTTCAAACTGGAACTGGATGAACAAAAAGTCGCTGCAGGGATCATTCTGATTTATATTGTATCCAGCTTTCTGGGAGGCTGGCTCGCAGGCAGAAAATCCGTGAACCGGAAGTTTTTGTGGGGGATGGTGACCGGCTGTGCCTATTTTGTGGTTCTGCTCGGAATCTCTTTAGCCGGAGAGGGCGGTACGCTGTCTGCGATCCGGGTGTTTACAACACTTTTGATGTGCCTTGGGGGAGGTATGCTGGGAGGAATGCTGTCATAGAAAATGATAGATTTTTGGAAAAATATGTGTTATACTAATCTCATCTACAGTCAAAATCAATCGTTTCTGATGAAAATTCCAGCTACACAAGAGTAATAAAACAGAAAGAAAGGAATCATAGTCCTATGATGAGAGAAAAATACGAAGCCTTGTCTGCTGCGGCATTGAAGGAGATTGCAAAGGCACGCGGGCTCAAGAATATATCGGCATTGAAAAAAAGCCAGGTCGTAGAGCGGATGCTGGAGGAAGATGCCAAAGAAGAGGCGAAAAAAGCACAGGAAGAAAAACAGGCGGGTGTTTCTGATAATGGAAGGCAGGAAACGCTCGCCGTTAAAGAAACTCCGGCCAGATATGACGGCCAGAGAATAGATTATCAGAGAATGGATACCCAGAGAACGGACTATCAGAGAACGGATACCCAGAGAACAGACTATCAGAGAACAGACAGCGCAAGAAATGAGTCCGGAGAGAACCGGTTCCAGTCCCAGGAGGACAAGCCTGCGGCAGACCTGGCTCAGCTTGACAGCGGTATCAGCGTAGAGGGGATTCTGGAGGTTCTGCCCGATGGCTATGGCTTTATCCGGAGCAACCACTATCTGCCGGGCGAGAATGATGTTTACGTTTCCCCGTCTCAGATCCGCCGGTTTAATCTTCGTACCGGAGACATCATTCTGGGGAATACGAGAATTAAGACACAGCAGGAGAAGTTCAGCGCGCTTCTGTATCTGAAGGCCATTAACGGCATGCCTCCGGGAGTGGCCAGCAGGAGAACGAATTTTGAGGATATGACGCCTGTTTTCCCGAATCAGCGCCTGAGAATGGAGCGGGACGGCAGAAATATTGCCACACGGATTGTGGATATGATTTCCCCCATTGGAAAAGGCCAGAGAGGAATGATTGTATCTCCGCCGAAGGCCGGAAAAACCACTTTGTTAAAAGAGATTGCCAAGTCGATTCTGAAGAATAACCCGGAGATGTACCTGATTATTCTGCTGATTGATGAGCGCCCGGAGGAAGTGACGGACATCCGGGAAGCCATTGTGGGAGACAATGTGGAAGTGGTTTATTCCACCTTTGATGAGCTTCCGGAGCATCATAAGCGCGTATCGGAGATGGTGATTGAGCGGGCCAAGCGTCTGGTGGAGCACAGGAAGGATGTGGTGATTCTTCTGGACAGTATTACCCGTCTGGCACGTGCCTACAACCTCACAGTACCCCCCAGCGGCCGTACGCTGTCCGGCGGTCTGGATCCTGCAGCGCTGCATATGCCCAAGCGTTTCTTCGGAGCTGCGCGGAATATGCGTGAAGGAGGCAGTCTGACGATTCTGGCAACAGCCCTGGTAGATACCGGAAGCAAGATGGACGATGTGGTTTACGAGGAGTTCAAAGGAACCGGAAATATGGAGCTGGTTCTGGACCGGAAGCTTTCCGAGAAGAGAGTTTTTCCGGCCATCGATATTCCAAAATCCGGTACCAGACGGGAAGACCTTCTGCTGGACAAGGAAGAGCAGGAGGCTGCCTATATTATGCGAAAAGCGTTAAACGGTATGAAATCCGACGAAGCTGTGGAAAATATTCTGAATATGTTTGTACGCACAAGGGACAACCGGGAATTCGTACAGATGGTACGGAAGCAGCGTTTCATCTGAACTGGCTTTGCGGCAAAAGAAAAGAACACCGACGAGGGTGTTCTTTTTTAAAACAGAATCCGGATTTTTGGATTTAATTCTGGTTCTTTTTGAAGGCGGCGCGCTTTCTCATGGTGGGATCCAGAATCTTTTTGCGGATACGCAGAGACTTGGGCGTAACCTCCAGGAGTTCATCCGTATCAATGAATTCCAGAGCCTGCTCCAGACTTAAGATTCTGGGCGGCGTCAGCTTCAGGGCTTCATCGGAGCCGGAAGCCCGGGTATTGGTCAGGTGCTTGCTTTTGCAGACATTCAGTTCGATGTCCTCGGTTTTTCCGCTCTGTCCGATGACCATTCCGGAGTAAACCTTTTCGCCGGGACCGATAAAGAGTGTTCCGCGGTCCTGGGCATTAAAGAGTCCGTAAGCCACAGACTCGCCGCTTTCGAAGGCGATGAGGGAGCCCTGCTTGCGGTACTGGATGTCGCCCTTGTAGGGACCGTAGCCGTCAAAGACCGTATTCATGACGCCGTTTCCCTTGGTATCGGTGAGGAATTCCCCGCGGTAGCCGATGAGACCTCTGGCGGGAATGGAAAATTCCAGGCGGGTATTTCCGGCACTGTTGGTACTCATGCCCTGCAGCTCTCCTTTGCGAAGGGAAAGCTTCTGGATGACATTTCCTGAGAATTCATCGGGAACATCCACATAAACCAGCTCCATGGGCTCAAGCTTTTTGCCGCGTTCGTCGGTCTTATACAGAACCTCGGCCTTGCTGACTGCGAATTCATAACCCTCCCGACGCATATTTTCAATAAGAACGGAAAGATGCAGCTCGCCGCGGCCGGAGACCTTGAAGGCCTCGGTGGTATCCGTTTCTTCCACACGAAGACTGACATCCGTATTCAGTTCCCGGAACAGACGATCCCGCAGGTGACGGGAAGTGACATATTTTCCCTCCTGTCCGGCCAGGGGACTGTCATTGACGATGAAATGCATGGCAATGGTTGGCTCGGAGATTTTCTGGAAAGGAATGGCTTCCACATGCTCCGGTCCGCAGAGGGTATCTCCGATATGCAGATCCGCGATGCCGGAAATGGCCACGATGGAGCCCACAGTAGCTTCTGTCACTTCAATCTTGTTCAGACCGTCAAATTCATAAAGCTTGCTGATCTTCACATGCTTCTGTTTGTCCGGTTCATGATGGTTGACAAGGACACAGTCCTGATTTACCCGGATGGTACCGTTATCCACCTTGCCCACGCCGATCCGGCCTACGTATTCATTATAATCAATGGTACTGATCAGAACCTGGGTAGCGGCGGTCTCGTCGCCTTCCGGAGCCGGGATATAATTGAGGATCGTTTCAAACAGAGGCTCCATATTTTTCGGTTCCTCTGCCAGATCCAGAACGGCATAACCGGCTTTGGCGGAAGCGTAGACGAAAGGACAGTCAAGCTGGGCGTCAGAAGCATCCAGATCCATCAGAAGCTCCAGAACCTCGTCCACCACTTCCTCCGGTCGGGCTTCCGGACGGTCGATTTTATTGATGCAGGCAATCACCGGCAGATCCAGCTCCAGGGCCTTTTTCAGAACAAATTTGGTCTGGGGCATGGAGCCTTCAAAGGCGTCTACCACGAGGATTACACCGTTCACCATCTTCAGGACGCGTTCCACCTCGCCGCCGAAGTCTGCGTGGCCCGGGGTGTCGATAATGTTGATTTTGGTTCCTTTATAGAAAACAGCCGTATTTTTGGATAAAATGGTAATGCCGCGTTCCCGCTCAATGTCATTGGAATCCATGACTCGTTCTGCGACTTCCTGATTGGCACGGAATACACCGCTCTGCTTCAGCAGCTCATCGACCAGTGTGGTTTTTCCATGGTCAACATGAGCAATAATGGCAATATTACGAACGTCTTCTCTCTTCATAAGTAATAATTCCTCTCTCATACCGGCCCTCCCGGCCGGGTCACCAAAAGCTTCTCGATATTTTCAACCCTAACAGTTTATCATATTTTTCGCGGATTTCAAGGGCTTTTCCGGAAAAACTTAAAAGGGAAAAAGAAAAAAATGAAAAAAAGTGTTCTAAAAATTTCCATCGGTTCATAGACATAATTATGTAAAAATGAAGATACAGGCACAGCGCTTCCAAAAGTGCTGAAAAGATACTTCGCAAGAAGAAGGGAGAACATTTCGGTCATGGCAGATAAAGTCATTGAAAACAATCAGGTATCTATTATGGGAAGGGTGGCTTCGGAGTTTGTCTTCAGCCACGAGGTATTCGGGGAAGGCTTTTATATGCTGGATCTGCTGGTAAAGCGGTTAAGCGATTCCTCAGACCGGATTCCGGTAATGATTTCCGAGAGGCTGATTGATGTTACACAGGATTATCAGGGGGAATACATACAGGTCGAGGGGCAGTTCCGGTCTTATAACCGGCATGAGGAGAAGAAAAACAGGCTGGTGCTTTCGGTGTTCGCCAGAGAAGTCAGCTTTGTGGAGGAAGAGGACGATAAGGTAAAGAGCAACCAGATTTTTCTGGACGGTTTTATCTGCAAACCCACGGTCTACCGGAAGACGCCTTTGGGCAGGGAGATTGCAGACATGCTCATTGCGGTGAACCGGCCTTATGGGAAATCAGATTATATTCCCTGTATCTGCTGGGGAAGAAATGCCCGTTTTGCGTCGAATTTTGATGTGGGAAACCGGGTACAGATCTGGGGAAGAATCCAGAGCAGAGACTATATGAAGAAGCTCGACGGAGACCTGACGGAAAAGCGCACGGCCTATGAAGTATCCATCAGCAAACTGGAATATCTGGAATAAAGGTTGCAATTTGCCGGGGTTTGTAGTAATATGAACGCATCAACCGGCCGCTTGGCCGCAGTGAGAGGAAGCTGGGAACCAGCGGATTCGAGCTGATGGCTGAACAGTCACGAAAATGTCAACGTTGGTGTGGGTAAGAGGTGCGAAATGGATAAAGGTTCAGTGCAGATATATTTTGGGGCAGGAAAAGGGAAGACTACAGCAGCCATAGGCCAGGCCATCAAAGCCGCAAGCCAGGGGAAGACCGTGTTTGTCATTCAGTTTCTGAAGGAAAAGAAGGAGGATGAGATCAGCTTTTTAGCCAGGCTGGAGCCGGAGATCAAGCTGTTCCGCTTTGAGAAATCCACCGAATCCTATGGGAATCTTTCAGAGGATGAGCAGGCTGAGGAGATTAAAAATCTTTTAAACGGGCTGAATTTTGCGAAAAAGGTACTGGTCACCGAGGAATGTGACGTGCTGGTCCTGGACGAGGTTCTGGGGCTGATGGATTACGGTATCGTCACAGCTGAGGATCTGCGTGGCCTGATCAATGCCAGCAATGAGGGAACCCGACTGATTTTTACCGGTTCCAGCCCGGGAAAAGAGATCTGGGATCTGGCGGACGAGGTGATTGAGCTGGTCCCGCGCAAAACAGAGATTGACAAGACAATTTAATAATGTTATGATGAACTAAATTAAGTTTTTTCGTAGAGGTTGCGTGTTTCAAGAGTATATGGCCGGATGTGTTCAGGCGCAGATGAAAGCGATAGAAAGGGAAAGACGCCGAAAGGTGCAGTACCTGTAGCTGCATGCTTGGGCATATAGTTAAGAGCTGTATGACTGTCACCGTTTCATACGGTGGTGAGCTACCTGAAGAAGACTGGAGAGACATTGGATTCTCAGGGGCTGACAAAATCAGCCCCTTTTGTTTTAGCCGGAAAGCCATCTGACTTTCCGGGAGCGAGTTTTGAACGATGATTCAAGGAGGATGAAGAAATGGCAATTTTTACTGGAGCAGGTGTGGCGATTGTAACGCCCATGAAGGAAAATGGCGATGTGAATTTTGAAAAGCTGGGCGAACTTCTGGAGGAGCAGATCGAGAGAGGTACGGACGCGATTATTATCTGCGGGACCACCGGTGAGTCTTCTACATTATCGCATGAAGAACATCTGGATACGATTAAATACGCAGTGGATAAGGTGGCAAAGCGGATTCCGGTGATTGCGGGAACAGGCTCCAACTGTACGGAGACAGCCGTTTATCTTTCCCGGGAAGCGGAGAAATACGGCGCGGACGCGGTTCTGCTGGTGACTCCCTATTACAATAAGGCTACCCAGAAGGGACTGATTAAACACTTTACTACCATTGCGGAGTCCATTCAGATTCCGGTGATTCTTTACAACGTACCCAGCCGGACCGGATGCAATATCCAGCCGGAGACGGCTGTTTATCTGGCACAGCATGTGGAAAACATCGTTGCCATCAAGGAAGCCAGCGGAAATATCTCCCAGGTTGCGAAGCTGATGCAGCTTGCGGACGGATGCATTGATCTGTATTCCGGAAACGATGATCAGATTGTGCCGATTATGTCTCTGGGCGGAAAGGGCGTGATTTCCGTTCTTTCCAATGTGGCTCCGGAAGCGGCTCATGACATTGTCGCCAAATTCCTGGAGGGAGATGTGAAGGGCAGCCTGGAGCTTCAGCTGAAGGCGCTGCCGCTCTGCGACAAGCTGTTCTGTGAAGTGAATCCGATTCCGGTGAAAAAAGCGCTGAACCTGATGGGCAGAGAGGTAGGCCCGCTGCGTGGCCCGCTGAGCGAGATGGAAGAGGAGCATGCCCGGGAGCTGGCCGAAGCCATGGTGGATTTTGGCATCAAACTGGCATAGCGGAAGATAAGAAGACAGAGGAGATTGACATATGTTAAAAGTAATTATGCATGGTTGCAACGGCCATATGGGTCAGGTGATCAGCAGCCTGATTGCAGAAGACCCTGATATTGAAATTGTGGCAGGGGTCGATATGTATGATGTTCAGAAAAACGACTATCCGGTTTTTAAAACCATCGGAGAATGTACGGCAGAGGCGGACGCAGTGATTGATTTTTCCTCTGCCAAGGCAGTGGACGTCCTGATAGATTACTGCGTGGGCAGGAAGCTGCCGGTGGTGGTGTGTACCACAGGCCTTTCGGAGGAACAGCTTGGGAAGATCCGGAAAGCTTCCGAGACCGTGGCCGTATTGAAATCGGCGAATATGTCCCTGGGGATCAATACCCTTCTGAATCTCCTTCAGAAGGCAGCCAGGGTGCTGGCACCGGCGGGATTCGATATGGAGATTGTGGAAAAGCACCATAAGCACAAGCTGGATGCACCCAGTGGTACAGCCATTGCCCTGGCGGACAGCCTGAATGAGGCACTGGATCATGCCTATACCTACACCTATGACCGCAGCGACAGACGCCAGGAGCGGGATCCGAAGGAGATCGGGATTTCCGCAGTACGGGGAGGCAACATTGTGGGTGAGCATGAAGTCATTTTTGCGGGGACGGATGAGGTGATCACCTTCCAGCATACTGCCTATTCCAAAGCCGTGTTCGGAAAGGGAGCCATTCAGGCCGCCAAATTCCTGAAAGGGAAGCCGGCGGGCTATTACGATATGAAAGATGTGATCGAAGCGCAGTAAGCGGCTGCGGCTTTCTGAAATAAACGGAGCCGTTCAGAGCCAACCTCCAAAATGCTTCGCATTTCGTCGGTGTGGTGTATCCGTCAAACAAAATTTCAGAAACAGCCTTTAAAATGCAAGCATTTCATGTCTGTTTTATGAGATTTTGTCTGGCTCTGAACAGTTACAAAAAAGCAGAGAAAATCAAGGGGGATTTTACGTGAGAGAGGACATGGAAATGAAATATCTGAGAAATCTGGCGAAACTTTATCCGACTGTGGCGTCAGCATGCACAGAGATCATTAACCTGCAGTCCATTTTGAACCTTCCAAAAGGCACAGAGCATTTTATGACGGATATTCATGGGGAATACGAGCAGTTTTTCCATGTCCTGAAAAACGGGTCCGGTTCTGTGCGGAAAAAAATTGAAGAAGAATTCGGGAATACCTTAAGTAGCCGGGATAAAAAAAGCCTGGCTACTTTAATTTATTATCCGGAGCTCAAACTGGACCTGGTGGAGAAGACAGAGGAAAATCTGGAGGACTGGTACCGGATTACCCTGCACCGGCTGATTCAGATCTGCAAAAGAGTTGCGTCCAAATATACCCGTTCCAAGGTGCGCAAGGCACTTCCCAAGGATTTTGCCTATGTGATTGAGGAGCTGATTACGGAGAAGGAGGAGCTTCTGGATAAGGAGGCTTACTATAATTCCATTATCAGCACCATTATCCGGATCGGCAGTGCCAGAGAATTTATTCTGTCCATGAGCAATCTGATTCAGCGCCTGGCGGTGGATCACATCCACATTGTGGGAGATATTTTTGACCGGGGGCCGGGGCCCCATATGATTATGGACAAGCTGATCACCTACCATTCGGTGGATATCCAGTGGGGAAATCATGACGTGGTGTGGATGGGAGCCGCAGCGGGGCATAAGGCCTGCATTGCCAATGTGATCCGGGTGGCGGCACGCTACGGCAATCTGGACATGCTGGAGGAGGGCTATGGGATTAATCTGATTCCGTTGGCTACCTTTGCCATGAACACCTACCGGGATGACAGCTGCAAATGCTTCAAGATCAATTATGGAACGACGAAGGATTATAATACAAGGGATCTGGAATGGGACTGCCGGATGCAGAAGGCCATCTCCGTGATCATGTTCAAGCTGGAGGGGCAGGTGATCAGGCGGAATCCCGAGTTCGGCATGGATGACCGGCTTCTGCTGGATAAGATGGATCTGAAACACGGAACGGTTGTGGTGAACGGGAAAACCTATCCACTGGAGGATACGGATTTCCCGACCATTAACCCGGAGGATCCCTATGCCCTTTCCCCGGAAGAGGAAGTGGTGATGGACCGGCTGCAGTCAGCCTTTCTGAAATGTGAAAAGCTTCAGAAGCACGTGCGTTTCCTGTTTTCCAACGGAAGTCTGTACAAGGTTTACAATTCCAATCTCCTGTATCATGGCTGCGTGCCCCTGAATGAGGACGGAAGCTTCCGGAAGGTCCGGATATTCGGGAAAGAGTACAGCGGAAAGGCGCTGTATGACATTCTGGAGGTCTATGCCAGAAAAGGATATTATTCCCTGGATAAAGAGGAAAAGAAAAAGGGAATGGATATTCTCTGGTATATCTGGATCAATGGGAATTCACCGGTGTTTGGCAAGGACAAGATGACAACCTTTGAACGCTATCTGATTGCGGACAAGGAAACCCATAAGGAAACCAAGAATCCCTACTATACTTACATGGAAAAGGAAGAGACCGTTAATCAGATTCTGAGGGAATTTGGCCTGGATACCGAGAATTCCCATATTATCAACGGACACATTCCGGTGCAGCTTTCCAAGGGGGAGACGCCGGTGAAATGCAACGGAAAGCTGCTGATCATTGACGGAGGTTTTTCCAAAGCCTATCAGAAGGTGACGGGAATTGCCGGCTATACACTGGTTTACAATTCCTACGGACTGCTGCTGGTCGCCCATGAGCCCTTCGTATCGGTGGAGGAAGCAGTGGTAAAGGAAACGGATATTCATTCCGTGAGTATGGTGGTGGAACGGACCACCAAGCGTCTGCGGGTGGCAGATACGGATGCCGGTCAGGAAATCCAGGAGCGGATTCTGGAGCTGGAGAAGCTGGTGGCTGCTTACCGGGCCGGTACCATCCGGGAAAAAATATGATCAGAAAGAGGGAGAAGAAGGAATGAAGGTTTTATTTGTTGAATATCCCAAATGCACAACCTGCCAGAAGGCGAGGAAATGGCTGGATGCCAGGGGTGTGACCTATACGGACCGGCACATCAAAGAGGAAAATCCATCCTTTTTGGAACTGAAAGCCTGGCAGGAAAAGAGTGGACAGCCCATCAAAAAGTTTTTCAACACCAGCGGGATGCTTTATAAGGAGCTGAAGCTGAAGGATCGGCTGCCGGGGATGTCGGAGGAGGAGAAACTCCAGCTGCTGTCCACGGATGGAATGCTGGTGAAGCGTCCGCTGATCATTGGAGAGGATTTTGTGCTGGTTGGTTTCAAAGAAAAAGAATGGGAAGAAAAACTGGTGCAGGGAGAATAAAGGATCAAAGTGCCTGGCCTGCGGGATTGCCTGCGGTCAGGCACTTTTTGCCCAGAGGAGAGGAAGATGCTGCTGATGCAGCAGGCGCAGGCGGCAAAGGAGCGTGAGGGAAATGAATGGAATCGGAATTGATATCGGAACAACGACGGTGAGCTTTCTGGCATTGGAAGCAGAGACGGGAAGAGTGCTGGAGAGCCGGACGGTTCTCAACGATACGTGGATCCGGACAGAAAATCCCCTGGAGAAAATCCAGGATCCGGACAGGATTACAAAGATTGTGCAGGAGCAGCTTTCCGTGATGCTGCGGCAGTACCAGCCTGCGGGGATCGGGATTTCCTGTCAGATGCATGGATTTTTGTATACAGACAGGGAAGGCAGGGCACGAAGTCCCTTTTATACCTGGCAGGATGGCAGGGGAAGGGAAAGTGCCCGGATCCTGTCACGGCAGCTGCATGTGCCGGTGTCAGAGGGCTACGGGCTGGCAACGCATCTGTTTCTTCTGGAAAAGGGCCTGGTGCCCGAAAACGCCGCGCAGATGGTTACCATCGGGGATTATGTGGGCCAGAGACTCTGCAAAGAAGCAGCAGGGCCTGTTTCGGCGGGAAATGCGGCCTCCTGGGGCGGTTTTGACGCTGCCCGGGGCAGATTCCGGCGGGAAGAACTGGAGGGCTGTGGAATTGATCCTTCAGTTTTGCCGGAAATCGCCGGGGATTTTCAGTGTATCGGTGTTCTGGAGGGTCACATTCCTGTGGCTGCAGCCATCGGAGACAATCAGGCCTCTTTCCTGGGAAGTGTGCCGGATGGAACCAGGACTGTGCTGGTGAATGTGGGTACCGGTTCCCAGGTGTCGGTGGGGATGCCGGGAATGGCCGGAAACGGTATTCCGGGAAAAAAGGAAGCAGAGACAGCGGGAACGGAAAGAGAAACAGAAAGAGAAACAGAAACGGAAACGGCTGAGTCACCGGAGATTGAATTTCGTCCCTGCCTGAATACGCTGACGCTCTGTGTCGGTTCCGCCTTGTGCGGCGGCAGAGCCTACGCCCTTTTGGAGGAGTTTTTCCGGGAGGTTCTGAAAATGGCGGATGCTCCGGAAAGATGTGTGGAAAATCTGTATGAAAAGATGGCGGCTTCCATGGAAGGGCTGGATTCTGGAAAAGCGCCGGTTCTGAATCCGGCCTTTTCAGGAAGCAGGAGCGATCCCTTTCTGCGGGCATCCATCCGGGGGCTGACACCGGAGAATTTCACGCCGGGTTATCTGACTTATGGGATGCTGGAAGGAGTTGCCGAAGAATTGAATACACTGTACCGGCAGATGCCCCTGAAGGGTTTGAAACCTGTCTATCTGGCAGGGGCAGGAAACGGAATCCGGAAAAATCCGGTTCTTCAGAGAATTCTGGAGGAAAAGTTCCGGATGCCTCTGCAGATTCCGGTTCACAGGGAAGAGGCAGCCTACGGGGCAGCCCTGTACGGGCTCTGCGCCGCCGGTGTTCTGAAGGATATCCGTGAAGGACAGAACAAAATCCGTTTTCAGGATGCCTCAGAAAAGAAACCCCGATGATGCAGAACATTTCGGAAAAAACAGTCTGTGAACCAGAACGTTTCAGAAAGGAAAAGCCAATGACACAGGAATATCAGAAACTGACCCACCGGTTTTTACCGGTTTTTGATGAGACTTCCAGGGTTCTGATCCTGGGAACCTTTCCCTCGGTGAAATCCAGAGAACAGAACTTTTATTATGGTCACCCGCAGAATCGGTTCTGGAAGGTTCTGGCAGGAGTTGCCGGGGAAGAACAGGTTCCGGAAACCGTGGAAGAAAAAAAGATTTTTTTGCTGAGAAATAAAATTGCGGTCTGGGATGTGATCGAGCAGTGTGAAATCATAGGGTCCAGCGACAGCAGCATCCGGAATGTGGTTCCGGCAAAGCTGGAACAGGTTCTGGAGAATGCGCCGATCCGGCAGATTTACGCCAATGGGCAGAAAGCCTTTGAACTGTATCAGAAGTATGCCCTGCCGCGGCTGCGTCAGGAAGGAACAGCAGAATCAGTCCTGAAAGTGGCAGAAGCCATCAGAAAGCTGCCATCCACCAGCCCGGCAAATGCGGCTTGGCAGATAGAGCGGCTGCTGGAAGCCTGGAAACTGATTCGACAGGATCTGGCAGAGGCCTGAAGCGGACGCCTCCTGTGAACAACCTGCCGGAGCGGGTCAGGAAAAAATCTGAATCGTGCTGGTAAGCAGATCCGTGGCAAGCTTTGCGACTTCGTCCGGTGTTTGCTTCAGACCGGTGCCGAACCAGGTTTCAATCAGTCCCAGGCAGCCGGAGATAATAAAGGAAAAATAGTATTCCAGATGCTCGGAATGAAACTCCTTTGTATTCCAGATCTGTTCAATTCGGTTCCGGACCAGATCCTTCAGCCGGTTTACAAAGGCAAGATCTCCGTGGGGACCGATCAGTGCCCGGACAACGTTTTCATTGTCCCTTAAATAATAGCAAATATCCTGCAAGAATGGGAGCGGCGAGCTGCCGGGTTCCGGATTGAAGTCCCTGATGACGATCTCATTAAACCGGTCAAAAAGTTCGTCCTCCACTTTACTCAACATATCAAAGATGTCACGATAGTGAAGATAGAAGGTTCCTCTGTTGATATCCACCAGGTCAGAGAGCTCTTTTACGGAAATATCGCTGACATCTTTTGTCTGCATCAACTGGGTCAGACCGTCCAGCAGAAGCTTTTTCGTTTTGCGGACTCTGCGGTCAACAGTCTGTTCTGTTTTACTCATAACGATCCCTCCGATTTTCTTTTCAAATCGACGAAAACATTCGCAATTCGCTCATTTTTCTGCGAAAAATGGCTGCTTGCTCATGTCTATTTGTCCCTTGGCTCATATTATAATACAAAAAAAATGAAAAATCAACAGAAGTTTATTATTGAAGTTCTGTTGTTTTTTTATTTGTGCAATGAGACAGTAAAGGAAGTTATGTCTACTAATCGACAAAAGGAAAAGATACTGATTATTGAATTTTTGAAAGTTCCTTCATATAATACCTATAAAAAAATTAACAAATGTCTAGTAAAAGAAACCGATTGAATAATGTCAAGGAGCTGAGGAAATGAAAGCCTACACTAATTTTATCCTGAAGCATCGAAAGATGATTATTGCGATTTTCCTGGCGGCTGCGGCTGCCGGTGCTGTTTGCGCCAGTTTCGTGGGCGTGAATTATAATATGGTAGATTACCTTCCGGATGATGTTGCTTCCACAAAGAGCCTGGAACTGATGGAGGAAGAATATGACCAGGCGATTCCCAATGCCAGAATTCTGATTTATGATGTGTCCATTGCCGATGCACTGCAGTATAAGGAGCAGATGAAGGCAGTAGACGGCGTTGAGGAAATCAACTGGCTGGATGATGTGGTGAATATCTATGAGCCTCTGGAGACAATGAACCAGGATACGGTGGATGAATGGTACAAGAACGGAGATGCCCTGTATACATTGACCATTGATGAGAAAAAGCAGGAACAGGCCGTCATCGAGCTGCGGGAAATTATCGGAGAGGAGAACTGCATGTCCGGTTCTGCGGTTACCGATGCGCTGGCTCCGGTCATTACTTCTCAGGAAATTCAGGAAATTATGCTGTTTGTAGTTCCCATTGTACTTGTGGTACTGCTGCTGACAACGGATTCCTGGTTTGAACCGATTCTGTTCCTGGTCACCATTGGAATTGCCATTTTACTGAATTCCGGAACCAACCTGATGTTCGGAACCATTTCTTTTGTGACCAATGCGGCGGGGAGCGTTCTGCAGCTGGCGGTCTCCATGGATTATTCGATTTTCCTTCTGCATCGTTTTTCCTCAAACCGATCAGAGGGAATGGAGGTGGAGGATGCCATGGTGGAAGCTGTCAGGCAGTCTGTCGGCTCTGTGCTTTCCAGCGGTCTGACTACGGTGACTGGATTTGCCTCTCTGATTCTGATGCGGTTTAAAATTGGACCGGATCTTGGCTGGGTTATGGCGAAGGCAATCTGCTGGAGCCTGATCTGTGTGCTGTGTCTTCTCCCGGCACTGGCAATCTCTACTTATAAACTGATAGATAAGACCAGTCATCGTTCCCTGGTTCCGAAATTTGAAAAATTCGCGAAAGCGGTTATGAAGCTTCGCATTCCGGCAATGGGAATTTTCCTGATCCTTGTGCTTCCGTGCTATCTGGCTCAGGGAAGCAACAGCTTCTTCTATGGCGCCAGCAATATCTACAACAGCAATGCGACCCAGATGGGACGGGATATCAATGCCATTGATGAAGAGTATGGCGCGTCCAATCCGGTGGTGCTGATGGTGCCAAAGGGAGAGATGGAGAAAGAGATCGCTCTGAATGAGGATCTGAAAAGTCTGGATTATGTGACCTCTGTGATTTCCTATGTGAATACCGTGGGGTCGTCCATACCGGCGGATTTTGTGCCTCAGGATTCTATGTCCCAGCTCTATTCGGAGCATTACAGCCGTTTTGTGGTTTCTCTGGATACGGCGGAAAGGGAAGCGGACTGGTATGAAAAAATCGACGGCGTTCGGAGCGCAGCGGAAAAATATTACGGGGATGAGGTCCGTTACGCCGGAGATCTGGTCAGCACGGAGGATTTGAAGAGTACTATTATCAGCGATAATCAACGGGTGAATCTGCTGGCCATCGGATTTGTCTTTCTGATTCTGGTATTTAATTTTAAATCTCTCACGATCCCGATTATCCTTACTCTGGTGATTGAGACATCCATCTGGATAAATCTGTCCGTGCCGTATCTGCTGTCCTCAAGGATTTTCTATATTGCATACCTGATTATCAATACGGTTCAGCTCGGCGCAACCATTGATTACGCCATTCTGTTTACGGACCGCTACCTGGAATTCCGCAGGAGTATGCAGAAAAAGGACGCAGCATTTGAAACGGTCAAGGCATGTACGATTTCTGTTTTTACATCCTCACTGATTCTGACCCTGGCTGGCACGGTCCTGGGAATGGTTTCCACCAACGCTATTCTGAGCCAGCTTGGAATTCTGATCGGGCGGGGCGCGGCCATTTCCTTTGTGCTGGTAATTTTCGTACTTCCGGCGCTGCTGGTATTGTTTGACCGTTTGATTGAAAAGACAACCTTACACACCAACTTTTACAGGAGGGAATCACATGAATCGAAATATGTATCTGATTAAAACCACGGCAATTGTACTGGCCTCTTCTGTAGTGGCCGGAAATACCATGTCCGCTTATGCCCTGGCGGCGAATACGGAGAAGGATGAAAATGTTTATGTCAATCTGAATCAGGACGGAAGTGTGGCCGGAATTTATGTGGTTAATGAATTTGATCTGAAAGAGGATACGACCATCGTGGACTTCGGAGATTATGAGCAGGTAAAAAATCTGACCAGTGATAAGGAGATTCTGGTTCAGGATCATGAGATTAACGTGGAAGCGTCCAGGGGGAAATTTTATTATCAGGGAAATCTGGCTACAAAGGAGATGCCCTGGCTGATCTCCATCCAGTATTTTCTGGACGGAGAGGAAATTCAGGCGGAAGATCTGGCTGGGAAAAGCGGAGCCCTGAAAATCATATTCAGCATAAAAGAAAATAAAAGGCTGAATGCGGACTTCTTTGAAAATTATCTGGTTCAGGGAACTTTCACGCTGAATACGGAAAAATGTAAGGATATTAAAGCAGAGGGCGCTACGGCAGCCAATGTGGGAAAGAACCGTCAGCTCCTTTATAATATCATGGCAGGCCAGGAGAAAACCTTTGAAATCACGGCTAATGTGACAAATTTTGAAATGGATCCCATTTCCTTTCAGGCAGTTCCCATGTCCTTCGACGTGGACAGTGATTCCATTGATACTTCCGAGCTCTATGAAAAAACGGATGAAATCAAGGACGCGGCAAAAGAATTTGACGAGGGTGCCGATGATCTGGTGGAAGGTGTGGATGAACTGAAGGAAGGAACGGAAGAGCTGGTGGACGGCACGGCCGAACTGAAGGACGGGACTGTGGATCTGAAGGACGGAACCACAGAGCTTCTGGATGGAGCAGGCGAGCTGAAAGACGGCGCATCCGATCTGAAAGATGGGACCACAGAACTGCGGGATGGCGCGGTGGAGCTGAAAGACGGGGCATCCGATCTGAAGGATGGAACGGCAGAGCTTCTGGACGGTGCGGTGGAACTGAAAGACGGCGCGACCGATCTGAAAAGCGGAACCACGGAGCTGAAAGGCGGAGCAAATTCGCTGGTGTCCGGCGCCCAGGAGCTGGAAAGCGGCGCTGCCAGCCTGAATGACGGTGCAGGGACGCTGACTTCCGGCGCATCCTCTCTGGAAAAAGGAACCATCGATCTGCGGGATGGTGCCAAGGAGCTGGCAGACGGAACAGCCAGTCTGAAGGACAGCAGCAAAACGTTGAATGATGGGGCAAAGGAACTGGCCAGCGGGGCCAAGAGCGCATCGGAGGGTGCATCGGCTCTTTACAGCGGCACGAAGACGGTGAACAGCGGGGCAAAGGAGCTGGCCAGCGGGGCTAAGAGCGCATCGGAGGGCGCATCGGCTCTTTACAGCGGCACGAAGACGGTGAACAGCGGGGCAAAGGAACTGGCCAGCGGGGCCAAGAGTGCATCAGAAGGAGCGAAAGCCCTCTATAATGGCACGAAGACCGTGGACAGCGGAGCCAAAGAGCTGGCAGCCGGAGCAGCAAGCGCATCGGAAGGAGCACAGGTTCTGGATGCGGGGGCAAAAGCGGCAGACAGCGGAGCGAAAGAACTGGCAGCAGGTGCCAGAGAAGCGGCAGAGGGGAGCAGGAGTGTCCAGGAAGGCACACAAACCCTGAGTACAAGCCTGAATTCCATGGAAGAAGGCGCAGATCAGATTCAGGCAGGTCTGGATGTCCTGACTGCTCAGTCCGATTCTCTGACAGAGGGTTCCGCAGAGGTACTTGCGGCTCTTAAGCTCATCCAGAAAAATCTGGACAGTATTCAGGTGGGAACGGAGCAGATGCAGCAGCTTCTGGACGGCTCCACCAGGATTCTGGAGGGAATCGAAGCAGTGGAGGCAGGAACGGCAGGCGTTTCCCAGGGGCTGGCACAGATTCAGGGAACTTATGGACAGCTGGACGGAGAGAGCGGATTGAAGAAGCAGAATACCAATTCGGCAGCTTATCTGCGGGGGCTGGCAGACCAGGCAGAGAGTTACCTGGGAAATGCGGCGGTACAGGCACTGCTGGCATCTATAAATGTGGATGCCAACGGAGTGATTGCCAATGTTCGGAATATTGCCGGGCTGCTGGAGCAGAATAATGCTGCAATTGCCGGACTGCAGGGTGGAATTGATCAGGCTGCGGACGGAGCTTCCAAAACAGACGCGGGAGCGCAGGAGCTGCTTACCAGTTACCGGGAATTTAATAAAAGTGTTCAGGGGCTGCCGGTGATTCTGGAGAATATGATTACAGAACAGACCAGGGAACTGAAAACGGCAATTGATACGCTGACTGCAGAGTATGAAAATCTGGATGCAGGAATTGTTCAGTATACGGAAGGGGTGGCGGCAATCCAGGCCGGGTATGCAACGCTGAGTGCCTCCATTGGTCTGGCATCTGACGGAGCTGCTGCTCTGGCAGCAGGAGCCAGTTCCCTGTACGAAGGTAATCAGGCCCTGGCAGCAGGAAGTGAAAGTCTGGCGGCAGGTACCCGGGAGCTGGCGGCGGGAAGCAGCAGTCTGGCAGCAGGCACACGGGAACTGGCAGAGGGAAGCGGCAGTCTGGCGGCAGGTACCAAAGAGCTGCTGTCCGGCAGTAAGGAGCTGAAAACCGGTACGAAAGAGCTGGCGACGGGAAGCAGCAGCCTGGCAGCAGGTACTAAAGAGCTGCTGTCCGGCAGCAAGGAGCTGAAATCAGGCACCAAGGCTCTGGCAACGGGAAGCAGCAGTCTGGCAGCAGGTACGAAAGCACTGGTATCCGGCAGCAAGGAACTGAATACCGGAGCAAACAGTTTGTACAGCGGTGTGGTCACCTTTAAAACAGGTGTGGAAACACTGGTGTCCGGCGGTCAGGAGATGGCAGCTGGCATTTCTGCTCTTTACAGTGGAAGTATTTCGCTGACTTCCGGAACCAGGGAGCTGGCAGACGGTGCGGTGGAGCTGGATGACGGAGCAGGCGAATTCCTTTCCGGAACCGGGGATCTGACAAATGGCGCCGTGAAATTGAATGACGGAGCCGGGGATCTCCTCTCCGGAGCCGGAGATCTGCTGGATGGCAGCATTGAGCTGGATGATGGAGCCGCTGACCTTCTCTCCGGCGTAGAAGAGCTGGCAGATGGAGCCCTGGAGCTGGATGACGGAGCTTCCGACCTGCTGGACGGAGCAGAGGAGCTGGCAGACGGGGCGATGGAACTGGATGATGGTGTTGCTGAATTGAAGGATGGTGTTGCCGAGCTGAAGGACGGCACCAGGGAATTCCGGGAAAAAGTCGAGGATATCGATGAGCAGATCGATGAAGAAATCGATAAGGCTATTGACGAGATTGCGGGGGGTGATTTCGAGCAGATGTCCTTTGTATCGGAAGACAATGTGAACATTAATCTGGTTCAGTTCGCTATGAAGACGGATGGCATTACCATCCCGGATGAGAGGGATGGTGAAGAAACGGAAACAGAGACGGAGGATCTCTGGACAAGGGTAAAGGATCTCTTTAAATAGTCTTTTGGGTTGCGGTTTCCCGACGGGTCTGCTATAATGACAGCGGTGGTATTCGTCAGGAAACCGCACATTTTTTCGAAAACAGATCAGAGAAAGGTGCTGCCGGCATCGGAAGAGCTGGACGGCATATCAATTCGAAAATACGTGCTTAAAAAAGGCCGGGAGAGATCCGGGCCTGTTTTGGCGTAAAAGACTGCCTGCCGGGCAGTTTTTTCTGTTACTGGGAAGTCCGCAGCCTTCCGGCTTCCGGAAAGTCTGTTGTTTTTCGGCAAAAAAGAAAAGCTCTCCGGACAGGATTTTTACGCAGTCAGCAAAATTGGCAGCTTTTGCAGGCAGATGATCGGGCTGACGCATGATTTGACCCCTATCTGGATATCACCGAAAAATAAGAGAAGGAGATCAATGCAATGAAAACAACAGCAACTATCGAAGAAACCAGACAGCAGGTAAAGGAATGGAAACGGCAGGGCCTGACTGTGGGACTGGTACCAACCATGGGCTATCTCCATGAGGGCCATGCAAGCCTCATTTCCAGAGCCAGGAAAGAAAATGACCGGGTTGTAGTATCCGTTTTTGTCAATCCCACGCAGTTCGGTCCCAATGAAGACCTGGAGGCTTATCCGCGGGATTTTGAACGGGACTGCCAGGTGTGCGAGACCCAGGGTGCGGATCTCGTGTTTCATCCGGAGCCATCTGAAATGTATCAGGATGCCTGCGCTTATGTGAACATCCGGACGCTTTCCGATACCCTTTGCGGAAAATCCAGACCGGTCCATTTTTCCGGAGTCTGCACGGTTGTCAGCAAGCTGTTTCATATTGTGGCGCCGGACCGGGCTTATTTTGGAGAAAAGGATGCCCAGCAGCTGGCCATTATTAAGAAAATGGTAAAAGATTTAAACTTTGACATTGAAATTGTAGGCTGCCCTATTGTGCGGGAGACAGACGGTCTGGCGAAATCCTCCAGAAATACGTATCTGAACGAGCAGGAACGAAAAGCAGCCCTTTGCCTTTCCAGATCCCTGAAGCTTGGGAAAAGCATGGTGAAACCGGGAATGGATGCGGAGGCATTAAAAGCTGTCATCCGGGAAGAAATTGAAAAAGAACCGCTTTCCAGAATTGACTATGTGGAGGTCGTCGATGCCCTGACCATGCAGCCGGTGGCTGCCGTTGACAGGCCGGTGCTGACGGCGATTGCCGTTTATATTGGCAAAACCCGTCTGATCGACAATTTCTCCTATGATCCGCAGGTGGCATTATGAACGGGCTGAAACGGCTGGCCGATCTGCTGTCAAGATATATCGGAGTGGTCATTATTGTTTTTGGTATTCTGGCTTTTTTTGTTCCGCAGGGTTTTTCCTGGGCGGTCGATAAGACGACCCTGCTTCTCGGCATTGCCATGTTCGGTATGGGTCTCACTATTAAAGCGGAAGATTTCCGCATTCTGCTGAAGCGTCCCAGGGATATGCTGATCGGATGCGTTGCTCAGTTTACTATCATGCCTCTGGCAGCCTTTGCCCTTGCAAAACTGTTCCGGCTGAGCCCTGATCTGGCCATCGGCGTCATCCTGGTAGGATGCTGTCCGGGCGGAACGGCAAGCAATGTTATCACCTACATCGCAGGTGGAGATGTGGCACTGTCCGTAGGTATGACGATTCTGTCCACGCTTCTGGCGCCGGTCCTGACTCCCGCTCTTGTTTATGTATTGGGCGGCTCCTGGGTAGAAGTGTCCTTTTTTGCAATGATGATGTCCGTTGTGAAGGTCGTGCTGATTCCGGTCGTTGTCGGCATCATTCTCCACGAGATTTTTGGAAAAAAAGTGGATCAGATCCGGGATTTTCTCCCGCTGGTTTCCGTGACAGCCATTGTTTTGCTGATTTCCGGCATTATTGCCACGAACAGAGAGAAGATTCTGGCCTGCGGCCTTCTGGTAGCTGCAGTCGTAATCCTGCATAACGTGCTGGGCCTTGCCCTGGGCTATTTCGCAGCGAAGCTGCTTCACCTGGAGCCGGAGAAAGCTACGGCGGTGGCCATCGAGGTGGGCATGCAGAACAGCGGCCTGGCGATATCCCTGGCCACAGCCAATTTCGCGGCAAACCCGCTGGCAACGCTGCCCGGCGCCATCTTCAGCGTCTGGCATAACATTTCCGGGTCTGTTTTTGCAGGGCTCCGGAAGAACGCTGAAAGGAAGAAGGGATAGTCAGGAAGGATAATTTCTCTCTTGCCAAGAGCAGAAGAATATTCTATAATAAAAAAATGTTAGGATTGCGGGAGTGTGAAGGATGAAACAAACAAGCACGGAACAATCCGTATGGCGTCTTTTGCTTCCAATATCATCATAATAAGCTGCCCGGCAAATGCTTTGCAGGCTCCATAGACATAAAATATCTGTAAACACGTATTTTCAGAACTATTTGTCCCTTGGCTCGTCCTGATAAAACAGCATAAAAGTGGAAAAGCTCAATGAACAGAGGAGAAGCTCTGTTAACAAAAGAGAAATTAGAGAAAAGAGTCAGTAAAATTCAGTGTAAGCAGGAATGAGTCAGCAAAAATGAGCTGGCAAAATAAATAGAATTATCGTTTCTGTAAAAGAAGACAGCATATAGCATACAGTGTACAGGAGGAATATTCGTGGAAAGAGAAATGATCATCGTTTTAGATTTCGGCGGCCAGTACAATCAGCTGATTGCCAGAAGAGTCAGAGAATGCAGTGTCTACGCAGAAGTGCATCCCTATACCCTTGGCATTGAGAAAATCAAAGAAATGAATCCCAGGGGAATCATTTTCACTGGCGGGCCAAACAGCGTTTACGGAGAGGATTCTCCCACCTGCAGCAGAGAAATCTTCGAACTGGGAATCCCGATTCTGGGGATCTGCTACGGTTCCCAGCTGGTTGCGCATCTGCTGGGCGGCAGGGTTGAAACCGCACCTACCAGTGAATATGGCCATACCGAAGTAGAAGTGGATACGAATGACGTTTTGTTTGAAGGAGTTTCTCCTGCGACGGTCTGCTGGATGAGCCATACAGACTATATTTCCGGTATTCCTGAAGGGTTCCGTGTGACGGCCCATACTCCGGTATGTCCGGTGGCTGCCATGTCGTGTCCGGAAAGAAAGATTTATGCGACCCAGTTCCATCCGGAGGTCATGCATACCGCAGAAGGAAAAACCATGCTCAGCAACTTTGTTTTCAAAGTATGCGGCTGCGCAGGCGACTGGAAAATGGATTCCTTTGTAGAGAGCACGATCCAGTCCCTTCGCGAAAAGATCGGAGACGGCAAAGTCCTCTGCGCTCTTTCCGGTGGAGTAGATTCCTCTGTAGCGGCGGTGCTGCTTTCCAAAGCCGTGGGCAAACAGCTTACCTGTGTTTTTGTAGATCATGGTCTGCTTCGCAAAAACGAAGGTGATGAAGTAGAAGCCGTATTCGGACCGGACGGTCCCTATGAGCTGAACTTTATCCGTGTCAACGCTCAGCAGCGCTACTATGCCAAGCTGAAAGGTGTGACAGAGCCGGAACAGAAGCGTAAAATTATCGGTGAAGAATTCATTCGCGTGTTCGAAGAGGAAGCCCGCAAAATAGGTGCCGTAGACTATCTGGTACAGGGCACCATTTATCCGGACGTGATCGAAAGCGGTCTCGGAAAATCCGCTGTGATCAAATCCCATCACAATGTGGGCGGTCTTCCGGACGTAGTGGATTTCAAGGAAATTGTCGAGCCGCTGCGTCTGCTGTTTAAAGACGAAGTCCGCAAGGCCGGCCGGGAGCTTGGCATTCCCGAATATCTGGTAAATCGCCAGCCCTTCCCGGGCCCGGGACTTGGTATCCGCATTATCGGTGAAGTGACGGAAGAGAAGGTCCGGATTGTGCAGGAGGCAGATTACATCTACCGTGAGGAAATCGCCAAAGCTGGTCTGGATAATGGTCTCGGACAGTATTTTGCAGCCTTGACCAACATGCGGTCAGTTGGAGTCATGGGCGACTTCAGAACGTATGATTACGCCATAGCTCTGAGAGCGGTGAATACCTCTGACTTCATGACGGCAGATGCTGCTCAGATTCCGTGGGAGGTACTTGCGAAGGTGACGAACCGGATTGTAAATGAAGTGAAGGGCGTGAACCGTGTCATGTATGATTGTACGGGAAAACCGCCTGCGACGATTGAGTTTGAGTAGCTTGAAAAATCGCGGAAAAGCCCATAAATAAAGGCTTTGCGGGGTGTCGAAAAGACCAAATGGAGTGCAACTGGAGTTTAAAAATTATTTTTTTCTCTTGTTTATATTCCAGATTCACCTGCAAATTTCGTGAAATCGGTTATTCTCATAAAATAAAATTAGAGTAAATATGAAGAACAGTTTGTTTTGATTGAAGTGATTTTCGTCAAGG
>JAXEJQ010000151.1:0-22614 GCA_034101475.1 Candidatus Limivivens sp.
CACACCGCCTGCCCATATTGAAGATCTGGCGAAATATGCCGAACCCATTGTTTCCATCGGAAATCAGTGCGGAGAAGGCTGGTTTCTCACCGGAGAAATGCTGGAGCTGATTCATTCCGGCACTAACAATATCGTATGCACCCAGCCCTTCGGCTGTCTGCCGAACCATGTGGTTGGAAAAGGCGTCATCAAAGAACTGCGCCACCGGTATCCGCTGTCCAATATCGTTGCTATTGACTACGATCCCGGTGCCAGCGAAGTAAACCAGTTAAACCGGATCAAACTGATGCTTTCCACAGCCCAGAAAAACCTGGCCAGGGAGCAGGAAGAGGCATCCCGAAAGGACGCCTGAGAATTCCGGCAGATTGTGTGAAAGCTTTCTGCCGATCGCTAAAAACCCCCGATTCGTACTCCGGGCACGAATCGGGGGTTTTCTGTTTTCGTTTTTCTGGGCTTCGCCGGCGGTCTACGACTCCGCGTCGGCTTCCGTCTCCGAGACACTCATAATTTTGGTCAGCTCGTCGATCATTTCCTCATCCTTCAGCCGGAATTTTACCTCCACACGTCTGGACGCATCCATATCCACTTCTCCGTTTTCATCCAGAATCGGGTTGCTCATGGAATGGCCGTTCACCGTCAGACGATCCTGCAGAAGGGCCTTCTGGTTGCTGTCCAGGAAATTATCCTGCAGGGCAAGCAGATACTGGGCAACTGCCAGGGAACGCTTCTGGGACAGCTCCAGATTGTAGCTGTAATCACCGGAGGTGTCCGTATAGCCGTCAATGATAATCTCCGCCAGGTAATCCACATATTCATCCTGCAGAAGCACCTGACAATAAATCGGCAGCACTTCCTTCAGTACTCTGCGGCCTTCCTTGGTCAGCTCTGATTCATTGTAGTCAAACATGACGCTGGAATCCAGAGCCATGGCTCCAGACTGGGAATCAATATCCACATTCACGTTGTTATTCTGGAATTCCACCCGAAGAGCTTCGATCACATCGGCCTTTACACCGATAATATTGTCAATCTTCGCCTGCTGATCCGCCAGCTGGGCCGTCTTTTCATCCAGGTCAGACTGCTGCTGATCCAGAAGACTGCTCTGGCTGCTCAGCTTCGCTTCCTGTTCGTCCAGCTGGGCCTCCTGGGCCGTAAGCTGAGACTGCTGTTCATCCAGCTGGGCCTTTTGCTGGGCCAGCTGGGTTTCCAGGGCAGCCAGCTGGGCTTCCTTCTCTGCCAGCAGCTCATCCTGCGTCTTCAGCCGGTCGGCCTGTTCATCAACGGTATTCTGCTTGTCCTCGATCTCCAGGTTAAACTGCTGCTGCATGGCAATCCTCTCGTCCCGCTCCTTGATGCTGTCATCATAACTTTTCTGTGCCTGAAACAGCGTCACACACATAATCAGCACAAACAGCAGAAGCAGGCCTGCCATCATATCCGAGTAGGAGCGCCATACATTGAATCCACTTTCTTCCTTGTGTTTTCGATGTTTTCGCATATTCTTCTCCTGTCCGGTTATTTGCTTCCCTTAAAAATGCCAAACTTGTTCTTTGCCGCAGTCCGGTTCAGATCCCGCATGCAGTCCAGAAGCTCCTGCATCAGCTCCTGCTGCCGTTCGCCCTGCTCCTCCAGAAGATTCTGCAGGTTCTTCAGTTCCTGACTGGCATTGTTAAAGCTGCTGCCTCCCAGAGAACCCTTGTACAGGTAGACGTTCTTGCTGTCGGAGTTCACAGCGATACCGGAAAGCAGGCTTCTGACGTGATCCATTGTCTCATAAACCATCTTCTGATAGCCCACAAACTCTGCCATCTTCTCACTGTAGCTTTCCAGAAGCTTTTCATTGGCCTCATACAGCTTGTGGCTCTCCTCGCCTGCCGCTGCATAGCCTTCCAGTCCTGCCGCCGCCGCGTTGACGTATTTCTGCATCGTCTGATTGCAGGCCACCCAGAATTTCGCGGAAGACTGTTCCGCATCCTTCATATACTCTGCCAGATGACGGTAGCTTGCATCCTGGGACTGAAGAACTCTCTGGTTCTCCTCCATCACATGATTTGCGGAAGCAATGTATTCCTTCTGCATCTCTCCCAGCTCCCGTACCATAGCCCGCATATTCTGCTCTTCCTGCGCAAAAACGGCATTCATCTGATCGCTCATGTTCTCGTAAAGCTGCCTGGTGTATTCTGTGGTCTGCTGCTGTGCCTCTGTCAGATCCCTCAGCGCCAGATTGAAATTGTCAAATTCCATGGCAAAGGAGGTCCGAAGCTGCTTCAGAAAGCTGTCCAGAAGCTGTTCCATCATCTCCTCCTGACCGTTGGCCATGGTATTCACCAGCATATCCAGAGACTGGTTCATCTTCCGGAAGGATGGGGTAATCACCTCTTCAAAGCTGGAAGCAAGCTGACTGGAAAACTGCTTTGCCATCGTACGGATGGCCTCTGTCTGCTCCTTCTGGCAGGTGATGAGAATATCTCTGGACTCATCCTCCGCCGCCGGCATGATATGTGTATGGAACTCCTCCAGAAAATCATCCAGCTTCCCCACAACGGAAGAATAGGACGTCTTCAGATTATACGAATATACCAGGGAAAGGGACAGACCGTAAATCGAGGTCAGGAATGCCACCTTAATCCCTTCCACCAGGGAAGATACGGAATTTGTCATCGCCGTATAATCCGCAGGCTCAAAATCCCGAAGGCCCAGTACCAGTCCCACAAAGGTACCCAGAATACCAAGGCTGGTCAGAATGTCCGGAATCATCTCCAGCATCCGTTTATGTACAATACTGTCTACCTCGTCTTCATTGATATAATCCTCAATATCCCCGATGCCGCCCTGGCTGGCTGCCACATATTTCGTAAAGCTCTTCCACTTTTGATCCAGAGTCACCTCATTAAACAGCTTTTCAAGCTTCAGCACGGAGCCTTCCCGCTTTTCCTTCTCTGCGCCGAAATTCTGGCTGATCCGCTCCCCAGCCCGCTTAAAACTGTTTTCCAGCTTCGTCATCTTCACAAAGCCGCCTACAATCCCCGCCAGGCAGATCAGAAGCATGATCCCCAGAAAAGCAAAGTTGTAAATCATCATCGGCGAACCGCCCTGGCCCACATACAGGGTCATGAGAATCCCCGCTCCCAGGACGCCGCCGAACAGCACCCAGCCAAATACTTTTCTCCCCATTTTGTATCCTCCTTGTTTTCCGGTGCAAACACCCTTCCGGTGCCAGACACTCTATCTCTTATTTTATCATACTTTCTGTGTTTCGTGAGACCGGATTTATTAAATTTTTCTTATCATCGATTCTCAATCTGCCAGTCAATGGGATCATATCCGTTCTGTTTCAGGAAACGGTTGGTCTGACTGAAATGCCGGCAGCCGAAAAATCCCCGGTATGCCGACAGCGGGCTGGGATGCGGTGCCTCCAGAATCAGATGTTTCGGGTTGTTCAGCATGGCCTTTTTCATCTGCGCCGGCCTCCCCCAGAGCAGAAAAACAATGGGACGGTCCTGTTCATTCAGGATCCGGATAGCCGCATCCGTGAATTCCTCCCAGCCGATCCCTCTGTGGGAATTCGCCTGATGAGCCCGGACCGTAAGCACCGTATTCAGAAGCAGGACTCCCTGATCGGCCCACTTTGTGAGATAGCCGTTATTCGGGATATAGCATCCACAGTCATCGTGGAGTTCCTGATAAATATTCATCAAAGAGGGCGGGATCTCCACATCCGGCTTTACGGAAAAGCAGAGTCCATGAGCCTGCCCCTCCCCATGATAGGGATCCTGTCCCAGGATCACCGCCTTCACCTTCGCCAGCGGCGTCAGGGCAAAGGCATTAAAAATATCATCCGCAGGCGGAAAAACCAGCCGGGTGTTGTACTCCTGGAGAACGGTTTTATACAACTTCGCATAATAAGGCTTTTTAAATTCCGGCTTCAGCGGCTCCAGCCAGTCATTGCTGATGGGCGGCATAAACACACCTCTTTTCTACAGGCGGACGGGAACGCCCCGTCCTGCCAGATAATGCTTCAGTTCTCTGATTTCCAGTTCTTTATAGTGAAACAGGGATGCAGCAAGGGCAGCATCCGCTTTTCCTTCTGTCAGCGCATCATAAAAATGCTCTCTGGTTCCGGCACCACCCGAAGCAATCACCGGAATCTTTACCGTTTCTGCGATGGCTCTGGTGAGCTCCAGATCGTATCCGGCTTTCGTCCCGTCACAGTCCATACTGGTCAGCAGAATCTCCCCTGCTCCCAGGGCCTCCACCCGGGCAGCCCATTCCACCGCATCGATCCCCACATCGATCCGTCCGCCGTTTTTGTAGATATTCCAGCCGCCGTCCGGCCTTTTCTTTGCGTCAATGGCAACCACCACACACTGGCTCCCGAATTTATCGGCAGCCCGGCTGATCAGCTCCGGATCATTGATAGCTGCGGAATTGACGGAAATCTTATCCGCGCCCTCCCTGAGAAGAGCCTTGAAATCCTCCACACTTCGGATTCCTCCGCCGACGGTAAAAGGGATAAATACCTTTTCCGCCACCTTGCGAACCATATCCACCACGGTGGCCCTGGCATCAGAAGAAGCCGTAATATCCAGGAAAACCACTTCATCCGCTCCGGCCTGATCATAGGCCGCCGCAATCTCCACCGGGTCCCCTGCATCCTGCAGATTTACAAAATTTACGCCCTTTACCACCCGTCCATTTTTCACATCCAGACAGGGAATGATCCGTTTTGTAAACATTTATGCCTCCTCCTTTGTCAGCTCCGCAAAATTTTTCAGAATTCTCAGCCCCACATCGCTGCTTTTCTCCGGATGGAACTGACAGGCAAATACATTCCCCTTTTCCACGGAAGCATGAATGGCAGTACTGTACCAGGCAGACGCTTTGACGATCTCTTCCTCAGCCGCCTTCAGATAATAGGAATGCACAAAATAAACGTACGGTTCTGCCGGCAGCCCCTGAAAAAGCCTTCCATTCCCGGTAAGCTTCAGGGAATTCCACCCCATATGAGGAATTTTCAGGCCCGGCGCATCCGGAATCCGCAGGATTTTCCCTTTTAAAATTCCCAGTCCCGGTACGCCGGGTGACTCCTCACTCTCCTCGAATAAAAGCTGCAGTCCCAGACAAATCCCCAAAAACGGTGTTCCCCTGTCAGTCACTTCGCGGATCACATCCACCAGACCAAAGCTTTCCAGATTTTTCATAGCGTCTCCAAAGGCACCCACCCCAGGCAGGATCACCTTGTCCGCCTGCAGCAGCGTCTCCCGGTCCCTGGTCACCACAGGAGATTCCCCCAGCCGCATCAGAGCCTTTTCCACACTTTTCAGATTTCCGGCATCATAATCAATTATTGCTATCATCGTTTTTGTCCTCCGGATAAAATGATAAAAGGACTTTACAACGTTACCACGTCGCAAACGTCCTCTTTATCATAACATATTCGTTTCAAATATACAACTTGCTTTGCATCCCTAAAAACATGGAAGCTGCTCTGTCGGAACAATTCCGTCAGATCTTTGAATATCCATAGCTGTTTACAATGGCATCCACCTTGATCCTGGCTTTGCACTGGGGACATTTGGACACTTCATAGCTTTCGTAGTCCTCCAGATCCTTCGGCCCGAAAATGGAATTTACCTCCACATTCTCCTTGGAGGAAACCGCGCTGAAAATCGCTGAAATTCCTTCGATCTTCCCGCCGTAATACTGAATGCACTCCAGAGCCCGCTTTACCGTCTGTCCGGTGGTGGCATTGGCCGTCAGCAGAATCACGTGCTTGCCCTGAATCATAAACTGCATATTATCCCGGAAAATCAGCTGGCCGTCCGCTCTGGATTCCGGAGTCACCACATAGATGGTCTTGTGCATATTCAGGGACATGATACCCGCGTTTGTCAGTGACTGTGCCAGATAGGCACCGATGACCTCACAGCCGTCCATACAGACAATGGTATCCACATAGGTGGTGGTCTCATACTTCCGAGCCAGGATCTCCGCGGCAGCGGCGGCTTCCGCCTGTCTGGATTTCAGTGTCGTCATATCCACAAAATAGTTAATGTGAGAATGACTGGTGGCAAAATGACCTTTGATGACACGAAGCGCAACGTTTCCATTTGTCTCGGAATAAATTTTTCTTGTTCTGCTCTCCATAGTAAATCCTCCCAAACCCCATGTTTTTCTGTTTCTTATAATCTGACGATACCGGAAAAGAGATCCCGCATCTCCTGGCAGTCTTCCTGCCGGTATGTTTGATATGTCTATCATATCACAAGAAAACGCAATAAGGAAGGAAAAATTTAGATTCATTCTGTTTTTTTCAGAAAATTTATCGGATTCTCATCTATCGTCTTGCTTCGCTCCGTCAGCTCCGGCGGAACCTGTGCCAGTTTGCTGTGAACCCGAATCAGGGATGCCTTCTGGTTAAAATAGACGGTCTTCTCAAAAGGCCAGCGGACCACTCCCGGATACTGAAAGCCCACTCCCAGTTCCAGCACCGCAAGCCTCCGGTGAAGGGTATTCTGAACCCATTTCGTATAAATCTCCCACTGGGGAAGATACCAGGATTCATCATACTGATCATTGGTCACCACATTGCCCGTCCGGTCACTGCCGCAGGGCGCAACAATCTGTTCCTTTTTCAGCGGAGAATCCCAGATCCGGTCATCCGTATTCAGGGTTACCACGAAATAAGGCTTTTCTCCCAGAAGCTTCGCCAGCTCCCGGTAAAATTCCTCCAGCTCCTGCTGGCTGTGTTTTCCCTGGGAGCATTCGTCTCCGATCCCGACAAGGATCATTTCCGACTGCTCCAGCAGTTCCTGTATTTCTTTTGTCATCAGCTTCCGGCTCCTTTACTGTTCTGTCCTTTACTGTTCTGTCCTTTTCTCATCTGCTCCCGGCTCCTTTACGACTCTTCCGCTGCCAGCTTCTGTCCCATGAGAACGCCCATGACGGAAGCCATCATCAGACCTCTGGTCCAGCCGCTGGAATCGCCCAGGCAATGCAGGCCTTTGACATTCGTGTTGAAATCCGGGTCCATCTTGACCCGGTTGCTGTAGAATTTCAGCTCCGGCGAATACAGCAGGGTCTCCTCAGAGGCGAAGCCCGGCACAACCTCATCCACAGCCTTGATGAAATTAATGATATTCACCATGGAGCGATAGGGCATCGCCGCCGTAATATCCCCGGCCACCGCGTCAGGAAGGGTGGGCCGGACATTGGAAAAGCTAAGCTCCTTTGCCCAGGTCCGTTTGCCGTCCAGGATATCTCCGTACCGCTGAACCAGAATGTGGCCGGCTCCCAGCATGTTCGTCAGCTCGCCGACCTTCTGGGCATAGGCAATGGGCTGATTGAAAGGCGCATTAAAATTATGAGAGCACAGAATCGCCAGATTCGTGTTATTGGATTTCAGATCTTTATAAGAATGGCCGTTTACCACTGCCAGATCATTGTCGTAGTTTTCCTGGCTCACAAAACCGCCGGGATTCTGACAGAAGGTCCGGACCTTGTTTTTAAAAGGCTGCGGATAGCCGATCAGCTTGGACTCATAGAGAACCCGGTTGACCTTCTCCATAACCTCGTTGCGTACCTCTACCCGGACACCGATATCAACGGTTCCAGGCTGATGGGCAATATCATGCTCGGCACAGAGCTTTTCCAGCCAGTCTGCCCCTCTCCTTCCGGTGGCAATGATGGTATGGGTCCCGTGAAGCTCCCTGGTCTGACGCCCGTTGGTAATCACCACTCCCCTGCACAGATTTCCCTCCAGAAGAATATTGGTACATTCATATCCGAAAATCAGCTCCACTCCCTTCTCCTTCAGGTATTCCTGAATGGAGCGGTACAGAATCTGGGCCTTTTCCGTTCCCAGATGGCGAATGGGACAATCCACCAGCTTCAGTCCGGCCCGGATGGCCCGGCGGCGGATCTCCTTCACTTCCTCATCCTGCCCCAGTCCTTCCACATGCTCATCCGCGCCGAATTCCAGATAAATCCGGTCTGTATAATTGATCATCTCCTGGGCATATTCTTCCCCGATCAGCTCCGGCAGACTGCCGCCTACCTCGTAGCTCAGGGACAGCTTCCCGTCGGAAAAAGCCCCCGCTCCGGAAAAGCCCGTGGTGATATGGCAATAGGGCTTGCAGTTCATACATTTTTTCGTTCTGCTCTTGGGACAGTGGCGCTCTTCCACTGGCCGTCCTTTCTCCACAATCACAATCCTGCTGCTGCTCTTTTTCCTGATCAGCTCCAGCGCCGTAAAAATCCCGGCAGGTCCCGCTCCGACAATTACTGCATCATACATATTATTTCCTCCCAAAAACGGCGCCAATTCCACAGAACCGGCGCCCGATTTCTTCTTGTTACTGTGTCACCGGAATCACAAAGGTCGCTTTGTGTCGTTCACCGGTATCATCGTACTCCTCCATATAGATCGTCACCTGGCTGCTCTCATGATTCAGTCCTATCACTTCCTCCGCCCCTGCACATTTCGCGCCCACAGGAGTCTCCTGAGGATAAGTGCTGACGCTGCCCGGATAATAGCTGCCCATCTCACCGGTCTCATCTGCCACCCGACTGATCATAAAATACAGATCCATCAGCTCGCCTTCATAGCCCAGGTTCTCGTAAGAATATTTCACCACAACCACCTGAGCCGGATCATTCTCTGCATAGGAATTACGCTCCTGCGTAACCGTAACGGAATCGATGGAGAAATTCCACTGGCCTGCAACCGTCCAGATCTCTCCTGGTCCATAAACATCTTTCTGAACGGCAGTCATGCCTCCGGCTGCATTCTTCGCCGCTGCCAGTTCCGCCTCAAGCTGAGCCACCTGCCCTTTCAGCCTGTCGTTTTCCGTCTCCAGCTGCCGGATTTTCTTCTGGTATTCCCGGATATCCGTCGGATCCACAATCCTTCCTTCCGTTTCCGTGCTGCCGCCCTCCAATGCTTCGGAAGCTTCCTCCTCATAGATCTCTCCGGTCTCCCGGTCTATATACGTCACCTCTGTGGCAATCTCTTCAGCGGGAACCAGATCCAGCGCCTGATAAATCCCTCCAAACACCTCAAAAAGAATGGGATCCGGCAGCTCCTGTCCTTTTCCTGCAAAAGGATCGCCGTCCACCAGGTATTCAATTTCCGTCAGATCATAGTTGTAGGAAATGTCCTTCAGGGAAGGGAACATTTCCAGAATCTCCTCAATCCCATCATCCAGCTCATCCTTCAGCTCCAGCAGAACCTCCCGCTGTCCCCTCTCCGTCATCACAACCGTTATGGATCCGTCCTCATTCTGCTCAGCCTGCATCAAACCCGATTCCTCTTCGAACTCCTCCGCCAGATCGGAAAAGTCCATACCTCCCAGAATCTGCGCCGGAATCGTAACTGTGATCAGCCCATCCTCCGCCAAAGCCCCAAAAGCCGGAACCCCGGCCAGCGCCAGTGCCATACAGAGAACTGCCATTTTTTTCTTCATAAAAACCCTCCAATCCTCATCTTTGAATCCCCACACAAAAATCGTCTATGTCTTTGCTCAGCCACTTTTATTTTAACAGAATCTGCTCCAATGCACAAGCTTTCACCAGATAATAATATAAACCAGAGTCAGGCACATCCCGATGCAGAACAACAGCAGCCCGAAGGACAGGCTCCTCTGGATGATCCTGTAGTTTTCTTTCCATTCCTCGTTCTTCACGGCCATCAGATGGACATAGTCCTTCCCTACCGGATGCTCCCCTCTGCGGAAAGCATTTCTGATTTTCTGAACCAGATTCAGCAGTTTTCCCACCGTTTCTGACAACGCCGTTCCCTCCGGCCGCTCATGGGGAAGGGGGCTGTCCCGGTAAACCGTTTTGCGCAGCACCACGATCAGAGTATCCAGAAGGCTGTCCGGAATCCGGCACAGGAACCCGAAGAGCGTGGGAAAAATCCGCAGCAGCACCGGACGGTAAACCACATTCTCCAGATCCAGCCAGACGGGCCAGGCATCCACATAGCGCGCGATGCCTTTCTTTCCTTCTTTCTTCATCAAAAGCTTCCGGATTACCAGAAAATATACCAATATACCGATTATAATCGAAACAAATGCGCCGGAGAGGTTCTTCAGACTGAAATAAGCCACCGTTTCACCGGCATCCTCCAGCTGCATCAGGTCCTGTCCCAGCTTTGCCGCCCGATCCATCAGTGTATGTGGAAACAGCCCCCACACCAGCAGAATCCCGGCGCTGATTCCAAGTGCCAGGCTGCTCTCCCGGTTCATATAATGCTTCATCCGGTCATATCTGCACTGAACCTTTGCACTCTCATTTTTCTCCACAAAAACAGCCGCATACAGCTTTGTCATATAGGCAACGGTCAGGCCGCCGCTGAAGAGAAACAGATATTCCACGGCCCGCAGGATTCCGGCGGAACCATATTCCAGAATACTCTCATGGAGCAGCGTTTTGCTGATATAACCGCCGAAAAAGGGAATTCCGCCAATTGCCAGAGCGCCGGTCAGAAAAATGGCCTTCAGAAGGGGCTTCTTTCTGCCGAAGCCGCGGATCGTGTTCAGATCCAGCGCATGGGTATTCATAAAAATGACACCGGCTGCCAGAAACAGCACCAGCTTAATCATGGAATGATTCATCATGTGGAGCAGGGTTCCGTGAACGGCCAGCGCGTTTTCCTCTCCCAGCAGTCCCTGCATTCCCGCTCCCACCAGAATAAATCCGATCTGGGACATGGAGGAACAGGCCAGCGTCCGCTTCAGATCAATGGAAAAGACAGCCAGCAGAGCGCCCCCGAACATAGTCACCACACCCAGCCCCAGAAGAACCGTTCCCCAGGTCGGATCATGCAGAAACAGGCTGCTGCTGATCACCAGAATGCCAAAAATTCCGGTCTTTGTCAGAATGCCGGACAGCAGAGCGGAAGCCGGTGCCGGCGCCACCGGATGGGCCTTGGGCAGCCAGATGTGCAGCGGAAAAGCGCCCGCTTTGGCTCCAAAGCCTGCCAGCAGACAACCGCCTGCCGCATACAGCCTGCCTTTGTTCGGCTCCTTCCCTGCATATTCCAGAAGTGACGGGATTTCCAGAGTTCCATAGGCATCATACAACAGAAACAACCCCATCAGCATGGTCAGGCCCCCGATGACGGCAACGGCCAGATAGGTATCCGCCGCCCGCAGGGAAGGTCTGTCCTCCTCCTGGGCCACCCATACATAAGAGGTCAGGGACATGATTTCAAAAAACAGAAACATCGTAAACAGGTCCGCCGCCAGGAAAACGCCCATGGTCGCGCCGAAAGTCAGAAGCAGAAACAGATAAAAGCGGTTCCGGTTCCCGTGATGGGTAAAATATTCCCTGGAAAAAACGGCTGCCATCATCCACATAAAGGAGGCGATGGTACCGTAAATCAGTCGGAAGCCATCCATTGTAAAATGAAGCCCCAGGCCGCAGATACCGGAAATCCGGCACTGGGCATAGCTTCCCGTGTTTCCCGTTCTTCCCCAGAGAAACATCAGAAGCAGCATCAGAAAACACTCACTGGCTGTCACAAAATCCGCCAGATAATCCCGCAGGCGCTCCTGTCTCCTGCCCAGGACAAAGGCCCCAAGGCCGCCCAGAAACGGATAGACCACCAGAAATACCAGAATCAGATGATTGTCCATATGTGCACCTCCCCTTCAGAATACTGCCGCAATGTCTCTCAGAACCTGCAGCAGCGGTTCCGGATGCAGTCCAAACACCACCATGGCAGCGGCAAACAGCACCAGGGGCAGAAGCATCATCCAGTTGGGATCCTCTATCCCCTCCAGAGAACGGTAGTCAAACTCTTTGCCGGGAAAGAAGGCCCGTACCGAAATGGTCAGCATATAAATCGCCGTCAGAAGTCCGGAAACCAGCAGCGCGCCGATTCCCACATAAGCCAGCGGATTGGGATTGCAGACAGCCGCCTCTGCCAGATTCCACTTTCCGATAAAGCCGCAGAGCCCCGGGACACCCATCAGAGCCAGCCCTGAAATGGTAAAAATCACAAAAACCTTCGGCATCTTCCGTCCGAGGCCGTCCAGCTCATGGACATAATTCCTCCCTGCCTTATAGATCACCGCTCCGGCGCAGAAGAAGGCGCAGATTTTCATCACCGCATGGAAAACCATATGTCCCAGCGCCGCAGAAAGGCCCTGGGGCGACATCAGAACAACCCCGAACAGAATATAGGACAGATTGCTCACCGTGGACCAGGCCAGACGACGTTTCAGATGAGTCTCCTTCAGCGCCCGGCTGCATCCGAAAACAATGGTAAAAATCACCAGCCCCATCAGCAGATTCTGAGCCCAGGTTCCCTGCAGCGCCTCCGTCCCGAAGCTGTAATAAGTTACCCGAATCACCGCAAAGGCTCCTGCCTTCACCACTGCCACCGCATGGAGCAGCGCGGTCACCGGTGTGGGCGCAACGCCTGCCTTGGGCAGCCAGAAGGAAAAAGGCCACAGGGCGCTTTTCACCCCAAAGCCGCAGAAGCACAGAACATAGGTGATCTGCAGCAGGCTGATCCGCTCCCCGATTTTCTCCATATCCAGAACACCGCCCGGTACAAAGGTCGAGGTGATTCCGTAGGTCAGAATAAAAATCATCCCGATAAAGGCAAAGGCCGCTCCGCCCAGAGAATAATAAAGATACGTCCGGCTGGCCAGAATCGCCTCCCGGCTCAGGGTATGCATAATCAGCGGCAGGGTCACCAGTGTCAGCATTTCATAAAAGAAATACATGGTCAGAATGTTCTCTGCCAGGGCGATGCCCAGTGTGACTCCGTAGGTAATCACATAAAACATAAAGAAATATTTTTCATGGCCCTCGTGCTTCATGTATTCAAAAGAATACAGAGTCGCCAGGGGCCACAACACCGAAATCAGGCCTGTAAACACGCTTCCCAGACCGTCCAGCCGAAAGCGGATACTCAGATTTCCGGTAAACTTAAACAGTGTAAAATCTCCCTCCGGTCTGCACAGCAAAAGGGCAAAAACCAGAATGGAGGTCAGCAGCACTACTCCCTCCACATAAATCATCATCTGCTTTCTGTTCCGGTAGGGGATCAGTGGAATCGGTGCTCCGGCCAGAATGGGGAGCAGCACTACTATTACCATGATTATCGCATTCATTTCCTGTCCTCCTACATCAATGCTGCCACAAGCTTTTCACAAAACGCAATCAGAGAATCCGGGAAAATTCCCGGAAGGATTGTAAGGGCTGCCAGAAGGATCAGCGGAATCCGCATTGTCCTGGGCGGTTCTCCCTTTCCCGTCGATTCCATCTCACCTTCAGGTAACAAACCCGCTCCGGTGCGTCCGATTCCGGCCATGTCTGCTTCCCTTCCCGGAAAAAATCCCCGCATGGTCACCGGAAGCAGATATCCTGCCGTCAGCAGCGCGCTGACCAGCAGCACCGCCGGCCCCAGCCAGCCAAAAATCCCCAGAGCCCCTTCCAGGGCACCCTGGGCCAGATACCATTTACTGACAAATCCGCTGGCAGGCGGAATTCCGATCAACGCCAGCGAAGCGAAGGTATAGCACCACAGTGTCACCGGCATCTGCTTTCCGACTCCCTTCAGCTCTTCCACCCTGGTTTTGCCGCAGTGAACAAGAAAAATGCCGGCTGTCAGAAACAGGGCGCACTTGGTAAAGGCATGAAAAACCGTCTGCAGAAGGGCGCCGGTCAGAGCCTGCCGCGACATACAGGCCAGTCCGAAGAGAATATAGGACACCTGGCTGACGGTGGAATAAGCCAGCCGCTTCTTAAGAACCGGTTCCCGGTAAGCCAGCATGGAACCCATAAAGACCGTCAGAAGGGTCAGCACCAGCCAGGCAGTCTGTACCCAGGTTCCCCGCAGGAAATCCACTCCCACAACGTAATAAACCGTCCGCAGAATAGCCAGTACACCGGCTTTCACAATGACACCCGACAAAACGGCTGAAGCCGGAGAAGGTGCCACCGGATGGGCCGTGGGCAGCCAGGCGTGAAGGGGGAACATGCCTGCCTTGGCGCCAAAACCGATCAGCATGGCAAAAACCGCCGCCAGGAGCAGCGCTCCGTTTTCTCCCACCGCTGCCGGATTCAGCGTTCCTCCGGGGACAAAGGCCAGTGTTTCACAATACCGGTACAGGAAGAAAATTCCGAATAATCCCAGATAGGCCCCGCACATGGAATAAAACAGGTATTTCAGAGCCGCCATAATCGCCTCTCTGGAACCGTTGTGAAGCACCAGAGGCATACTGGCCAGCGTCATCAGCTCATAAAAAAGATACAGCGTTATCAGATTTCCGGCAAAATCCAGAGCCACCAGAATCCCGTAAACCATCAGATAAAAGCCGAAAAACCGCTTTTCCTCTCCCTCATGCTCCATATAAGCAAAGGAATAGATCCCAACCAGAACCCAGATAATGCTTACAAACATGACAAATAGTCTGCTCACCTCGTCAATCTGAAAACAGATGGGAAGATTCTCTGTCAGCCGGAACAATGTCACACTTCTCTCCCCGGTCCATGCCGCGGCCAGGGCCAGAACCGCCGAGAAGCCCAAAACCACGGCCACCAGCAAATACATTCGCTTCCGCTCTTCTTTTTTTATCCCGTCTTCCCTCATTCTCAGGTGATCATAAAAAGAGGATGCCGCAAGCCCCGCTCCTGCAAGCACAGGCAGGAACACCGGCAGTAAAATCCAGCCATCCATGAATGTCTTCACCCTTCCTTTCCCATTTTCGTATTTCCTGTTTCATCTGCCATATAGCAGAAACCCTCAGGCAAACATCCGCAGTCCATCCTGAATCAGCCGGACAACCGGCTCCGAGCTCAGTCCCAGCAGCAGGTTCAGGACAATAAAACAGATCAGCGCCGCCGACTTCAACGGCTGGTCCGCCATTTTAACCGTTCCGTAATTTTTCTTTTTCAGAGTCCGTCTGCTCACAGGCGTATAAATCCGGATCACCGTCTTCATAAAATAAACCGCATTTAGAATCGTACTGATCGCCAGCGCGATCAGAGTCGGCAAAATCTTATCTCTGCTCGCCATGGCAGCCTGAGAAAACAGCAGCTTGGAAATAAATCCGGAAAACATCGGAACTCCCACCATGGACAGCGAGCCTACGGTAAAGGCCAGACCTGCCAGCTTGTTTCGGTATCCTGCTCCTGTCAGTTCAAAGAAATCCGTATTATCCCCGGAAACATCCGTAATTCCGGAGGCAGCCACAAACAGCAGCGACTTGGTGGCGGCATGGGAAATCACATGATAAATACTGGCCATCACTCCGGTGGCCGTTCCCAGTCCGAAACCCATATAAATATAGCCGATCTGCGCCACAGAGGAATAGGCAATCATCCGGCGGATATTGCTTTCCCGGATGGCACTGATGGAACCCATAATCATTCCAGCGATTCCAAAGACAAACAAAACATCGATTACCCGGCTGTCCCGGACGATATCTATGCCGATAACCCGGTAAAAAATCTTCACCAGCAGAAAAATGTAACCTTTGGAAACCAGTGAGGACAAAATCGCCGCGGAAGAAAGAGTCGAATAGCCATAGGCATCCGGAAGCCAGGAATGAAACGGATACAGAGCACTTTTGATGGCGATTCCCACGGACATCAGCCCCAGAGAAACCATCAGGGGAATGCGGTAAGTCCCCGCCTCATAAATCGCCCGCACCTGCTCCTGAATATTGCTCATCAGCAAATGGCCGGTAAGGTCATACAGAAAGCAGATTCCCAGAAGAAGCAGACCGGAGCCCAGCAGGCTCATAATCATATAGCGGGTCGCCGCTTCAATGGTCCGTCCGTTCTGGCGGATCATAATCAGACCGCAGGCAGAGATCGTATTAATTTCCACAAATACATAAGCGGTAAACAGGTCATTGGTATAAATCAGGGCCAGAAGTGAACAGAGAAGCAGATTTACCATGACGTAATACAGATTCATTTTTGTCTCATCAATTTCCCGCTCCCGTTCCCGGACGCCGCCCAGCATGGAGAGCAGCATAATCACACAGAAAAAAACAGCCATTCCTGCTTCCAGGATTCCGACACGGATTTCATTTCCCCAGGGAGCCGGAAAATGGCCCATCATATAGACATAGGACTCTCCCGTCCCGATGGCAAAGGCCAGAACCGCCGCGGACATGGCGCCGACAATGGAAATCACCGCCACATTCACCCATTTCGCCTTTTTCCCATCCAGAACAGCAGACAGCGGACCGGAAAACAGAGACAGAATAATCGAAAAAAAGGGAAAATTCTGAACAAACTGCATCACAGCCCCTCCTTATTCAGTTGCATGGAAATCTTGTCCAGATCCAGTGTATGGTATCTGCGGTACAGACGAATGGTAAGCGACAGCATCAGAGCCGTCACAGAAACAGAAACCACGATGCCGGTAAGCACCAGACCGCTGGGAATCGGATTGATATAAGCCTCCGTACTCTGTACCCCGTTTGTCACAATAGGCGCTTTGTGTCCGCTGATATACCCCTTCAGGGCCAGAAACAAATACATGGAAGTATCCATAATATTAAATCCGATAATTTTCTTAATCAGGTTTTTCTGCAGAAGCAGATTGGAAAATCCGATTCCAAACAAAATCATTGCCACCGCTTCTTCGTAATTGCTCAAAAGATTGGTCAGATTCATCTCAATACGCTCCTTTCCTGAACATAACATAGAAAGTATACATGGTTCCGGCCACCACCAGACCCACACAGATATTCAAAATCAGAATCAGGCCGCTGCTCAGAATCGCTCCGGGCGTTCCCAGCGGAATTCCGCTCTCCAGGTGATTCGCCCCCGTATAGAACGAATAACTCTTTGCCAGGCAATAACAGGCCAGGGCGCAGAAGCTCAGACGCTTATAGGTTTTCTCCGTAAAAAACCGTTCGGTTTTCTCAAACCCGAAAGCATTCAGATAAAGAATCAGGCCCGCGCCGATCACCGCGCCTCCGGAAAAACCGCCCCCCGGTCCCAGATGTCCGCAGAGAATCACATAAATACCGAAAATCACAATAGGCGGAACCAGAATTCTGGCCACAGTCTGGAGAATCACGTCATTTTTCGGCTCATGAAGGCGGTCACTTTCCAGCTCCTTCACCTTGCCTTTTTTCTTGTCATCATTTCGCAGCAGAATCAGAACCGTACAGGTGGCGATAAAAAGTACATGGGATTCCCCCAGAGTATCAAAGGCACGGTAATCCAGAATCATTCCCGTCACGATATTCACCGCTCCTGTTTCCTGAAGACCGTTTTCAATATAGCGCTGAGCAACCTCGTTGTTCACCGGATTGTCCGCGTTTCCAAAGGTTGGCAGATCCGACACGGCCACCAGCAGCATCACCACCAGAAAAATGCAGAAAATAACGCTGAAGGTCTGGTAAATCTTCCGGAAAACCTTCATATTCGCATTCTTTTCCGTATTATAAATTCGCTCCCGAAGCCGCTCCTTTTCTGTTTTCCGTTTCCGGACCGTCTCCTTATCCTCCTGGAACTTCTTCTGAGGCTTCATTTCCACCTCACCCAGGAAAGGATCCTTCGAACCATCCAGCCAGCAGCAAAATTTCCAGGAAAATGTCTTTTCATACTGTTCCTGCGGTACTTTTTTACTCATCCTCGTCCTCCTCCCCATCTTCCTTTGATTTCATCATGGCCTGGATCTTTTTCAGGGTAATAAAAAACAGAATGCTGGTAATACCTGCTCCCACAGCCGCCTCTGTGATGGCCAGGTCCGGTGATTCCAGAAGGATCCAAAGAATGGACATAATCAGACTGTAGGACATAAAAATCAGAATGGAATTCAAAAGATTTTTGGAAAGGCTCACCGAAATGGCACAAACCACCAGAAAGCCCAGCAATATGTAAGTAAAAATCTGCATGCCGTCACCCTCTCTTCCGTCGACTGTCCGCTGCAGACTGTTCTGCCGCTGTTTCTGCAGTTTCTGTCGTTTTTGGGGTTTCCGCTGCTGTTGCAGCTTCTGTCGTTTTCGCGGTTTTCTCCGCTTCTGCAGCTTTTGCGTGTTCTTCTTCCAGCTCCTTCAGCGTCATCACCCGATAGTGCTTTTCCTTCTCCTCATCAGTCGTCACCTCCAGCCGGGCAATCAAATGCGAGGAAACCGGAGAGGCAAACCACAGGAACACGATCACAAAAAGAAGTTTCAGGGAGGTAAAGTTCATCCCGTTCATCAGAATCAGTCCTGCCAGAGAAAAACCGATCCCCAGAGTATCCCCCATGGCGGCGGCATGCATTCGGTTCAGGACATATTGGAACCGGAAAATCCCGATCATCTCAATCACAAAAATCCCCAGGCCCATCAGGAGCAAAAAGGCGCCGGCCAGAAAACGTATCCATTCAACAGCTGCCATTCTTCTCTTCCTCCTCCGCCTTTTTTTCCAGATACACGCCCATATACACCTTCGTCAGGACGATCACTGACAGAAAACTGATCATTGCGTAAATCAGACAGACATCTGCCAGATATCCCTCCTCCAGCATCAATGCCAGAATGGCAATGATCACCATAACCATGGTTCCCATCATATTTACCGCCACAATGCGGTCCGCAATTCTGGGACCGATAATGGCACGGATCAGGCAGAGCAGCACCATAACTGCCAGAAAAATCAACGCCACGGTAAACAGAATCTGATACGCCTGTTCCAGGCCCGCTATCCCTCTTCCCACGTTTCTTCCTCCTTCTGTCACACATTTTCCGCTGTGCGTACACAGCCAATCCAGCCTCTGCTAATCCTTTTCCAGATCGGTCAGAAGCTTCACAAATACCGAATTGTCAATTCCCTCCGCAAGACTCTCATCCAGGCAGTGGATCACATATCCGGACTCCTCCAGCGAAACCGTGATGGTTCCCGGTGTCAGCGTAATGGCATTGGCCAGAAACGCACGGCCCGCAGGCGTTTTCATGTCTGAATGAAAGCTGACCAGCGCGGGCTCCAGCTCCTCCTTTTCAGAGAGAATCATGTGAATCACTGCCATATTTGCCTTTACAATCTCCACCACCAGCACGCAGACATACCGCAAAAGCTTCAGCACCTTCCGGATGTTCCGCTTCTCCTTCTCAATGCTGTAATCCATAAATTTACAGGTAAATGCAAAGACCAGCCCTGCAATGACAATTCCAAACAGACAGATCTCCAGCGTGAATGCGCCGTTATAAATCACCCACAGCAAAAAATACAAGAAATACACGCTTTTCTTCCCTCCATTTTTCTATTTTTAAAAAAATCGACTTCATTTTAACTCTTTTCCGTCGTTTCGTCCAGCATTTCCGGGGATTTCTAACAAAAAATTAGCGTAACTGTTCAAGGCCACCCTCACAAAGGAGCCGCTGTGCAGCAGCTTCATCAACTGTTCCACAGCGGCTCCTTCGCCTGAGTTTTCATTTCTGTTTTCGTTTCAGCTTTCGCTTTCTCCTTTCCCATCCTCTGTTCCGGAATCGGAAAATTTCTCCGCCGCCGCGATCACCGCATTCAGCCCTTCTTTTTTCAGCTGCTCATAGCCCTCCCGGAATTCTTCAATGGTGATTTCACCGCGGATGGCCCGATCCCGCAGAGGACATACCCCGGCTGTAATCAGATTGGACCGGTACCTGACATAGGCGTCTGTTTCCAGAGTAACCGGCTGCGTATAGAAAAATTCATCATTTACTTCAAAGAGTCCCCGATAAGATTCCACCGTAATCTCATCCAGCTCTTCCGCGGTTTTCCCGCTGAAAAGGCACTGCATAAAGGCATCCTCCAGCCACAGTCCTCCAAAAGGTTCAAAGTTACATCCCACCGCCCGGTAATCCGAAAAAGAATTTTCCAACAGAGCCGGCCGGATCTGCGGCTTCTCTCCCTCTTTTTCATAGCTGATACCGTCGATTCCATAGTTGTAAAGGAATGCCCCTTCCTGCGAAAAGCACCAGTTGAAAAACTGCACAATTTTTTCCACTTTACCTTCTTCCAGAGCTCTGGCCGTAATGCACCAGGAAGAAGATACCAGCTCCCGCTCCTGGATCATCTGGTCTCCATGGGGGCCCTTTACCGGCGGGGATGCAGCCCAGAGCGCATCCGAATCTCCCTGCTTTCGCAAATACTCTGCGTCTGAAGCAGCCACTGCCCAGGTCATGGTGGTTCCCAGTACATTGTCATTCATCAGTTCTTCAATTCGGTTATAATCGCAGGTCTCAAAATCTTTCTGCAAAATTCCTTCCCGGTACAATTCTGCCGCCGCCTGCAGGAATTCTTCGTAATTCGGATGCTCATATACCATCGTATAAGTCCCGTCATCCAGGATACAGAACTGGCAGTCTGCAGATGCCCGGATTCCAAAGGCATTCATCAGCATTGTCATACACTTTTCCCCATCTGAGCCATAGGACAGGGCAAGGGGAATTTCATCATCCGGATCACCGTTTCCATTCAGATCCTGATCCCGAATCCCCTTCCACAATGCCATCCATTCCTCCCAGGTCCGGGGCATTTCCAGCCCCAGGGCTTCCAGCCAGTCCCTGCGTACCAGCATGGTCTGGGACCCCTGAACGGAAGAAACCGATGGAATAAAATAAATATGACCGTCTGCCTGCCGCCAGGCATCCATTCGCTCTTCTCCCACCGCAGCCACGATCTCCGGCATCAGCTCCAGATAATCATCCAACGGCACAATCAGGCCGTCATCAGCCAGATCCATGATTCCAAAAGAATAAGGATTGATCAGGTCCGGCATGTCATGGATATCCAGAAGCAGCGTCGTTGCCACTGCAGAAGCATATCCCTCCGCTTCATACCAGTCAACCGCGACATGAACATTCGTCAGTTTTTCGATAGCCGGCCAGTAATAGCAGCCATCGAAGTTCGTGGGACGGCCGTCATACGTCACACCCAGCCCGGTGATCTCCATGCCATCCTCCAAATAGAAATCCGTACTTTTCTCCAGCTTTCCCGCTGCCTCCAGCAGATCCTGCCGCATCTGTTCCACAGAAAATCCTTCTGTTTCCGTCTCTGCCTTCTCTCCCGGAAGAGCGCCGCATCCGGCAAGCATCAATGCCGCACAAAAAACCCCCGCCATTTCAACGAATTTTCTCATTCCTCTTTCTCCTCGCATAATTCTCTGATTTTTTCCATCAGAACGTTCATCTGAATCGGTTTGGCAATATGGCCGTTCATTCCTGCATCCATCGCCCGCTTCCGGTCCTCCTCAAAAGCATTGGCCGTAACGGCCAGAATCAGCACCTCTGCCAGCTTCGGATTCTCCAGGCTCCGGATCTGTCTGGCTGCCTCATAGCCGTCCATCACAGGCATCTGAATATCCATCAACACCAGATCATAAGGTTTCTTTTCTGATTCTTTCACCTTTTCCACAGCCTGAGCCCCATTTTCCGCACAATCCACCGTAAATCCATGCTCTTCCAGAATGGTTTGCGCAATCTCCCGGTTCAATTCCACATCCTCCACAAGCAGAACATGCTTCTCCTCTGAAAACAACAGTTCTTCCCCCAAATCCTTTTCCGACTCTCCGGGCAGATATCCTGCGGATTGCAGAAGTATCTTACACAGTTCCGACAGGAAGATGGGTTTTTCACAGAAAGCCGTTACGCCTGCCTCCTTTGCTTCTTCCTCGATATCTGACCAGTCATAAGCCGTAAGAATGATAATCGGGGTGTTCTGCCCGATCACCTTGCGGATTCTACGGATCACCTCGATACCGTTCATATCCGGCATCAGCCAGTCAATGATAAACACCTGGAAATCATCTCCGTTTTCCATGGCAAAGGTGGCACGCAGGACGGCTTCTTTCCCGGATGTGGTCCACTCCGCCCGCAGACCGATGCCTGCAAGCATCTTGGAGACACTGGCACAGGTATCGAAATCATCGTCCGCCACCAGCGCATGCATCCCCTTCAGCTCCGGGGCTTCCTTCTCTTTTGGTTTTCCCTGACACACCGCAAACTGAAGAGAAATCGTAAATTCCGTTCCTTTTCCGACCTCGCTGACAACGGAAATGCTCCCGTTCATCATATCCACAATATTTTTTGTAATGGCCATGCCCAGGCCTGTTCCCTGAATGCCGCTGACCGTAGCGCTCCGCTCCCGCTCAAAGGGTTCAAAGAGATGCTTCATAAATTCCGGACTCATACCGATGCCCGTATCCCGAATCATAAAATCATAACTGGCAAATCCCTCCGGCGCAGAATCCCGCTGAACAATCCGAAGACTCACGGTTCCGCCCGGACTGGTAAATTTCATGGCATTGCTGACACAGTTCAGCAGAATCTGATTCAGCCGCAGCTTGTCACATACAATATTCTCATCAACCACATCCATGGTATCAATCAGCAGAACCAGCTGCTTCGAATGAATATCCGCCTGAATGATGTTCCGGATATCATGGATAATGTCCGGCAGACTGCATTCCGACTCCTGAATCCGAACCTTCCCGCTCTCGATTCTGCTCATATCCAGTACATCATTGATCAGCGACAGAAGGTGATTACTGGATGTCATAATTTTAGACAGATAATCCCGAACCAGATCCGGCTGCTCCAGATGGGTGGCTGCCAGGGAAGTGAATCCGATAATGGCATTCATGGGGGTTCGGATATCATGGGACATATT
>JAXEJQ010000152.1:0-18477 GCA_034101475.1 Candidatus Limivivens sp.
AGACTGATAAGCAGTGGCTTTTATGATTTAGTCACTGCCTATCAGTCTGTGCACGTCAACTATTGAAACCGCCGTGTACCGAACGGTACGCACGGTGGTGTGAGAGGACGGGAGCTAATCACTCCCTCCTACTCGATCGCCCGGCAGGCGCAGGTTCTGACGGGTGAAAGACCCGGATCCCACGCCGGAACTCACCGGCGAGTCTTGAATTATGGTACTTCCGTCTGTTTTTCTTTGTTCATCAGGCTTCCTCAATGGGGAATCCGAAATATCTCACCACATTATTGTAGGAAATGCCTTTCACGATCTTCTCCAGGGCTTCCTGATCATCCGGATATTCTCCGTTTTCCACCCAGCCGCCGATGAGATCGCACATAATCCGGCGGAAGTATTCGTGTCTGGTATAGGACAGGAAGCTTCTGGAATCGGTGAGCATACCGATGAAATTCCCCAGCAGACCCAGGTTTGCCAGAGAGATCATCTGCTCGGTCATGCCGTGCTTGTGATCGTTGAACCACCATGCGCTTCCCTGCTGGATCTTGCCTACAGCGGAAGAATCCTGGAAGCATCCCAGCAATGTGCCGATGTAGGCATTGTCGTTGGGGTTCAGAGAGTACAGGATGGTCTTCGGAAGCTGATCGGTGGCAATCAGGGAATTCAGGAAATCGGCAGCTGTTGCGGAAGGAGCGTAGTTGTCGATGCAGTCAAAGCCGGTATCCGGCCCCAGTTTTGCGTACATCAGGGCGTTGTTGTCACGCTTGCAGCCGAAGTGAAGCTGCATTACCCAGTTCCTGCGGTGATATTCTTTTGCAACGAACTGCATGAAGGCAGTCTTGAATTTTAACTGGTCTTCGAAGGAAACGGCTTCTCCTGCCAGACGTCTGCAGAGAATCGCGTTTACCTCTTCTTCGGAAGCGGGGCTGTAGTATACAAAGTTCAGAGCGTGGTCAGAAACGCTGCAGCCATTCTCCGCAAAATAATCCATACGAACCTTCAAAGCCTCTTTCAGGGAAGCGAAATCCGTTACGGCAACGCCGCTGACTTCGGAGAGCTGTTTCAGGTAATCCAGATAGAAATCCTTTTCCAGATTCATGGCCTTGTCCGGTCTCCAGGCAGGCAGGACCTTTACATCAAAGGATTCGTCAGCCTTTAATACCTGATGCCAGTGCAGGTTGTCCACCGGATCATCGGTGGTGCAGATCAGTCTGACGTTGGACATTTTGATCAGGCCCCGGACGGACATTTCTTTTGTCTGCAGCTTGGCGTTGCACAGGTTCCAGACTTCCTCGGCCGTTCTGCCGTTTAACACGCCTTCATAATCAAAGTAACGGCGAAGCTCCAGGTGGCTCCAGTGATACAGCGGATTGCCGATGGCTTTCTCCAGGGTCTCTGCCCATTTCTGGAATTTCTCTCTGGGGGAAGCATCACCGGTGATATAATACTCATCCACACCGTTGGAGCGCATCTGACGCCATTTGTAGTGGTCGCCGCCCAGCCAGACCTCGGTAATGTTCTGGAATACCTTGTCCTCCGCAATCTCCTGGGGATTGATGTGGCAGTGGTAGTCTACGATAGGCATGTTCTCCGCGTAATCATGATACAGTCTGCATGCGGAAGGGGTGGAAAGTAAAAAGTCTTTGTCTAAAAATGGTTTCATCCGATAAATCCTCCTTTAATAAATGTGAGTTGTTCATTGGCTCATAAATGTTAACCATGTAAAAATTTAAAAATGCTCCGGTGTGGTACTGCGGAGCACCAGTTCGGCGGAGATTTCCGTCTTTTCCGGCACCTTTTTCCCGGCCATCAGGTTCATCAGCAGGGTGACAGAAGTGCTGCACAGGTATTCCAGGCGGTTGTCAATGCTGGTCAGCTCCGGCTCGCAGCAGATGGAGAGCAGAGAATTGTTGTAGCCCACCACAGCCAGATCCTTCGGGACGGAAAGACCGGCTTTCTGCGCAAACTTCAGGGCGCCGACGGCCAGCTCGTCATCCGTTGCCAGGAGGGCATCGAAGGGAGCGGTCTGATAATGCCGGGCCAGCATATCGCAGACCTCCTTTAAGGGACCGCTGCTTTGCAGAAGCTGATCCGGGCCGGGAGGAAACCCGGCTTCCTGACAGGCTTTTTCAAAGCCGGTCTGCTTGCGGACTCCACTGAAAGAAGAGGAGCGGGAAAGAAAAACCGGATGCCGGAAACCGCTTTTAAAAAATCGTCTGGCAGCCGAATAAGAAGCTTCCACATCATCGCAGAGTACACTGTAGATGTTGGTCCCCTTCAGGTAGCCATTGAGGATAATGACCGGAACCTGAGAGGCCGCACGGTACAGATAAGCGTTTTTATCATCGGTCCGCTCAATGAAATTGGAACCGATAAAGATCAGAGCGTCCACATGCCGGGAAAGGAGCATATCCGTGCACTTTTCCTTCTGAATGGAGTCGTAACCCGTACAGCACAGCAGAGAATCGTAGCTGTGCCCCCGAAGACCCTGCTCCAGAAAAGAAATAGCCCGTCCCAGATAGGGATCCGAGGAATCGGAACAGAGAAGTCCGATGGTCTGCATGGTATTCAGCATCAGGCCCCGGGCGAAGGCGTTGGGCTGGTAATCCTCTTCTTCCATGACGGCCAGTACCTTCCGGCGGGTTTTTTCACTGACGTTTTTGCTGTTGTTTAAAACGCGGGATACGGTGGCAATGGAAACTCCGCTTTTTTGGGAAATGTCATATATATTCATCTGCATTCCTCGTTTACTGTGATGTTGAACGTCCCGGACAGCAGCCATGTGCAAAAGCATGCCTGGATGCACAGGCACATGGATATTGGACAGGCTGTCCGTATTCGTGTGTAAAAATGTAAGCACTTACATTTCTCCATGGGTTTATTATAAGGCTACTGATGGGAAAAAGCAATATTTTTTTTGAAATATCTCAGAAAATATTGACAGATTTGTAAAAATGGTGTAATTATAAATGTAAGCACTTACATTTTTGAAACAGGCGTCTGACCGGAGCGCAGAGGAAGTGTCTGCGAGGCAGAAGGGAATCCGGACAGCTGCTGAGTTTATAAGGATAAGAAGGAGAATGGGATATGCAGAACTATCTGAAAATCCACCCGAAGGATATGGTAGCCGTTGCGCTGGCGCCGCTGGCAGCCGGGACTGTCTGTGAAGTAGACGGCCAACCGATCTGTCTGAAGGAGGACATTGCCCAGGGACACAAATTTGCCCTTCAGGACATTCCTGCCGGAAGCCAGGTTCTGAAATACGGAAATGCCATTGGCGTGGCCAAAAGGGATATTGCCCGGGGGGAATGGGTACATACCCACAACTTAAAAACAGGTCTTGGGGATCTTCTGGAATATACCTATGAGAAGGTTCCGGCATCCCTGGAAAAGACGGAGGAAGCTTTCTTCATGGGTTACCGCAGGCCGGATGGAAAGGTTGGCATCCGCAATGAAATCTGGATCATTCCCACCGTCGGCTGTGTGAATAATGTGGCCACAGCCATTGAACGCCGGGCAAAATCCCTGGTGGGCGGCACCCTGGAGGAAGTAGCGGCGTTCCCGCATCCTTACGGATGCTCCCAGATGGGAGACGATCAGGACAATACGAGACAGATTCTGGCAGATCTGATTAATCATCCCAACGCAGGGGGTGTGCTGGTTCTGGGGCTGGGATGTGAAAACAGCAATATCGGCGAACTGAAAAAGTTCATCGGCCCCTATGATGAGAAGAGAGTCCGTTTCCTGGTGGCCCAGGAGTGTGAAGACGAGATTGAGGAAGCGCTGAAGATTCTGGAGGACCTGGCGGAGTATGTCAAAGGCTTTTCCAGAGAGAAGATCAGTGCCTCCGAGCTGATTATCGGTATGAAGTGCGGAGGCTCCGACGGCCTTTCCGGCATTACGGCCAATCCGGCGGTGGGCAGATTTTCCGATATGCTGATCTCCAAGGGCGGAACCACCATTCTGACGGAGGTTCCGGAGATGTTCGGGGCGGAGACGATTCTGATGAACCGCTGTGCGGACGAAGCACTGTTCGAGAAGACCGTTGCCCTGATCAATGATTTCAAACAGTATTTCCAGAGCCATAATCAGACCATTTACGAGAATCCTTCTCCAGGTAATAAAGCGGGTGGGATCTCCACTCTGGAGGACAAATCTCTGGGCTGTACCCAGAAGAGCGGAAGCGCAGAAGTAAAAGGCGTACTGGGATATGGAGAAGTGGTCAGCGCAAAGGGACTGAATCTTTTAAGCGCTCCCGGCAATGATCTGGTGGCCTCCACGGCCCTGGCGGCCAGCGGCGCCCATATGGTGCTGTTTACCACGGGACGCGGAACGCCCTTTGCGTCACCGGTACCCACGATGAAGATTTCCACGAATACCGGACTGAGCCGGAAAAAAGACAACTGGATTGATTTTAACTGCGGAAGCATGGTAGAGGACGCGACCCTGGAGGAGACGGCACAGAAGCTGTTTGATTATGTCCTGAGAGTGGCATCCGGCGAAAAGGTAAAAGCAGAAGAAAAAGGCTTCCATGACATGGCGATTTTTAAACAGGGCGTGACCCTTTAAATAATCTGAAAACAGGGCACGGCCCTTGAATATGAAGGAGGAAAAAAGAAATGAAGAAATTATGCTATCAGACACTGGAAGAACTGAACTATGACGGATATCTGTTAAAAGAAGCGCCTGAGCGTGTGATCCAGTTCGGCGAAGGAAACTTTATGCGTGCGTTCGTGGATTACTGGTTTGATCTGATGAATGAAAGAGTGGGCTTCAACGGCAAAGTGGTGCTGGTTCAGCCCATCGCGCCGGGTCTGGCAAAGATGATCAACGAACAGGAGGGTCTGTATACCCTGTTCCTGCGGGGCTTCGAAAATGGCCAGAAGGTTAATGCGAAGCGTGTGATCTCCAGTGTGAGCCGCTGTCTGAATCCCTATGAGGATTATCAGGCCGTTCTGGACTGCGCAAAGAATCCGGATCTGCGCTTCATCAGCTGCAACACCACCGAAGCAGGTATTGTATACGATCCCTCCTGCAAATTCGAGGATGTTCCGGCTTCCAGCTATCCCGGAAAGCTGACCCAGTTCCTGTATGAGCGTTTCAGATATTTCGGAAAAGATAAAGGAAAGGGCTTTATCATCCTGTCCTGCGAGCTCATTGACAATAATGGAAAAGAACTGGAAAAATGTGTTCTGCAGTATGTAGACCAGTGGAATCTGGGTGAAGAATTCAAGACCTGGGTAAAAGAGGAGAACATTTTCTGCTCCACACTGGTGGACCGGATCGTTACCGGATATCCGAGAAACGAAGCGGCTCAGATCTGCGAAGAGCTGGGCTATGAAGACAATCTGATCGATACCGGCGAAGTGTTCGGCTTCTGGGTAATCGAGGGACCGCAGTCCATGAAGAAAGAGTTGCCCTTCGAGGAGGCAGGCCTTCCGGTTATCATCTGTGACGACCACAAACCGTACAAACAGAGAAAGGTACGTATCCTGAACGGTGCGCATACCTCCATGGTACTGGGCGCTTATCTGGCAGGACAGAACATTGTCCGTGACTGCATGAACGACAAGGTGATCTGCGGCTTCATGAACAAGACGATTTATGATGAAATCATTCCGACCCTGACTCTGCCGGAAGAAGAATTAAAGGAATTTGCGGCAGCCGTTACGGAACGTTTCAATAATCCGTTCGTAGACCATGCACTGCTGGCCATTTCTCTGAATTCCACTTCCAAGTGGAAAGCACGTGTGATGCCGTCCCTGAAGGGCTACGTGGAGAAATTCGGCAGGATCCCGGCCTGTATCGCAGCATCCCTGGCCTTTTACATCCAGTTCTACACCGGAAAACGGATGGGTGAGAACTGTATGATCGGACAGAGAGGGGAGAATGAATACGAGATCAAGGATGACCAGGCTGTTCTGGAATTCTATGATGCCCACAAGGAGGATTCCGCGGAGGATCTGGCCTGTGCCGTTTTGAAGAATACGGATTTCTGGGGAGAAGATCTGACTCAGATTGACGGACTGCTGGATGCTGTGACCAATGCCCTGAAAATGTCCAGAGAAAAAGGTACTTACGCAGTGATGGAAAAATGCCTCCGGTAAAGCAGGGATGGCGGTTTCCTCTTTTTCCCGGAAAGAATTGACAAAAGAACCGGTTTTATACTAAAGTAGGAATTAGGACGATTTTTACAATAAGGGATTGGGAGGAATATGCTTTGCCGAAACAAAAGAAGGTTACCTTGAAGGAGATTGCAGAGCGGACGGGTGTTTCCATGGGAACCGTGCACCGGGCCATTTACGGGAAAAGCGGAATCGGGGAAGAGACCCGGCAGAGGATCCTCGAAGAGGTGGCGAGAAGCAATTATCAGATTGATGAGGCGGCGTCTGTGCTGAAGCGGAGCGCGAAAACCATTGCGGTGGTACTGCCGAAGGCGCAGAAGGAGGACCGGTTTTATTTCCGCGGGATCTGGCGGGGAATCCGGGAGGCAGCCCAGGGGATGGAGCAGTACAAGCTGGATTTCCAGTGCATCGAATCCGAGTTTCCACTTTCCCAGATCTGGAGAGAGCTGGAGCGGGTATATGACGATAAAGTGGAAGAGCTTGACGGGCTGATTACCATTGCGGACAGCAAAGAGGCGGATATCTGGATTGAGCGTTACGCGAAGAGAGGGATTCCGGTCATTCTTCTTTCCAGCAATTATGAGAAGCAGAGAAGCTCGGAGGGCCTCATTGAGTGTATCCGGGTGGATCACCGGCGCAGCGGACGGCTGGCAGCGGAGTTCATGAGCTATGGACTGGGAAAATACCAGGGAAAAGTCATGGTTGTCGGCGGGAACAGTGAGATTTTCAGCGTCCAGATCCACGGGAGCAGCTTCGAACAGGAGATTCTGAAGTATCATCCCGAACGGGAGGTGATCCGGATGAAAGCTCTGGAGGATGAACAGGCGAAGGAAAGCTTTCTGGAGGCTCTGCGAAGGGAAAAGATTGCTGCGATTTTTGCCTGCAGCGCCAGAAATACCTATCTGGTCTGCCGGCTGCTGGAGCAGGAGAACCGGGGACAGGATATGCTTCTGGTAGGAACGGATGTGTTTGAAGAGCTGATTCCCTATTATGAAGACGGAACCCTGAACGCTACAGTCTGCCAGTACCACTGGGAACAGGGAACCAGCGCGGTTCAGAGAATGTATGAGCATCTGAGCAAGGGACTGAAAATGCAGGATGATGAGATGCTGCCATCGTCCCTGATTCTGAAAAACAATTATCCGTGTTTCATGAACAAGAGCAGGGAATGGATGGAAGAGCAGGGAAAAGCCTGACGGAAAAGCGAAAAAGAAACGGAAAAGCATAGAAAAGCATAGAAAAGCGGGAATCTTCAAGTGAAGATTCCTGCTTTGTATATATTGCATAAAAATGGATGATGAAATTTTGGGATATTAGAGAAAATGAGAAATGCAATTGACAAATGAAAGAAAAGGGTGCATAATTAAGATAACGAAAACGTTAACGCAAACGTTATCCAAAACGTTTTCCATAAATGTTTTCGGGATATTTGACAGAGTTTGCAAATGGCATCTGTGAAGACATGGAACAAATACCAGGGTTTAACAGTGAGGACAGGATATGGCACAGAAGGTTACGATCAGAGATATTGCGGAAAAAACAGGAACCTCTGTCACATCTGTACACCGGGCTATTTACGGCGGAAAAGGAATCAGCCAGAAGCTGAGGGAAAAAATCCTGTTTGAGGTAGAACGAAGCAATTATCAGATGGACGAGGCGGCATCCATGCTGCGTAGGAGACAGTTCCGGATTACGGTTTTGCTTCCGGAAGCGGCAGGACAGGAGCGGTTTTATTTCAGGGGGCTCTGGGACGGGATCTATAAAGGGACCAGGGAGCTCCAGAAGAATAAGGTAGAGGTCACATTCGTGGAAACGAAGCACGGGGTCAGCCGTATGGCAGAGGACCTGGAACGGCTTTATGATGAAACGGATGAGAGCCTGAACGGGCTGGTCACCGTCTGTGATGACGCGGAGTCCAGCAGCTGGCTTCAGCGCTTCATGAAAAGAGGAACCAGGGTGGCGCTGATTGACAGAGGGGTGGAGATTGAGAATCTGTGCTGCTGTATGGAGGTATCCAGCCGGGATATGGGAAATCTGGCGGTTCATATGATGCGCTTTCTGACCGGTCGGGAAAAGGAAGGTATGCTGGTTCTGATCAACGGACCGGAGACACGTTTCAGCTACAGGGTTTATGCGGATACAGTGGAGAAGCGTGTGAGAGAGCAGCTTCCGAATTTGGAAATGACCGTGCTGGATGGGTATGACATCGAAAGGGGTCCGGAGGAGCTGGAGAGACTTCTGGGAAAAGGGAATGTCCGAGGTGTGATCGCCAGCTGTGCCAGGGGCACCTATTGGGCATGCGAGACTCTTCAGAGACTGCAGATGGCAGATCCGCCGCACCTGGTGGGAGCGGATGTCTTTGAGGAACTGACACCTTTTTTTGAAAACGGGATTCTGGAAGCGACGGTTTATCAGTCTCATCGGGAGCACGGGGAAAAGGCACTGAGGATCCTGTATGACAGTCTGGTAAATCCTTATGCGGCTGCCGAGAGAACCGGAGTACCGGCGATTCCCGTAGGTCTCATTCTGAGAGAAAATTATAAATACTATCTGTAATCGTTTAATGTCTGCTGCGGAAGGCGGAAAAGAGAGAAATTTGCAGCGTCGTGCTGTGAATATAAAGGTCCAATAATTAAAGGAGGTATATTTTATGAAAACAAAAATGTTCAAGAAGACACTGGCAGTGGCACTGACGGGTGCGATGTGTGCAGGCCTGCTGGCAGGCGGCGCCATGACGGCGAGCGCAGAGGAAGCGAGAGAACTGCGTATCACCGTGCAGGCATGGATGATGGGCAAATATGACTTTGAAGGCGCAAAAGCAAGCTTCGAAGCAAATCATCCGGGCGTGACCGTTACCTACAATCAGGTTGATAACGTAGACGTTACCACCAGTATGCTGGAGTGGTCCCAGGGCAGAACAAGCTGTGATATCGCCATGGGCGGTGATCGTTCCCAGACCGTATCCTATGCGGCAAACGACTACATTATTGAGTTTACCGAGGAAAACTTCTTTAATGACGGCTATGAGAAGGATAAGTTCTATGAGACCTTCCTGGAGAACGGTAATATCGAAGGCAAACAGTTTATGATTCCGCTGTTAGGCGAGGTTGTTGGTATCGTATGTAACCTGCCGATGATGGAGGAAGCAGGACTTCTGGATGAGAACGGTGAGATCATTCCGGCAAAGACCTGGGAAGAACTGTATGACTATGCTGCAAAACTGACCAAAGACGGACAGACCGGACTTGGTATTGACTGGGGCTCCAACATGATGCTCTATACCTATGATACCTGTGTAAACGGAGTAACAGGTTCTCTGTTCGGAGAAGACGGCAAGACCATCAACTTCCAGGGCGATGAAATCAAGGGTATGCTGGAAATCTGGAAAAAGCTCATCGATGACGGCTACACCACCACCGACGTATTCGCAGATATGGATGCAAACCGCACCAACTTCAAATCCGGTCAGCTGGCTATGCACCTGGCTCCGGCTTCCAGATGGATCGAAGCAGGCACCGTTCTGGGTGAGGAAAATGTAGGCGTTATGCCGGTACCGGGTACCGATGAAAATGGTTCTCTGAACTACATTCATGGCATGGTTATCCCGAAGGTTTCCGAGAATCAGGATCTGGCAATCGCATATATTAAAGAAGAAATGTTAAAAGAAGAGTTCCAGCAGGGCGCTATCAATGCATATGGAAAGATGTCCCCGATGAAAGCTCACTATGAGAATCTGGAAAACAAATACTGGCCGACAGTTCTGAGCTTTACCGAAAACGCAATTACCGCTCCGTTATATAAGGAAATGACCAAACTGGATACCTATGTACAGACCGAAATGCAGCAGTACCTGGTTGGCGGACAGTCTGTAGAAGACTTCCAGAACCATATGACCGAATACATCAGCGGCCTGGATTTAAGCACAGGTATGTCATGATCATTCATTAACTTGTGAATCTGGTGCCGCAGTCTTCTGGCTGCGGCCCTGATCTTTTAACGGAGGTTTTTTCGGAATGAAGAAGATGGGATATCGTAAGAGAAGCATGTTGGCGGGATATGCTTTTGCTGCCCCTGGTATGATCTTCGCGATCATCTATATGGGATATCCGCTGGTGCGCTCTTTTTATCTGAGTTTTACCCAATACAATTTCGCCTTTGATCCGAAGCCAAGCTGGATCGGCCTGCAAAACTACATAAAGATGTTCTCTGACAGCTATTTTCTGGCGGCGCTGAAAAACACGGCGGTATTCTCGCTGGCGTTCTTTCCGTCTCTGATGATTATATCCCTGATTCTTGCACTGCTGCTGGATAAGGGGGTCAAGGGCTCCGGAATTTACCGTACCTGCATTTTTATGGCAATGGTTGTGCCGCTGTCTCTGACAGGTATTATTTTCCAGTGGATTTTCAATAACCAGTATGGTCTTTTGAACTCTGTATTAAGCCAGATTTTCCATCTGGATTCCCTGACCCACAACTGGCTGGGTGAAGGAAAATGGGCGATGTTCAGTATTATTGTGGTCAGCTTGTGGAAAAACATGGGAATGCTTGTCATTCTGTTCATGGCAGGTCTGGCCGGAATTCCCAACGATATTATCGAATCCGCAAAAATCGATGGCGCCAACGGCCTTCAGACGATTTTCCGGATTATTCTGCCGAACCTGAAGGAAAGCTATGTGATCTGCGGTCTGTGGGCGATTATCCAGTCCGTAAAAGTATTCGAGCAGCCCTTCGTTATGACAAACGGCGGTCCCGGTACGGCGACACTGGTGCTTTATCAGTACACCTGGCAGAACGCTTTCAAATATTATGAAATGGGTTATGCTTCCGCCATCGCCTACTTTATCGGATTTATTATCCTGATCCTGTCCGCCATCAATATGTTCCTGAACCGGGAGAAGGATGTGGATGAGGTGAAGAAGAGCGGAAAGAGAAGAAAGGGAGGTGCAGCGGCATGATGAAAAAGAACAGTATCAGCCGGATCATTGTCGGTATCGTTCTGGCGCTGGTGGCCTTTATCTGGCTGGTGCCCTTCATATGGACACTGCTGACATCCCTGAAGGACGATACGGAAATTTACACCAATGTGCTGAGATTCCTGCCCACGAAGCTGTATTTTGGCCATTATACATCGATTTTTACGAAGCTCGGAAATTTCTTTTCCTATTTCCGGAACTCGGTGGTCGTATCCTTCTGGAGCGTGCTGTTTAATGTGTTGTTTGCGGCTACCATGGGATATTCCTTTGCAAAGTTTAAGTATTACGGAAGAGATCTGTTCCTCGGCTTTGTTCTGATTATCATTACTCTGCCGTATGTTATTTATCTGATTCCCATTTATATCATGCAGTCCAGAATGGGTATCATTGACTCTGTAATCGGTCTGATTCTGCCTTACATTGCAACGAATCTTCCGATGTCTGTCTTTATTATGAGAGGACAGTTTAACGGCGTGCCCAATGAGATGATGGAGGCAGCCAGAATCGACGGCGCAAGCCAGTGGCAGACCTTCTCAAGGGTTATGCTTCCCATCGTAAAACCGGGTATTGCCACGGTGATCATTATGACCTTCATTACGGTCTGGGGTGAATTTACCTATGCGAGAACCCTGTGTGTCACTGCCAAATCTCAGACGCTGGCAGTTGGTATCACCTTCCTGCGTGATGAGGCGGCGTCCTGGCAGTATGGTACGCTGACCGCCACGATTATTCTTTCCCTGATCCCTGTTATGATCATTTTCCTGAGTATGCAGAAATACTTTGTAAAAGGTATCATGGCAGGCGCGGTAAAGGGATGATGTCCGCAAAAATCCGGGAAGAGCGGGGCAGAAGCCGGGGGAACCGGGTGGTCATTGTACTGGGCGTGGTTCTTCTGTATTTCCTCCAGTCGGAAATCCGTTTCCTGCCGTCACCTCTGATGAAGGAGCTGGCGGAGGATTTCGGAGTTCCTCTGACAATGGTGGGAAATATGCTGTCTGTCTGTATGGTAGCGGCTGCCGTATCCATGTTTGGGACTTCCGTCATTGTTGAGAAAATCGGAAGTGTCAATCTGCTGATTGCCGGCTGCTTTTCGGTTGCCTTTACCGGGCTTCTGACCGGATTTTCCGGAAGCTTTCCGGCTGCGGTTTTTGCTTATCTTTTCTGCGGGGTATGCCAGGGAATTCTGGAATGCATCGGTGTGGTGCTGGTGGCAGAGCTGTTTACGCCCCGGTACCGCGCCTTTTTCTGCAGTGGGATCTGTGCCGTGGCCCAGATCAGCAGCAGCGTGGCCTACAGTCTTCCGGTTTTTCTGGTGAAACGGACAGGAAGCTGGCGCAGTCTGGAGCTGCTCTGGGGGATTCTGGCGATGGCTGTAGGGCTGGTGATTTTTTTCTTCGGGGGACGGGAAGCGGTCCGGAGGAGGAACAGTCCGGAGAAAAAGGGAGAAAAGAAAGAAAAACCCGGGCTTATCCGTGCTCTGCAGATCCGGTTCATCCTGCTCAGCGTGCTGACAATGGTTGTCTTTATCTGGGTGAATAACCATTATTCCATCTATCTGCCTACCTATCTGGCGGAAACCAAGGGATTTACCCCGGAGCAGGCAGGTCTGGCGGCAAGCGTCATGTATATCGGCGGATTTTCCGGCGCCATGGCTGCTGCGGCCCTTTCTGTGAAGTTCCGGAAGCAGATTTATCGTTTTGCACCGGTCTTCATGCTGATCGGCGGGATCAGCCTCTGCTTCTGGAAGACGGTTCCGGGCGTTCTGTTCAGCGCTGCGCTGTTTGCCTTTGCCTATCAGATGTGGGTGCCCATGGCACTGTCCTCCTTTATGAATCTGGAGGGGGTTACCACAGGAATTCTGGCCGGGGCCACGGCTTTGTTTAACGGAGCCGGTCATTTCCTGACCGGATTTATTCCAACGGTGTTTACCTTTGAGCTGCGTTTTGTGGATATGAATACGGCATATCTGTGCACTGCGGCGCTCCTGATCATTCCGGTATTTCTGACCATGGCGGCCAGCTGTCGGAAGGAGTTCCGGTAAACCGGAAGAAAGCGCTGCCTGTAAAAAGAATGAAGGAAGCAGCGGAAGTTTGTGATGTAGCGGTGCGCTGTCAGGCGCATGCAAGTTTAGAAAAAGGAGTTTATTATGGGAGAAGTGAAATTTGATACAACGCTCCGGGACTCTCAGGGGACGGAGGTTCTTCCGGTAAAACCGGAGGATTTTGACCTGGATGCATATGCGGATTATGAGGCCGCCCTGTTGGAGCAGAACAGGAAGTTTGTGGAAGCGGACCATGGGCTTCTGGTTTACCGCAGAGTACGGGCCAACGGTGTTTTTTATGACAAATGCCGGGATTATAAGGAGTCGCTGGCACTGCAGCTGGGCGCTTTAAAGGCAAGTATGCCCTATAAGGCGGATATCGCCAATTTTCTGGAGCCCTGGTACGGCATCGGCTATATTGCTTCCTGCTTTGGCAGTACCTACAAGTGGCTTCCGGAGCAGGCGCCCAGCGTGGAACCGAAGTTTTCCAGCGCGCAGGAAATTCTGGATTCTGATTTTGTTCCCATTGCGCAGACACCGGAAGGAAAGTATAACCTGGAAATGATCGAATATTTCATGGATCAGACCAAAGGAAAGGTTCCGGTGTCCTTCAGTGATATCCAGTCGCCTCTGAACATGCTGACCTATCTTCTTCCGGTGACGGATATGTTTCTGGAGATTTACGACGATCCGGATACGGTTCATCAGGCGGCGAAGCTCTGCGCGGACCTGCTGAAGGATTTCCTGATGGAACAGCGGAAGATCATCGGTGATGCCCTGGCCCGGCCCGGTCACGGGTTTGCCAGCAGCCGGGTATTCTCCGGCGTGGGCCTGAGCAACGATACCTCCATCATGCTTCAGGAAGATGATTACAATGACATTTTCAAATCCCTGGATGAAGATCTGGGAGATGAATTCGGCGGCGTGGTGTACCATTCCTGCGGTGTGTGGGAGAAGAAGATCGACATGGTAAAGGGCTACCGCAATGTCCTGGCGGCAGACGGCGCCTTTACCATTGAGACGGATCCCAGTCCCAACAGACCCGAAGCCTTTGCGGATGCCTTTAACGGCACAGGCATCGTGCTGAACGCCCGGGCGGTGGGCAATCCGGAAAACAGCTTTGCGGCTTTTGAAAAGCTCTGGAGACCCAAACAGAAGCTGATCGCAGTGACCTACTGCAAAACCGTGGAAGAACAGGAAGCGCTGTACAGACGTTTACATGAGATGGAGGGGCAATCCTTATGAAATATGACATTACCTTTCACCCGAGTTGGTGGCATGAATATGCCGGTGTGAATTTTACCCGGGAATTTTTTGACGATCCGGAATACCGGATGGAATGCGATATCCGGATGCGCAAGACCCTGTATGAGCATTTCGGAGAGTACGGAATCGGAGAAAAGGATCCGCAGAAACGGCCTCTTCTGGGAACAGACCTGCTGGCAGCAGGATATCTTCTGTCGGAGATCATGGGCTGCGGCATCCGCTATGAGCCGGATAACTCACCTCAGGTGATCTGCCGGAATCTGGATGAGGATTCCATCGGGGATATCAAGGCGCCGGATCTGGACAGCAATGAGGTCTGGGGGCGAACCCAAAAGCAGATCGACTATTTAAAGAGCAATTATGGCCATGTGGAGACCTACATCAACCTTATGGGCATCCAGAATATTGCCATGGATCTGATGGGGCAGGAGATCATGCTGGCTTATTATACAGCACCGGAAGAGGTGGATGTGCTGCTGGCTGAGATTACGAAGCTCTCCATCGATGTGGGAAAACGCTTCAAGGCCCTTTCCAATGATATTTCCGGTGGTGTAACGGCTATTGTGCGCCAGACAAAGCCGGAAACCTATCTGACCTCCAACTGCTCTGTGGAAATGATTTCCAACGAGCTGTATGAGAAGTTCCTGCTGAAATATGATCAGCAGCTGGCAGACGCCTTCGGTTCCTTCGCGGTTCATCACTGCGGCAAGAGCATGGAGCACGTGGTGGATGGATACAGCAAGATCCGGGGACTGGATTTTGCGGAGGTCGGCGCCTTCTCCGATCTGAAAACTGTGCGGGCCAAGCTGCCGGGCGTGTTCCTGAATGCCCGCTACAGCCCGGTGCGCCTGATGAAGGCCACAGACAGTGAAATCCATGAAGAAGTGGAGGCACTGGCCAGAGACGGCCAGGAAAACGGACAGAACATTTCCATTTCCTGTGTGGGAATCGACAAAAATGTGCCGGATGCACAGATTATCAGCTTCCTGGATGCCTGCCGCGGCGTAAAGCTTTAAAAGAGAGAACGGATTGATCGGGGAGGCAGGAATATGCTGACATATGATTTGAGCGAAACAAAAGGATTTACGGTGGTTCATAACAGCAGGGAATGGCGGATCGCCACTCATACTTACGAAGCAGAGGTAAACGGGATCGAAAGCTTTCGGACCTGGGGAATCCATGAAACCTCTGAGGAGGCTTTTTTGCTTCTGGAGGGACGGGGATGGCTGGTGACCTCCGAAGAAGGCCGGGATGCCGGAGACTATGGGATCCGGGAGCTTGTGTGCGGGCAGATGCGGGTTATCGAGCAGGCGGAGCGCCATGCTATTATTCTGAAGCCCGGAAGCCGGGTGCTGATTGCGGAAAATCTGGATATGAGCCAGTCCCGGACGGAGCCGATTGCAGAGGAGGTTGTCCGGAAGGTGAGAGAAGAATTGATGTAACTGTTCAGAGCCGGCATCCAAATTTTGCTTGGTTTTCAACAGTTACAAATTGAGCATGAATAACAGGAGAGGAAAGAAACAGGCGGTCAGAAACTGGCCGCCTGTTTGCGTGAAGCATTCGAAGCAGACGGGGAAAGAATCAGATATTGAAGAATTTTCCAAAAGAATCTTGCGGAGGTTGTTTTATGATGTTATAATATTTTCAATAATATATGCAAAAACGGGCGGGGAGGAGAGCAACATGGGAGAGCCGCTGTATAAGCAGCTTGTAGATGACCTTCGCAGAAAGATACAGGAGGGAGAACTGAAAGCTGGCGATCGGCTGCCGACGGAATTTGAACTGAGTGAGCAATATAAGGTCAGCAGGATTACTGTGCGAAAAGCGTTGGAGCTCCTGGTGGATGAGGAGCTGCTTTTTAAACGCCATGGCATCGGAACTTTTGTGGCTGAAAAAAGACTGGAGAGAAATACCAGCGAGTACATGGGGTTTACGCAGGCCTGCCAGATTGAAGGGCGGAAACCAAGTTCGATTCTGCTGTCGGTTGATCTGCAGGATGCCACAGAGACTGACAAAGCCAATTTGAGTCTTGGACCCAATGAACGGATTATCCGGATTATCCGTATTCGCTGCTGTGATGAACAGCCTGTGGCCCTGGAAGAGATGCATTTGTCGCAGAAATATGCGATTATTCTGAGCAAGGATCTGACGGGATCGATTCATCAGCTTCTCTTTGAAGAAGGGATTGTGCTGACTCATGGAATGAAAATCATTGATTTGTGTTATGCAAATCCAAGAGAAGTAGAGGCTTTGGGGGTGGAGCCGGAAGAAGCCCTTCTTCTGCAGAAGGATATCGGGTATGATGAGCAGGATCATCCAATTTACTACTGCAAGAGTGTTACAAATCCGAAAAAATATAAGATTGTGGTATATAACTGAGCAGGATCAGAAACAGAGAGGCTGTCGCGGGATGCGGCAGCCTCTCTGTTTCTGGTACAGTGAAGCATCGGGTCGATTGCGTCAGCAATCGGCTTTTATTATTGGTGATGTCTGCATCAGCAGACATTTTTGTTTAGTATGGATTGAAGAGCTGGACGATTTCAGCAGAAGTTTCCGCACCGGATTTCAGACACTCCGGAACATCCCAGCCCTGCATCAGGCCATAGGTAAAACCGGCAATAAAGGAATCCCCTGCTCCGACGGTATTGACAACCGGGACTTTTACGATTCCATATTCATAGAAGGTTTTCCCGTCATAACACATACTTCCTTCTTCACCGAAGGTAGCTGTCACCAGCTTTGGACCGTAGGAATGAGCTTTTTTCAGGAAATCTCGGGCTTCTTCGGTTTTTTCTTCAAATGAGAAAAAGCCGTAATCCGTATTGGAGAGAACAGGAGCCAGAAGTTTAAAATCTTTATTCAGAGAGAAGTCCAGTATAATCCTGCATCCTGCAGCCCGGAATTCGGGAAGAAGATGCAGAACATGTCCGTACATATCTGTATGGACGAAATCGTGGCTTTTCGTAAAGGCAATATCTTCCGGAGTGGGAACGTAGTGTTCCATAACGCCCGGAATGTTTTCCAGGTGAACCCGATCCACGCCGTTTTTCAATGCCATGCGGAAGACAGAGGTATCACCGGGCTGAACCTGGATATGGGAAGAATCAATCCCGTAGGCCCGACATAAATCGAACATTTCTTTTCCGTATTCATCGGTACCGACTACGGTGACGGCTGAGGCTTCAATTCCTTTTTTGGCAAGGTTTACAATACAGTCAATACCGTTTCCGGTGGCATAGCGTTTGCCGATATTCTCATATACATCAATACAACAAAATCCGATCGCTGCAATCTTCATAATACAACAGTCCTTTCTTTACTTCTGGGGAATATAAAATGTTGTTATAATTAATTATAACAAGCAAGTAAATGGTAACATAACAAGATTGAGAAGTCAATTACGAAAAAGAAAGGATATGGAAATAATGTAAAAATCTGCGATTTATACAAAAAATATCGGGCAGATTATACAAACATAACAGAAAATGAAAAAGATGGGAAAAGTCATTGACAAACAGAGATGTTATGATAAAATATATTACAACAACATAACAACACAAAAAGAAAGCAAGGAAAAGGAGGAGGAACATGAAAGATCTGAACAGAGTTGTGTGCGGAAATTATTCATACAGTTTATTTTCTTTTGATTATTTCCTTTCATCAATGAGAAATCTGGGCGTAACCAATATTGAACTCTGGGGGGCAGGGCCCCACCTCTATCAGGATGAATTTACGACCGGAATGGTGGACGAGCTTTATCGGAAAATCCGGATCAGCGGCCAGAAAGTAATCTGCTATACACCGGAGCAATGTATGTATCCGGTAAATCTGGGATCCGGGGATCCGGTAATCCGGAACTGGACTCTCCGATACCTGAAACGATCTCTGGAGATTGCAAATCAGGTGGAAGCCGGCCGGACGTTGATAACCATTGGACAGGGTTACCGCAATGAGGATAAGCGGGAAGCATGGAAGCGCTGTGTGGAGGCTTTGCAGGAATTAAGCGTTTATGCGGAAAAAATGGGTACCAGGATCATGCTGGAGCATTTGACGAAAACCACTACGAATCTGTGTGTTT